>JAPLPK010000106.1 GCA_026400275.1 Burkholderiales bacterium
CATCTCCATCTTCATGGCTTCCATGACGGCGATCACGTCGCCCTCTTGCACCGCGTCGCCCTCGGCGACCTTCCAGGCCTGCAGATTGCCGGCGATGGGCGAGCTGACGGCGCTGGCGTCTACCGCTGCCTCGGGCGCGCTGCTGTGCGCGGCGCTGCCGGAGGCATTCGCCAACCCCTGCCGCCGCACGGCCGGCAGGCCCAGCAGCACGCGGCGGCCGTCGATCTCGAGGGCGGTGCGTAGCAGGCTACTGTCGATCTGGGGCTCGGCACGGGCTTGCGCTTTCAGCGACTCGGCCAGCGGCGCGGCGAAGTCGGATTCGATCCAGCGGGTATGCACCTTGAAGCCATCAGCGCCGACAAAGTCCGGGTGCGAGATGACTGCACGGTGGAAGGGCAGCACCGAGGCCACGCCCTCGATCTTGAACTCGCGCAGCGCACGGCGGGCGCGGGCCAGCGCCTGTTCGCGGGTGGCGCCGGTGACGATCAGCTTGGCCATCAGCGAATCGAACGTGCCCGGCACCACGGAGCCAGACAACACGCCCGTATCCAGCCGCACGCCGGGGCCAGACGGCGCATCGAATCGCAGCACCGGGCCGGGCGTGGGCAAGAAGCCCCGGCCCACGTCTTCGGCGTTGATGCGGAACTCGATGGAATGGCCCAGCGGTGCCGGCGTCTGCGTGATGGACAGCGGCAGGCCATCGGCCACGCGCAGCTGCTCCACCACCAGGTCCACGCCCGTGGTCTGCTCGGTCACCGGGTGCTCCACCTGCAGACGCGTATTCACCTCCAGGAAGGAGATAGCGCCGCTTTGGCTTAGCAAAAACTCCACCGTGCCGGCACTCACGTAGCCCGCCGCCGCGCAGATGTCGCGCGCCGAGCTGTGGATGCGCTCGCGCTGCGCGTCGCTCAAAAACGGTGCCGGTGCCTCTTCCACCAGCTTCTGGTTACGCCGCTGCAGCGAGCAGTCGCGCGTGCCTAGCACCACCACATTGCCGTGGGTGTCGGCCAGCACCTGGGCCTCGATGTGGCGCGGCTTGTCCAGAAACTGCTCCACAAAACATTCGCCCCGGCCAAAGGCGGTCACGGCCTCGCGCACGGCGGATTCGAACAGCTCGGCCACCTCGTCCATGCGCCAGGCGATCTTCATGCCCCGGCCGCCGCCACCAAAGGCCGCCTTGATGATGATGGGCAGGCCGTGCTGCTCGGCAAAGGCCAGCACCTCGCTGGCGTCCTTCACCGGGTCGGGCGTACCGACCACCAGGGGTGCTCCCACCTTGAGCGCGATCTTGCGTGCCTGCACCTTGTCGCCCAGCTGGGCAATGGTGCTGGGCGAGGGGCCGATCCAGGCCAGGCCGGCGTCGATCACCGCCTGGGCAAAAGCCTGGTTCTCGGACAGGAAGCCGTAGCCGGGGTGCACCGCGTCGGCGCCGCTCTTGCGCGCGACCTCCAGCAGCTTGTCCATGTTCAGATAGGTGTCGGCCGGGCGGTCGCCGTCCAGGCCATAGGCTTCGTCGGCCATGCATGCGTGCAGCGCGTCGATGTCGGCATTGGCGTAGACGGCCACCGACTGCACGCCGTAGTCGGCACAGGCGCGGGCGATGCGGACGGCGATTTCGCCTCGGTTCGCAATTAGGACTTTTTTCATGTGGAACTCTTTCAAACGCCAGGCGTTAGCTCTGCAAATGTTCGGATAGGGTTAAAGCGCAGCCAGGCCCCCACAGGGATCTGCCCCGCGCGGTCCAGGTGGTACGGCGCCACACAGGCGATCACCGGGTAGCCGCCGGTGAGAGGGTGGTCGGCCAGGAACAGCACAGGCTGGCCGCTGGGTGGCACCTGCAGCGCCCCCAGGGCCGTGCCCTCGCTGGGCAGCTCGCCGGTGGTGGCGCGGTCCAAGGGGACCTCACCGGCCAGGCGTAGGCCGACGCGGTTGGACTGGGCGGTAACCTGCCAGCGCTGGGCCGCCAGGCGCTCTACGGCTGCGGCGCTAAACCAGTCGGTGCGCGGGCCCATGACCACGTCCAGCACCACCTCTTGTTGTAGCGTGGGCAGGTCTTCGGGTGGCAACTCAACAGCGCCCACCACCATGCTGGCTGGTGCTGGGCGCACACCCAGGACATCGCCAGCAGCCAGCGGCGCCGGGCCCACGTTGGCCAGGGTGTCGGTGGCGCAACTGCCCATCACCGGTGGCAGATCGAAGCCGCCACGCACAGCTACATAACAGCGCGCGCCGGCCTCGGGCTGGCCCACGGCCAGGGTGTCGCCATCGGCCAGGGCCACGGCCTGGTAGCGCGGCACGGACCAGCGGCGGCCTGCGGCGGTGGTCACGGTCAGCGGCGCGTCGGCACCGGTGACGGCCACCACGTTCTCGCCCTGGCTTTGCAGCTGCAGGCCACCGCCCACGGTCTCCAGCGCAGCGCTATTGCTGGCGTTGCCGACCAGGCGGTTGGCAGCCTTCAGCGCGGTGGGGTCCATGGCGCCGGAGGCGGACACGCCCTGCCCTGCCTGCCCGTGGCGGCCCAGGTCCTGGAACAAGGTTTGCAGACCTGTGGCGCGCACTTGCAGCGCACTTTGACCGGGAGCCAAGCTGTCACGGGTACGTTGAGAAGGTTGTAAGTCTTTTAGGCCTCCAGCGCAGGTAATACCTGCGCGAGCAGCTCCTATTTGTGTAGCAATATCAACGAAGCGCACACGGTAGCCGGGCTGCAGCAGCGCAGGCTGGGCGCGGGCCAGGTCCCACATCGCCACCGGTGTCACGCCGATGATCTGCCAGCCACCGGGGCTGGCCTGCGGGTAGACGCCGCTAAAAGCTCCCGCCAGGCCCACGGCACCGGCGGGAATACGGGTGCGCGGCGTACTGCGGCGTGGCACGTTCAGGCTGGGGTGGCCGCCGCTGAGGTAAGCAAAGCCGGGCGCGAAGCCGGTGAAGGCCACGGTGTACTCGCTGCCGGTGTGGCGGCGCACGACTTCCTCTGGCGTGGTGCCCAGCATCTGCGCGACCTCGGCCAGGTCTTCGCCGTCGTACTGCACCGGTATCTCGACCAGGGTGCTGCTGCGCTCGGCGCGCTGCGAGATGTCACGGCCAGCGATGTTCTGCACCAGCTTGTCTGCGCTGGTGGCCGAGGGGCGAAAGCGCACAAAAATAGTCCGCGCGGCAGGCACCAGCTCTTCCACGCCGGGCAAGGGCTCGCGCTGCAGCGAGGCCAGCAAGGCCAGGGTCTGGTCCAGGTCGTCCAGCTCGACCAGCAGCGCATCCAGGTTAACGGGTAGGAAGCGCATCACGGGGCTACGAACGAGGTGATGGTGATGCCGTCCTGCTCGAAGCGCGCGCGCAGCTGGCGGGCGATGACCACCGCATCCGGGCTGTCGCCGTGCACGCAAATGGAGTCGGCCTCGATGCGCACCAGGCTGCCGTCGATGGCCTCGACCACGCCCTCGCGCACCAGGCGCGCCATGCGCTGGGCGATGGCTTCGGGGTCGTGCAACACGGCACCTTTTTCGCGGCGCGACACCAATGCCCCGCTGGGCGTGTAGGCGCGGTCGGCAAAGGCCTCGGCCACCACGCGCAGGCCGGCGTCGCGCGCCCACTGCACCAGGGGTGCGCCGGCCAGCGCCACCAGCACCAGGCTGGGGTCTATGGCCAGAATGGCGTTGATTACGTCCTGGGCCTGGCGCGCGTCCTGGGCAATGGTGTTGTACAGCGCGCCGTGCGGTTTGACGTAGCGCACCGTGGTGCCAGCAGCCCGGGCCAGGCCTTGCAGCGCGCCGATTTGGTAGACCACATCGGCCACCAGGTCGGCGCTGGCCACGTCCATAGCGCGGCGGCCAAAGCCTTGCAAGTCCGGGTAGGCCACATGGGCGCCCACCACCACGCCGCGTGCGGCGGCAGCGCGCAGCGTGGCCAAGATGCCAGCCGGGTCGCCGGCGTGGAAGCCGCAGGCCACGTTGGCGCTGCTGACGATCTGCAGCATGGCGGCGTCGTCGCCCATGGTCCACGCGCCCAGGCTCTCGCCCAGGTCGCTGTTCAAATCAATTTTCATCATCGTGGTCTCGTAAATGGGTCAACCTAGGAAAAGCAGTTGGACACGCCCGAGTGTGCCGCTGGGGCCGTGGCTGGGTAGGCGGGACAACGCAGCGGGCTCCTGCCCGCTAGGCGGAGCAACGACCCCAGACGTGGCTCCAGTGGTGCAATCGGGGGTGTAGCGTGGTTCACCGAACAGGTGAGTCACTAGGTGGTGCGAATCTGTAATGGCCATGCGGCTTTCCAAACGTTCATAAGCGGTCAACTGCTTTTTCTAGGTTTAATGCAGCTGGCCGCCGGTTTCACGCACATCCTCGTGCACGGCCAGTGCTGTCTGTATGGCCTGCTGCACACCGCGCACCTGGGTTTCCAGCGCCATGCTGGGCATGCCGGGGTGCAAGGCCGCCAGTGCGGGCAAGCTGGGTACATGCATGAAGCCGCCTCTTGCTGTGCCGCCAGCCTGCGCCAGGCGGTGCATCAGCGCATAAAAAATATGGTTGCAGACAAAGGTGCCCGCCGTGTTGGACACCGCCGCCGGAACGCCCTGGGCCAGCATGTCGCGCACCATGGCCTTGATGGGCAGGGTGGAGAAATAAGCCGCCGGCCCGCCCGCCACCACCGGCACATCCACCGGCTGGCGGCCCGCGTGGTCGGGGATGCGGGCATCGTCCACATTGATGGCCACGCGCTCGGGTGTGAGCGCAGCGCGCCCACCGGCCAGGCCCAGGCAGAGCACCAGCGTGGGCTGCCATTGCTGCAGGGCCTGGTCCAGCCGCGTGATGGCTTCACCAAACACACAGGGCAGCTGCACGGCGCGCACCGTGGCACCCGCGCACTGCCAGCCGTCCAGCGCGCGCGCGACTTCCCAGGACGGGTTCAGCGGATCTTGCTCGAAGGGCTCGAAGCCGGTGAGCAGCACGTTCGGCGCGGCAGGG
>JAPLPK010000149.1 GCA_026400275.1 Burkholderiales bacterium
AGCTCGCCGAGCACCTGCAATCGTCCATCGAGCAAGAGCGCGCGGCTATTGCGCGTGAAGTACATGATGATATTGGCGGAGCTTTAGCCGCAGTAAAAATGGACTTGGCTTGGCTGGCTCGACACCACAAAGACGCCCCATCCCGAGGACATATTGGCTCAGCACTAGAAATGTTGCAGCACGCTTTGGGTGCCAGCCAACGCATCATGATGAATCTGCGCCCGCCCATTCTCGACCAGGGATTGGTAGCCGCAGTCCAGTGGCTTGCTCACAGCTTCCAGAAACGGACAGGCATTGCGACTTCAATACATGCGACCAGCGACAAGATGCATGTCAACAAAGACATACAACTTGTAGCCTACCGCACAGCGCAGGAAGCTCTTACCAATATCTCCAAGCATGCAGAATGCAGCGCAGTCAGCATAGAGCTGACTGACGAAGAGGGCGTATTGACACTGGAGGTGGCAGACAATGGCAAAGGCCTCAACAAATCCTTCCTGGAAAAGCCCAAAGCATTTGGCCTCCGGGGACTGCATGAAAGAGCCAAAACCGTGGGAGGATGGCTGGACATCAGCAACCGCGGAGGAGTTGGTACGTCGATTATTTTGTCAGTTCCCCTACCTCAAGATCCGACAGAAATGCGAGTAGGGAAGCCCCCATGATCCATGTAGTTCTATGCGACGACCACGCTATGGTCCGACGCGGCATACGAGATATGCTGTCCGAATCTGTCGATATCCAGGTCACGGGAGAGGCGGCGAGCTACGCCGAGGTACGTGAACTACTGCGCACCACGGCATGTGATGTGCTTGTACTCGATTTGAATATGCCCGGACGCGGCGGCATGGAGGTGCTGGCCAGCCTGCGCGAAACCGATTCACCCATAAAGGTACTGGTTGTTTCCATGTTCCCCGAAGACCAGTACGCCTTACGCTGCCTGCGCGCCGGTGCGCAAGGCTACTTAAACAAGGCGGGAGACCCGGAAGAGCTAGTGCAGGCGGTTCGAACCATCATGATGGGTCGCAAATATGTAACTCCCGAGGTTTCTCAGATGCTGATTGACAGCCTGTCCAAACCCCTGCTGGAGCTGCCACATGCCGCCCTCTCCGAACGGGAGATGCAGACATTGGTGAAAATTGCCTCAGGCAAACGGTTATCAGATATTGCCGAAGAATTGCTACTGAGCCCCAAAACTGTCAGTGTGTATCGAACCCGCGTCCTGGAAAAACTAAAGCTGGCAAACAACGCAGAGCTCACTGTTTACGCAATTCGCAACAATCTAGTTTAGTAGCGCCCCCAACTGACTGTCATTTGGCGGTGAACAAGTCGATGGCCTTTTCCATCAACGCCATAACAGGTTGGTCCAACATGGGCAAAGTAATAGTGACGCCCACCAGCCCCATAGTCAACGTGACTGGGAAACCTATGGAATAGATGTTCATCTGTGGCGCGACACGGGAAATAACTCCCATGGCCAAGTTGACAAACAGCAGCATACCTATCATGGGTAGAGCAATCCACAGGGCACTAGAAAACAAGCCGGATCCCAGCGCGTACAACTTAATGTGCTGTAGAGTGTCAAAAAAATTGCCATCCACCGGGAAGCGCTCAAAGCTCTTGATCACCGCCATCAAGACGATCAAGTGCCCATTCATAACCACAAACAACAAAGTCGACATGTGCCCCATGAAACGGGACACAGCGCTGACCTGGGCATTGCTGGAAGGATCAAAAAATGAAGCGAAATTCAAACCCATTTGCAAGCCTACCAACTCCCCGGCCAGCTCCACCGAAGTAAACACCAACCGCACCGCAAAACCAATCGACAAACCCACGCCAACCTGCTGCACCACGGCACCCAAGGCCTGTGGACTATTCAAGCTCACCAACGGTTGGCCCACCAACCCGGCTTGCGCGGCGAAGGCCACAAAAAATGCCAAGCCGATTTTTACCCGCTGGGGAATGGAACGAATTGAGAAAACCGGCGCGACACTGAACAGAGCCAGAACTCGCAGGAAGGGCCATACGATGGGCGACAGCCAAGCCGCAAGCTGCGCTTCAGTAAACGTGATCACCGGAACAACCCCAGCTTACAAAACCAGCGTCGGAATGGACTCAATTGTCCTGCGGATGTAATCCACCAAGGTCGTCAACATCCATGGCCCAGCAATGGCAAAGGTCAACATCGCAGCAATCAGCTTAGGGACAAACGACAAGGTTGCCTCGTGAATCTGCGTAATCGCCTGAAAGATGCTGACCACCAAGCCGACGACCAGAACCACAGCCAGAACCGGTGACGACACCAACAATAGCAGCCACAAGGCTTCTTGCCCCATGGTCAGCACCATTTGAGAGTTCATAAAGACCTTAGGTTACTGCACAAAACTGGCCGCCAAAGAGCCAATCAACAAGTTCCACCCATCGGCCAGCACAAACAGCATCAACTTGAAGGGCAATGCCACCAATACAGGGGACAGCATCATCATCCCCAATGACATTAATACACTGGCCACAACAATATCAATCACCAGGAACGGGATGAAAATCATGAAACCGATCTGAAATGCGGACTTCAGCTCGCTGGTAACAAATGCGGGCACCAAAACACGTAGTGGTGCAGTTTCAGAGGTGACGCTTGGTGCGAGACGGGCGAGCTTGGCGAACAAAGCGAAATCTGACTGTCGTGTTTGCTTCAACATGAACTGACGTACAGGCGCCTCGCCCTTGTCTACGGCTTGCTCAAACGTGAGTGCATTGGTTGTGTATGGCAGGTACGCATCTTGGTAGACGCGGTCAAATGTCGGCCCCATAACGAAGAATGTCAAAAACAAAGACAAGCCCACCACAATCTGATTAGGGGGAGTGGACTGCGTACCCAAGGCCTGTCGCAACAATGACAACACGATAACAATACGCGTGAAGCCGGTCATCATGAGCAAAATGGCGGGCAAAAAAGACAGCGCAGTAAAGAACAGCAATGTCTGTATCGGCACGGAGTAACTTACACCCTGCCCCGGCGCACCAATCAATAACGGCAAGGTACCCGCCTGCGCAAATGCCCGACCCGGCAGCAGGCCGACGCCGAAAAGGCAAGCCCAGAACAACCAAAATCGAAACAAGCGCACCTTAAACACCGCCTACGCCCTGGTCATGCAATGAAGACGCCACAGCCGCATAGCTTGGCTGTGACGCCACGAGAGGCGCGCTGTGCAGACAGGTAATATTTTGGGTCGTAACCCCCAGAACCAGCCAAGTCCGCGCATTGTCCGGGCCAACTTCAACAGTAACCACCTTTTGCTGCGGGCCAACGGCCACTACAGACACCAAGCGGGAACCACTCACATTGACGGGTAAACCTCCGCCCACACGCCGCTGCATCCATTTGATCGCCAACGGTACCATTGATAACAAGGCGACAAACAGCACAACTACGAGCAAGGTCTGACCCATCATATGGATTACCCCTTGCTCAAACGCTTCAACCGCTCGGAAGGCGTGACCACGTCCGTCAACCGAATGCCGAACTTATCGTTGACCACCACAACCTCGCCTTGCGCAATCAAATAGCCGTTGATCAACACATCCATAGGCTCTCCCGCAAGCGCATCCAGCTCAACCACAGAGCCCTGGGCCAATTGCAAAATATACTTAATAGGAACCTTGGTGCGCCCCAACTCAACCGACAGGGTCACAGGAATATCCAAGACCATATTAATGTCTTGGGAGGTGCCATCCTTGCCTACTGCCGCGCCACCGCCAAACAAAGGGCCACCTTGGTCATCGCCCTCTACCTTCGTATCCGAGACTTTTTGCTCTTCCAGAGCTTCCGCCCAAGCGGCCATCGGATCGTCGTCTTCTGGTTTTTCATCCGTTGCCATTTAATTCTCCCGGGACATTGCTTTCGTTACCGCGTAAGCACTCTTCAATACGGATCGCGTACTTTGAATTGTGCGTTCCATACTGGCACTCAAATATAGGTACGCCGCCAATGGAGGCCCGAATCCGCGGCTCTCGCTCCAGCTCGATGAAGTCTCCCGGCTTCATACTCAGCAGTTGCTCCACAGTTGCCTCCGCCTGAGCCAGCTCGGCCACCAGAGTCACTTCGGCGGCCTGGATCTCCCGGCTCAGCAAGGTTATCCAGCGACGGTCCACCTCGACGGAGTCACCCTGGGTAGACGAATACAGCACATCGCGTATCGGCTCCAGTGTGGAATACGGCATGCAAATATGAATAGCGCCGGCGATGTCTCCAATTTCCAGCTGGAACACCGTGGAAACCACAATTTCACTAGGTGTCGCAATATTGGCAAACTGAGGCTGCATCTCCGAGCGCTGATAGTCAAGTTCCAGCGGATATATGCCGTGCCAGGCTTTCTTGTACTCGGCGCAGATCACATCAACCAAGCGGTTGATCACACGCTGTTCAGTCATGGAAAATTCACGCCCCTCGATGCGGGTCTGGAATTTACCGACGCCACCATACAAGGTGTCGATGACACCAAAGACCAAAGACGGCTCGCACACAATCAGGCCACTGCCGCGCAAAGGGCGAATGGCCATGATATTGAAATTGGTTGGCACCGCCAACTCACGCAGAAAAGCGCTATAACGCCGAACCGACACGGTACCAACGGATACCTCGGGGCTCCTGCGAATGAAGTTGAACAAACCAATGCGAAAGTTTCGAGCGAAGCGCTCATTGACCACTTCCATGGTGGGCATCCGACCACGGACAATTCGCTCCTGGCTGGAGATATCGTAGTTACGAATCTCCCCAGTCTCGAAAACCTCTTCAGCCGCTTTTTGACTTTCGCCGGTCACCCCTTCGAGCAGGGCATCAACCTCTTCTTGCGATAAGAATGATTCACTCATGAAGTGACTCCGTGGTCAGCCATCATTGGATGATAAAACTTGAAAAAAGAATACTCTGTATGGGATTGGCCGGTGCGGCGCGCTTCTTTTTGGAGGCCTTCTTCTTTGGGGCATCAGCCGCGGCCTCTTCAGCATCCGTGTCTTCAACCTCATAACCAAGTGGAGTAGAAACCTCGCGTAATATGTCTCGCGCCAGCTTCTCTTTGCCTTCTTTACTCAACAGCTCGTCCGATGTTCGCTGCGAGATAAGTAACAAAATCGCACTGCGTATGCTTGGCAAATAAGCTTTCACAGCATCCGACACATGCTGATCATCCACTCCGATCGTGACACCGATCTGGGCAAACTTCTCACCGCCAGGATCAGCCAAATTCACAACCATATTGTCCATGGGCAGAAATACGGGTGGCGCCCCATGCTTGGCCTCGGCATGCGCCGCCGGCGCAGCTTCCTCACCATCTTCTGCAGTCGCAGAATGGCGTAAAAAGAAAAACCAACCGCCACCCGCCAAGACCAAGATCAACACAACCGCCACAATGATGACGATCATTTTTTTACCCTTGGGCTTGGGCGCAGTTGCATCAGCGGCAGCAGGTGCAGACACAATAATTCCTTCCAGATAGGATCAACATCGATTGATCCTCAACATCAATTCAATCGTATGGGCCCATTATTGAGCCACACAAAATATGCGATAGCCAGATAAGCGCCGAAAAACAGCTGCAATCGTATCGCTACCGGCCCATAGGCCTGCGCTAGACAAAAAGATCGACAGCGCGCCCCGAGGCCCTGGGTAGGGCAACAGGTCTGACCACAACCTCTTCACGCGCCTGTCGCGTATTGCGTTGTGCAGTTTCTGACGGCGCTCTACGCTCGCGGGCACCTGAGTTTTCTGCGCCGGATGAGCCGACCGACATTCCCGAAAGCACCATACCCTCGCTTTGCAACAGGTCCTTCAGATGCCCGGATGCACCAGTTAAAAAATCACGGGTTTCAGCTTGGTCCGAACGGAAAGCAACGTGGGCCTCGTTGCCAGACAAAGAAATATGGACCTCCACAGGTTGAGAGTCCACCCCATTGAACGTCAGCTCCGCATTCTGCACCCCTTGTGAAATCCAATAGCTGACCTGGTCCGCAACGGCCCTCTCCGGACTCGCCTGAGATAGATCCACAGATTTGGATGTGCTCTCAAACTGAACGGTTGGGGTGAAATGCTGCGGGGCATGCATCCCCTCTGAGGACTTGCCCGCTTCACCGATCTTCGTATCCACCGAGGCAAGCTTCAGCGCCTCAGTGGCGTCCGTAACGGCCTGCATTGCAGAAAGCTCAGCAACAGGCAACACGAAAGCACCGCTCCCCAGACTACTCAAACGATCTGACCGGGCATCCGCAGCCGCAGTACCCAGCGTGGGTTTTGCCCCCCCTTTTAAACCAACCTCAGCGCCCGGCTGGGCAGACTGCGCCAATTCGACGGACGATGAATCCCTCTTCGCCATGCGACTCTGGATCTGCTCGAATACCGACGCATAGTTGGCCAAACCGACAGAATTGGCCCGCGCATCCACAGCCAAAGCCTGCGAACGCACATCTGCCGCAGCGGTCGCAGCCCCCCCCCCAGCATTCGCGACCAAGGCGAGCGACTCTGCAGCCATGCCATCCTGCGTTACGGCAGCATCGACGGGGGCAGCGTTGGTAGGCGGCACTGTTGGCTGGATGAAGCTGGCAATCACCATGGCCGCGTCAGGCGCAGCACCGTCGGCCATGATTTTTTTGCTAGGCAGCTTTTTGGCTGCCTTTTTATCACCGACCGAGTCCGCGTCTTTTGCGCCCTCGGTCTGTGACGCCTGATCCGAAGGTGCATCATCTTCGCCAGCATCCAGGCCATTCATGACGTCAGAGAACCCTTTGGGCTCCTTCTCCGGCGCGGTGGATTTTGCTGCGCCGGGCACAGCCTCGGCAACCCTGGGCACCGGAATTGCTGAAACGCTTTCAATGCTCATAAAGTTACCTCGCCAAACTGTTGATCTACCGATTTTCCAAAGCGCTGCGCAGCAAACTCATCGGTTTGCTTTTGCTCACGACGGCTCTGCGCACGATCCACCTCTTGCTGCTTTTTAAGACATATCTGCTTCAGCGTCGCCAAACGTATTTCAGCTTCAGCCAACTGCTTTTTTACGACATCAACGCGCCGAGCCTCCTCGGCCAGCATGCCTCGCTGCATTTGCATGGCTTGTTCCAGCCGCTCCATGAACTGGTAGTGGTGACGCATCAACTCAGGTACAGCACAAGTCTGCGCTTGCGTCATCCAGCGGTCTTCCGTCTCCTTGGCGTAGGTTTCCAGTTGATGCAACTGATCGCGGGCCGCAATATAGCGTTGCTGCGCATGCCCAACCGCCTGACTTGCAGCATCTCGCTTAGTGCTGGCAACATTCACCGCCACGGCCAAGGTCTTTAGCAACGTCATCGAGCGGCCGCCTGGCGCGCAATGGCGCGATCCATACCCTGCACGCTTTGCTCCAGCGTACTGGAGGCATACATACCTTGCTGCAAGAACTCCGTCATACCCTCGTTCAAACGGATAGCCTCGTCCAAACCAGGATCCGAACCCATGGCATAGGCACCAATTTGCAGAAGATCTCGCCCCTTCTGATACCGCGAATTAATGACACGAAAACGCCTTGCCAACTCAAAATGCTCAGGTGTCACCACGTTGTGCATGACGCGAGATGCAGACTGCTCGATGTCAATCGCAGGGAAGTGTCCCGCCTCGGCCAAGGATCGTGACAGCACGATATGGCCGTCCAAAATAGCGCGGGCAGCATCGGCAATCGGATCCTGCTGGTCATCACCTTCCGACAATACGGTGTAGAACGCGGTGATCGACCCCACGCCATTGAGCCCATTCCCGCTGCGTTCGACCAGCTGCGGCAATTTCGCAAAACAAGAAGGCGGGTAACCCTTGGTCGCCGGCGGCTCACCGATCGCCAGGGCAATCTCCCGCTGGGCCATCGCGAACCGGGTCAACGAATCCATCAGCAGCAAAACATGCTGTCCTTGGTCCCGAAAATGCTCCGCCACTGCCGTCGCATAAGCAGCCCCTTGCAAGCGCAGCAAAGGAGGTGCATCTGCAGGTGCCGCGACAACCACGGAGCGCGCTCGACCTTCAGCACCCAGAATGTCCTCGACGAACTCCTTGACTTCACGGCCCCGCTCGCCAATCAGCCCCACCACAATCACGTCCGCCTTGGTGTAGCGCGCCATCATGCCCAGCAAAACGCTTTTGCCCACACCCGAGCCGGCAAACAAGCCGATACGCTGACCACGCCCCACTGTCAGCATGCCATTGATGGCGCGCACACCCGTGTCCAGTGGCTCCCGCACAGGATCTCGGTCCATAGCATTGATGGGCTGGCGGTCTAAGGGTTCAGCTACAACATCCAGAATAGGCCCGCCGTGATCCAACGGCACACCCTGCGCATCCACTACGCGCCCCAATAAGCCATCACCCAGCGGCAAGCGCAGCACACCAGCAGCGGCGGCAACCACGTCACGCGGCGTGTCGCCCAAGCGTGGAATGGAAACATAAGGCGGAGCTGGCACCACGCTAGCACCACTGCACAAACCGTGAACATCTCCCGCAGGCATCAAATAGGCCCGATCATTGGAAAACCCCACCACCTCTACCAACACCGGGGCCACGCCATCCATCACGACATTGCACTGCGAGCCCACCGGAACGCGAATACCTACAGCCTCAAGCACCAAGCCTGCCAATCGAGTCAGTGTGCCCCGAGCCTCCAGCACAGTACCAACTTGGACACGCTGCAATGCATCATCCATGAAACGACTCCAGGCGACCGCATCTTCACGCGCCATCGTCCGGCTCCACCCAAGCAGACGCCAAACCCAATTGGGCTACGGCCCTCTCCCAGCGTTTAGACAAAGTGCCGTCAATCACCATCCCACCAGACTCAACCAGACACCCGCCGCGCTCTACAGATGGGTCGGTCAGCCAGGTAACTGCAGGCAAGGGTAAGGCTTCTTTCAAAGGGGCCTCCAGCACCGCCCAGTCCTGGGGATTGAGCTTGACCACCGCCTTCTTACCGTCCATGACCAGCATATCTAAAGCTTCACGCACCACAGGAATCAATGCAACAGGATCCAGGCTCAGCTCTCGACGCACCACATGCCGCGCCAAGCTACAAGCGAGATCCAAAACCTGGCGGGCAATATCTTGCTCTGCTTGTTCGAGCCGCTCCTGCATGGCAGAGAACAACTCCGCCAGCTTCTCTGCAGTCTCCACACCTTGGCTCTGGACAAAATCATCCAGTCTTTGGTTACCTTCGAGGGTAGCCTCCGCATGGCCTTGCGCTAATCCAGCGTCGTGACCTTCGGCCCAGGCACGGTCAAGGCGCACCTGCTCTGGCTCTTCCGGCTCCGCCAACACGGGCTCTGGCAACTGCTCGATCACCAGCACAGGATCGCCTACTGAACCAAATTGCCATTCCGCGACGGCGCCGATTTCCTCGCTGGGAATAAAGCGCGAATGGGAGCGGCTTTTAGACAAAGCTGTCATCGCCGCCCGATCCAATTACAACCTGACCCTCGTCCACCAAACGGCGCACAATTTTGAGCACGTCCTTTTGCTGGGCCTCGACCTCGGACAACCTCATGGGGCCACGCGACTCGAGATCCTCGCGCATGGTTTCTGCCGCGCGGCTCGACATATTGGCCAGTATCTTTTCCTTCAGCTCGGGAGATGCACCCTTCAATGCCACGATCAAGGTCTCGGATGCCACTTCCTTCAGCACCAATTGGATGGATTTGTTGTCCAGCTTGATGACATCGTCGAAGACAAACATCTTGTCCACAATCTTCTGCGCCAGATCAGAGTCAAAGCCCTTGATCGACTCAATGACCGTACCTTCGATATTGGCACCCAGCAAGTTGATGATTTCCGCCGCCGTTTTGACACCGCCGAGGGATGTTTTCCGAATTTTGTCGCCGCCCGCAAGCACCTTGAACAACACTTCGTTCAGATCTTTCAGCGCCGTAGGCTGGATCCCCTCCAGCGTTGCCACCCGGAGCAGCACCTCATTACGCTGCCGTTCGGTCAGTTGCTTCAAAATGGCCGCCGACTGCTCATAGTCCAGATGAACCAAAATGGCCGCCACAATTTGGGGATGCTCATTGCGCAAAAGCTCCGCCACTGACAACGGATCCATCCATTTCAGACTTTCGATGCCCGATACGTCGCCACCCAGCAAGATACGATCAATCAGCAAGGAAGCCTTGTCATCCCCCAAGGCCCGCCGCAGCACGGCCTTGACGTAGTCTCCAGTATCGGTAACCAACAAGCTTTGGGCGGCCGCCGCATTGGTGAAGCGCAAGAGCACCTCATCTACCTTGTCGCGCGTGACCGCTTTGGATTTGGCAATGGTTTCCCCCAGCTTTTGTACTTCCTTGGGGGAGAAATGTTTAAAAACCTCGGCCGCCTCCTCTTCACCCAAGGACATCAGGAAAATGGCGGCGTCGGTGAGACCTTGTTCATCCATGGTGGTCCTTCAGTAAATAGCGCTCAAGTGTTGGATTCCCCATTAATCCACCCACGGACAATATTTGCAACCGCAGTGGAGTTCGTTCTAGCCAACTGCCGCGCGTCTTCCAGCCGCACTTGGTGGTCCGTCGGCCCAAGCATGGGCACGCCGCCGGGTCCCATCAACATGGGGCGCTGAGGATCTTCCGCCACCATCGCATCCAACTGTCCGCCAGGACCAGCCAGTACAGGCAAACCATCCGGCCCCACAGCGCCCACCGCCAAAGGCTCTACCTTGGGCGCCATCATGGTTTTCATCCCAGGGCGGACCAAGCCAAACAACACCAGCGCCGCCAAAATCACGGTCCCAATTGGCCAAGCCAGGCTGCGCGCTACTTCCAGTGCCTGCGGCTGCTTCCAGAGAGGCGTGTCATCCACCACTGCACCTTCAACCATGAACGGCGCATTCATAAGATTCACGGAGTCGCCACGGTCCTTGTTGAAGCCAATCGACTCACGCACCAAAGCGGTCATCTGTTCAATCTGCTGATCGCTCAATGCCTTGGAGGTCGGCTTGCCTTTGTCATCCTCTGACGCCATGTGGTTCACCACCACAGCGGCACTCAAACGCTTGATAGAACCAGAGCCACCGCGCACCACGCGTACCGTCTTGTCAACCTCGTAATTGGTGACCGACTCACGCTTGGCTGGAGTTGCATTCGCCCCCGCAGCGCCAGCACCAGCCACCGTCAGAGGCGAAGACGCGCCATTGATCGGAGCCGCAGAGGATGCAGGGGGCTGGTTGGTCGTCGCACCAGGAATGCCCGTTGCCGGATTGCCAGAACCCGCGCCAGCCCCGGACTCAACCACTTGCTGGCTGCGCACCGCGCTGGTGTCGGGTGAAAGATTGGGCTTGTGCATTTCCGCAGTGGATTCAACTTGTGAAAAGTCCACCTCGGCAGTCACCTGGGCTTTGACATTTTGCCGACCCACAATCGGCTCAAGCATATCCAGAATGCGACGGCTGTACTGCTGCTCAATTCTTTGCACATATTGCAACTGCTCCGCATCCGCGCCAGCCGCGCCGTCAGGTGACTGCGATAACAGCTTGCCGGTGTCATCCAGCACACTGACTGCACTGGGCTGCATCTCGGGCACACTGGAAGCAACCAGGTGCACGATGCCCGCCAACTGAGCGCGATCCAGGGTCTGGCCCGGGTTCAGGCTTACCAAAATGGAAGCGGATGGCTTCTGCTGCTCTCTGAAAAAGCCGTTCTGGTTAGGCAGCGCCAGATGCACCCGGGCACTGGACACGGACGACAAGGCCTGGATAGAGCGCGTCAACTCGCCCTCCAAGCCACGCTGAAAGGCCAGCCGCTCTTGAAACTGGGTCATGCCGAAGCGATTCGCTTCCATGATCTCAAAACCTGAGACCGAGGATTTAGGCAAACCCAAGGAAGCCAGGCGCAAACGAGTGTCGTGCACTCGGTCCGCAGGCACGAGGATAGCACCGCCGCCCTCCGTGTACTTGTACGGTACGTTCATCTGGCTCAGTTGGGCCACGATGGCACCGCCATCTTTGTCCGCCAGATTTGTATACAGCACGCGGTACTCTTGCCGCCCACTCATGAGAATACCGGCAAGGACCACCAAGACCAGCAGCGCCAACCCTGCCCCCAAGCGCAAACGCTGGGTGCGGTCTAGCTTAGCCAATCTTTCAGCAAATGGCGAAGAGCTAACGGGAATTTCGGCGACTGCAGACATCATGCTTTCCGGGTCGGTATGGCGCGAGCTTGCTCCACGAACTGGGGTGATTATTCTGCCAAGCCCCTAAAACAGCAGCGTGATAAGCCCCTGTTTTGGCCACCATTTCACCCAATGCTATCGCGCTCGCCTGGCTACGATCGCTGCATAGGACCATTACCCTGGAGAAATCGCTATGGATCTCCGCTTGTCACCCATTTCGAGCACCCCGATCCCCCGTGCAGGATCAACCCTCCGCCCCAACCCCACAGCTGCGGGTGGCGTGGAAAGCGCCGGCTTTTCAACCGCCCTCAAAGGCGCGTTGAAAGATGTGAGCAATGCGCAAAATACGGCTACCCAGCTACAGCAAGAGGTTCAAATGGAGAACCCCAATGTGAGCCTGGAAGAAACTATGGTCGCGATCCAGAAAGCGCAAATTGGCTTTCAGGCGACTCTGCATGTACGCAACCGCATGGTGCAGGCGTATAGCGACATCATGAATATGCAGGTCTGACACCTGCATAACCGGGGTTCACGAACGCGCCAGGCGCCGTGCCCCTCCACTCTTCAGTGAACCACCTGGGGCCGGCGCTCCAGCAGATGCTCAAACTGTTGAATCCAAGGCTCTGTCAGGTAACGTATCTCGGCGTCATTGCGCAAGATCCGCTGCATGATGCGAGCCTTTTCTGTTTTGTCTTCAGGCGTTAGCTGTTCGGCATAAGACTGATGGCGCAGTTGCTCGATCAGCACCGCGCACGCACCCTCATAACGCACTACCTCATCCCAATCTTCAACTTGGGCAGCCTGCAGCATCTTGTGGCTGCTGTCTTCGATGGCTTTGTAATAGTCAATCAAGAGTTGCGACATGGTGTAAATCCAGCAATAGGTCTAAATTCAAGCGTTGCCAACCGAGGGCACATTGATGCTTTTCCAGGCATCAAACACCGGCACGATCAATTGGGTTACCTCCTCAATCAAGGAGGCATCGTTCTTGAGGTTGGCAGTCGTCAGTCGCAAAATACTGTAGTTATATACACCATTCAAGTTCACGGCCAGTTCACCTCCTGCGTCCATATCCAGGCCGGACTTCAGCCCCTCCTCCAGGATGCGAACAGCTTTGCCGATCGCCTCGCCTTTGGTTTCAATATCTCCGCGCGCCAAGGCACCGCGTGCGCTTTGCAGGGAGCGCAGCAAGGCTTCAAACAGCAAGCAAATCACTTGATGGGGGCTTGCGCCTTCGATGCTGGTTTGTGCACCAACTCGTTTGTATGCAGAAGCTGCGCGTGCACTGACTGGAGTAAACATGGTGGTAGCGTCCATTGGGCTTGTTGTATTAGTTATCGACACGGCACGAAAAAACTCAAGTCAAATTGTTAAAAAAGTACCCACCGATTCAATCAATAGCGCCACGCTTACTTGCTGCTGCCGTTCCAAATAGTGACCTGCTGCGTGATGTACGAATTCAAGGCAGTCAAGCCCGCCATCTTGGTATCCAAAGCGGTATAAGTCTGACGCAAGCGCTTTTCTACCGAGGCAGCGCGCGCCGTAACCGTGTCTTGGTCCGTGGAGTTGCGCTTGACTGCCGCAGCCAAGGCATCAGACTTGTTATTCAGCCCTCCGTCAAAAGCCAGCAAGCCATCGGCAAAGGTCTTGACCTTGCGGGCAATACCGTTGGTAGACACGTTTGTATTCTTCTGGGCAAATAAAGCTTTGACGTTGTCCGGCGTATTCAAAGCCGTCCCCAGTTTGGTGGCATCCACCGTAAAGTTGCCATCTCGACCTAGCGAAATACCAATTTCCGACAAACGCGAATACGTGCCAGAGCCATTGGTAGTACTCGTTCCAGTACCACTCGCCATGGCGGAACGCAATGAGTTGCGCAAGCCTATTGCCGTGGAGTCACCTTGCAAATCTCCAGACTTCTTGGTCGTGTCGTCATACGCAGTCGCATCGGCAAGATACTTGTTAACCGCGTTGTAGGCATCCACAAACGCCTGGATATTGGTTGTCAGTGCAGTCTTATCAATGGTGCTGGATACTTCCGCATCAGATGTAGTAACGGCAGATGCATTAATCGTCATGCCAGCAATCACACCTGAGAAGGCGTTCGTAGCCGAGCTCACCGAAATGCCGTTGATAGTCGCCTTGGCATTCTGGGCCGCCTGGTACGTATTGGCAGCCATGCCGTACGCCGTGGTCGCCGCCAAATCAAAGCCCAGCTTGGACAAACCTGCGCTATCCGTATTCGTGCCGTCACTATCGGCTACCTGCACGCGAAAACCCGCAGCTGCTCCCGTGGTAGCAGAGCGCAACATCAAACGATCACCCGTGGCATCCGTCAAGACGGTGGCAATCAAGCCGGCCCCGGAATCGTTGATCTTGGTTGCAATCTGAGCCATGGTGTCAGTTGCAGTGACAGCAACCGATACGCTGGAGGCAGTACCGGCCACAAAAGAATTATCAGCCTGCCAGGTTCCCGTCTGCAAAGTCAGCGTCCCAGCCGTGCCAAATGCAGCGCCGGCCGTCACGGCAGTCGAAGCTATAGACTGGGCTTTCGCCAACTGGGACACACCCACACTGAAGCTGGTCGCACTCGCATAGCCCGTGACTGACGCAGTCACCGAGCTATTGGACGAGCTGACTTTGACACTGCTCCAGCCGCTATCTAGCGTGATCTTGGAGGCCGCATCCGACAAGGTGGACACCAGCGACTTAACCTGGGAATAGTCGGAAATCTGCGTCTGAATGACCGCCGCCTTGGCCTGCAACGTCGTCAGGGGCTGCTTTTCCAACGCTACCAGTTTGGTGATGATGGACTCGACGTCCAAACCACTTCCAACGCCGGTTGATGTAATGCCCATGATGACCTCCAGGACGGATGCTTGCTACAACGAAACGAACAGGCATATTTGTACCTGCATTTCGGAACGCAAAACGGCGGATAAAGGGGGTGCCTTTATCCGCCTTTTCGTTTTAGCACCTATTTACGGTGCTGTCAGCCTTATTGCAGCAAGGACAACACACTTTGCGGCAGCTTGTTAGCCTGCGCCACCATCGCGGTACCGGCCTGCTGCAGAATCTGCGTGCGCGACAAGTTAGCGGTTTCTTGGGCGAAGTCAGCGTCCACAATACGGCCGCGAGAAGCGGAAAGGTTTTCCACGTTGATCGCGATGTTGCCGGTAGCACTGTCGAAGCGGCTTTGCAAAGCGCCCAACTGAGCTCGTGCGCTATTGACCTGGTTGATCGCCGAGTCCAGCTTCTTGATGGCCACCCAGGCGTTACGCTGCGTGTCAATCGTAAGGGTGTCAATACCCAAAGAGTCGGTACTTGTGCTGGTCGCGCTCAGTTGACTTTGCATCGCACCAGCCGCAACCCCCGTGGTCGCCGTACTAAAGCCCGTCAATGTCGCGGATACCGCATTGCCGTCCGTGTTTAGCTTGGACGACATCAGGTCGATACGGTAAGTACCCGAGTCGTTTTGCGATAGGAACGCCGTCACACCGGTATCGGCCGTTTTACGGTTAATCGCCTCCACCACCTGACCCATACGCTCTGCACCAGAGCTGGCAGCAGCAACCACCCCCAGATCCACGGATGTGCCCCCGACCGTCGAAATACTCAAAGTTCCGCTGTTGATCGACGTCAAGGTGCTCACGGAACTAGCATCCACTGCGCTGGCAGTGGCATCAAAACCATACGCAACTTGTGACAACCCGGTAGCAGCAGAGTTGGTTAGCTTACCCACTGTAATCGTGTCACCAGCATTGGCGCCCACTTGGAAGGCCGCACCTGCGAACGAGCCATCTAGCAACTTCTTGCCGTTGAAGGTAGTTTGCTTGGCGATCCGGTCAACTTCATCGGTGAGCTGAGAAACTTCGGCCTGCAACGCCTTGCGGTCATCCTTGCTGTTGGTGGCATTACTAGCCTGCACAGCCAGTTCCCGCATACGTTGCAGCATGTCGCCGACCTTGCCTAACGCGCCTTCAGCCGTTTGCGCCAGCGAGATGCCGTCATTGGCGTTACGCGAACCTACCGTCAGACCCTTGATCTGACTGTTGAAGCGCTCGGCAATAGCCAGGCCAGCAGCATCGTCCTTGGCGCTATTCACGCGCAAACCTGAAGACAGGCGCTGCATAGACGTGGCCAACGAGCCGGCGGACGACATCAGATTACGCTGAGCGTTCAGCGAATTGATGTTCGTATTGATAGTTGTGGACATTTCAAAGCTCCTGAAAGGTTGAGTTCAATGACGAACCATTGAAAAGGCCCGTTGAGTATGTTTTCGGGTGTCCTCAGCAAAACTTTAGGGCTGGACATGTAAATAGCCGGTGATTTGTGCCGCTTATCCAAGGACTGTCACGGACTCGAATAAACACAATTGAGTTACCGCTCATGGTCGTTGGCCAGCTGAGCTGATCCGAACCGGCTTTGGCCAACTTTCATCTCTCAAGGAGCTTCGCAATGGCTGCAACGATCAACACGAACATCAATTCGCTCAATGCCCAGCGAAACCTGGCAAATAATGCCATGGGGCTGGCCACCTCGATGCAGCGCCTGTCTTCAGGTTTGCGCGTGAATAGCGCCAAGGACGACGCCGCTGGCCTGGCGATCTCCGAGCGCATGGCTACCCAGATCCGCGGCCTCTCCGTCGGCTCGCGCAACGCCAATGACGGCATCTCGCTGGCACAAACGGCTGAAGGCGCGTTAGGCAAGGTCGGCGACATGCTGCAACGTATGCGGGAACTAGCCGTGCAGGCCGGTAACGCCACCAACAGCGCCGACGATCGTAAGGCACTGCAAGCTGAAGTCTCCCAGCTGACGGACGAAGTGGATCGGATCGCCAAGCAAACCACATTCAACGGCACCAAAATTCTTGATGGATCGTTCGCCGGAGCCGTATTCCAAGTCGGCGCCAACTCCGGTGACGTCGCCTCGCTCGGCGCATTAACCAACTCCACTGCTACAGGCCTGTCCCACATCGCCTATGCCTACGACCAGTCTGCCAGCGCGGTAAACGCCAGTTCTGTAAGCACACTGACCTCGATTCCGTCTAACACCCTGACTATATCGGTCGCTGGTGCCTCCACTTCCGTGGACCTAGGTTCGATACCGGTTGCAAGTTCAGGCTCGGAGCGTATGGGCCAAGTGGTCGAGGCAATCAACAGGAAGGCAGCCGATACTGGGGTGACAGCCTACCTATCGCAAAACCCGGACCAAACCTACCGCATAGACCTGATGTCCTCGAAGCTGGACAGCAATGGCGACCCCTCCGCCATCACCTTGTCGGGGTTCTCGCTGTCGACCACTGGCGAGGCGGCCACCAGCATGGGCTCGAAGGTGAGTGCCACCAGCACATCGACCGATGCCATGGGCATTGACACACTGAGTATCACCACCCAGCGCGACGCCTGGGTGGCTATCAAGAAGATCGACAGCGCCATCAACCAAGTCAACTCGGCACGCGCCAACTTGGGCGCCTTGCAGAGTCGTTTTGAAAGTGCGGTAAGTAACATCAGCATCCAGGTGGAAAACCTGGCCGCAGCCAAGGGCCGCATCGTAGATGCCGACTTTGCGCAAGAAACCGCCAACCTCTCGCGCACCCAGATCCTGCAACAAGCCGGTACCGCCATGGTGGCCCAGGCGAACAAGCTGCCTCAAGGTGTGTTGTCTCTGCTGCAACAATAAGCAGCGCACGCACCATAACAAAAGGCCCCGAGGGGCCTTTGTTCATGGGCGCAGCAAACTCCGACTCAGTGCGCCGCGGATTTTGAGAACACGTTCATCACCACCACGCCGGCAATGATCAGCGCCATGCCGCCCAGCGCAGGCGCATCCAGGCGCTGTTTGAACACCACCCACGAGACCGCGGCGGTCAGCACGATGCCCACGCCGGACCAGATTGCGTAGGCAACCCCGGTGGGAACCGTACGCAACACCACCGTCAGGCAGTAAAAAGCCGCAGCAAACCCCACAAGTGCGCCCAGCGTTGGCCACAGCTTGGTAAAACTGTCCGATGCCTTGAGCATCGCCGTGGAAATCACCTCAAGCACGATGGCGGCGGACAAAGCCAGATAAGCGTTCATGGACGGTTCTCTTTGGTAGATAAATCCAACAGAGCGGCCTGGAGCGCACTACGGTCGGACGGGGACAACTTATATATACCCAGCAAATCAGACAGCCACAGGCCGTCGGCCGCCAGGCGCATGATGGTTTCATTCATACCCGGTGCCGGGTCCTTGCGCCGGTCAGCGGCCACCCAGTCGGCCCACCGGGCCGCCACCGACCGCTCCACCACCGACGCCACCAGCACCGCCCGCCAGTGGGCCAGATCTTCCGGGTCCGCGCCTCCGCTCACCGCAGCCCGGACGTAGGCCTGCGCGGCGGCACTTGGCCCCACGCCCATCTGCCCGGCAAGTTCGACATCGAACGCCGTAAGAAAGGTATCTGCCATAGCCGCCAGCAGTTGCTCGCGGGTGCCAAAGTGGTGCTGCACAGCCCCCTTGCTAACGCCTACATGTTCGGCCACCGCACCGATGGACAGGGCCTGGCCGGCCGCGAGCAGCTCGGCCGTGGCGTTCAGCAACTTGGCGCGTACGGCGTCCGGGTCTTTCTTGCGGTGGTGAGCTTCTGCCATGGCCTAATTTTAACATTACGATCGTATTGTTTCAAATCAAAAAAAGCCCTTGGCGCATGCAGCGACAAGACCTCTCCATGCAGTCATGTGAAAAATATACCGCCAGCGCAGGTAGTACCTACGCCAGCAGCTATCAAAACAGGAGTATTACCCGATGCGCTTCAAAAAGCCTTCGGGAGCCACGGTCACCATCAGGCGCGACTCAGCCGCGCTGTCCACGGTGAATTCGGGGTGGCTTTTCAGCCACTGGCGGCTGGCGGTCTTAGGGTTGCTGCCAACGACCCAGGGGCGGTTCAGAAAGAAATTGGGCGGCATGTCTTCCACAAAGGTGTCAAACACCACGCAGTAGCTGCCGGGACTGACCAGCGGCGCGTAGGCATCCAGCTCGCCCAGCACGTGGTCGTGGGTGTGCATGGAATCCAGAAACACCATCACTTTTTTATAACCCTGGGC
>JAPLPK010000167.1 GCA_026400275.1 Burkholderiales bacterium
CCACGGCTAGCACGCCACCAAACCCTTGCAGTGCCAGCCAGGTGAATGACAGAAACAAATCCGTGGGGGATCGGGGCTGTGGACGGGCGGAGGCTGGTGCGTTAGAGGTGCTCATTGCGCCATTATGACGACCCGTTTGAGGACGACTAACCAGATCCTTTTCACCTAAATGGAGGAAGTGGCGGCGCCGGGACTGTCGGGCCTGGGGTACATTGCAAAGTAGTATTTTTCTCTTTTGTATCAAATATATCAAATTAGAGAGCATGATAGAACGCACACTTTTCAGCTCAGACCACGAGACTTTCCGAGCCAGCTTTCAGAAATTCATCGCCCGGGAAATCGCGCCCTTCCATGCACAGTGGGAGGAGCAGGGTTATGTAGATCGTGCTGTGTGGAACAAGGCTGGCGAGCAGGGCTTTCTGTGCCCCTCCATGCCCGAGGCATGCGGTGGCGCTGGTGCCGACAGGCTGTATTCGGTTGTGCAGATGGAAGAGCTGGCGCGGGCCGGCACCACGGGCATTGGCTATACCCTGCACAGTGAAATAGTGGCGCCCTACCTGCTGCACTACGGTACGGCGGAGCAGCAGCATAAATACCTGCCGGCCATGGCCAGCGGTGCCATGGTGGGGGCCATTGCCATGAGCGAGCCGGCAGCGGGCTCGGATTTGCAGGGCATGCAGTGCACCGCCTTGCGCCAGGCCGATGGCAGCTATGTGTTGAATGGCAGCAAGACCTTCATCACCAATGGCTGGCACGCCGATCTGGTGCTGGTGGCCGCTAAAACCAATCCAACGGCAGGTGGCAAAGGTACGAGCCTGTTTCTGGTTCAGCGCGGCATGCCTGGTTTTGCGCCGGGCAAACGTTTGAAGAAGCTGGGCCTGAAGGCGCAGGACACGGCTGAGCTATTCTTTGACCATGTACGCCTTGCACCAGAGCAACTGCTGGGCGGGCCGGCCTTGGAGAACCATGGTTTTGTTTGTCTGATGGAGCAGCTGCCCTGGGAGCGCCTGCAAATCGCCATCACGGCCGTGGCAGCCGCGCAGTCGGCGATCGAGGGTACGGTGGCGTATGTGAAGGAGCGCCGGGTCTTTGGCCAGCCTTTGTCCGGGTTCCAGAACACCCGGTTTGTGTTGGCGGAGCTGCAGACCGAGGTGCAGATTGCCCAGGTGTTTGTGGACCGCTGCATCGAGCTGCTGCTGAAGGACAGCTTGGACACCGCCACCGCCAGCATGGCCAAGTACTGGGCCACTGATTTGCAATGCAAGGTGATGGACGCCTGCGTACAGCTTTATGGCGGCTACGGCTATATGTGGGAATACCCGATTACCCGGGCCTATGCCGATGCCCGGGTGCAGCGCATCTACGGTGGCACCAACGAGATCATGAAGGAAGTGATCACCCGGTCCATGGGGCTGGGCAGCGTGTAGCCGCCCAGCGATCTTTTACTTGCTAGTCCCGACTTAGCAAGGCACGCCCTTGCGAGCGACCAGCCAGTCCGGTGCATCTTGCAATGCCACTGGGCGCAGGAAGCGGTCCAGCGCCGCATAGCCCACCGAGGTGGTGAAGGGTTGTGTCGACGCGGGGAAGGGGCCGCCATGGTGCTGGGCCGTGGTAACGGCCACGCCAGTGGGAACACCTGCGAACAGCACCCGGCCAGCGATTTGCGTGGCCGCGCGCACCAAGCTGCGGGTGGCTTCGCTTTCGGTTTCGGCGCCCCACAGCGTCACGGTCAGTGAACCGCCGATAGCACGCAACACGGCCAGGGTTTCTTCCACCGAGGCGGTACGGACGACCAGGGCAGCCGAACCAAACACTTCCTCGTGCAGATTGTGGTCGGCAATGAAGTCCGCTGCCTGCACCTCGGCCAGGAATGGGCGGGGCGGGGCAGAAGCTTCGGCGCTGCCGTCCACCAGAGGCTTCAGGCTGGCCGTGCTCTTCCAGCGGGCCACGCCCTTATCGAAGGTGGAGCGGATCGCACTGGACAACATGGTGTGTGGCTGCAAGGCTTGCAGCGCCTGTGCAAACGCGGCAACGAAGGCATCGGATGCCGCATCCTTCTGGACCACGATCACGCCCGGGCTGGTGCAGAACTGGCCTGCACCCAGGCAGATGGAGCCAGCCAGCGTGTTGGCCAGTTCGGCGCCATTCTTTTCCGCTGCGGCGGGCAAGACCACCAGCGGGTTGACCGAGCCCAATTCACCGTAGAACGGCACGGGGCGTGGCCGGTCTGCGGCAATCTTGGCCAGCGCCGTGCCGCCCTTGAACGAGCCGGTGAAGGCAATCGCGGTGATGCCGGGCGCCTGCGCTAGGTGCACGCCTACGGCGATGGAGCCGCCTTGCACCAGGCTGAATACACCCGCCGGCAGGCCTTCGGCTGCGACCACGCCTTGCGCTAAAGCCACAGTTTGGCGGGTCAGCTCAGGGTGAGCAGGGTGGCCCTTGACGACCACCGGGCAGCCGGCGGCCAGTGCTGCAGCGGTATCACCACCGAGTACCGAGAACGCAAACGGGAAGTTGCTGGCCGAGAACATGGCGACCGGGCCCACGGGCACGCGGACCTTGGCCAGGCGGGGGCGGCCTACAGGCGGGGCGCCTGCCACGGCAGGGTCATCCACCACGGCGTGCGCAATGCCTTGGTCCAGCACATCGGCAAAGCCGCGCAATTGGAAGGCCGTGCGGTCCAACTCGCCGTTCAGGCGCGGTAGGCCCAGGCCAGTTTCGCGGTCGGCCAGGGCCACCAGGCTTTCACGGCTGCCTTCCAGTGCGACGGCCAGGGCGCGCAGCAGGCTGGCGCGTTGGGCGGCCGAGGTGGCGGCGAAGGCGTCGGCCACGGCCACGGCAGCGGCTACAGCTTGGTCGATTTCGGCGGGAGTGGATTCAGGAAATTGTGCGCCGACGGGGGAGCCGGTGCGGGCGTCTACGGATTGCAGCATGGTGTGGTGATGGGGGCTAGAAGTTGCAAAAAGGTGCAGAAAGGTGCACGAAGGGTCCGAAGCAGGGTGACATGGCCGCGAAGGCAAAATGTACACCGGCATAGGCAATTAGCGGGCTGTCTGGATACCCCCGTAGGGATGATTTAATTGCCGTCACTGATATGAATTCAAGGAAATGAGCATGGCTACGCAAGGATTTACCACCACCATCGTGCACGGCGACAAGGCCATGGGCGTGGAGCACGGAGGGGTACACAAACCCATCCACACCTCGGTGCAATATGGGTTCGACAAGGTTGAAGACCTGATTGGCGTGTTCCAGGGCACGCTCAAGGGCGGCTTCAACTACGCCCGCCAGGGCACGCCCACCACAGCGGCGCTGGAGGCCAAGCTCACCCGCATGGAAGGCGGCCTGGGCTCGATCTGCTTTGCCACAGGCATGGGGGCCATCGCGGCGATATTTTTGACGCTGTTGAAGTCGGGTGACCACCTGGTGGCCAGCCGTTATGTGTTCGGCAATACCAACAGCATTTTCGGCACGCTGCGCAGCCTGGGCATTGAGGTCACCACGGTGGACGCCACCGATGTGGCCCATGTGGAAGCCGCTGTGCAGCCGAATACCCGTATGGTCTTCGTCGAAACCATTGCCAATCCCGGCACCCAGATTCCCGACCTGGCGCCCATCGGCGCGCTGTGCCGTAGCAAGGGTTTGGTGTACGTGGTGGACAACACCATCACCTCGCCCGCGCTGTTCCAGCCCCGAACCGTGGATGCCAGCCTGGTGGTGAATTCACTCACCAAGACCATTGCCGGTCATGGTACGGCGCTGGGCGGCGCAGTCACGGATACTGGTTTGTTTGACTGGTCGGCTTATCCGAATATTTTCCCGGCGTACCGCAAGGGCGATGCGCGGCAGTGGGGTTTGGCGCAGATTCGGAAAAAGGGCCTGCGCGACATGGGGGCATCGCTGTCGTCTGAGCAGGCGCATAGCATTTCTGTGGGCGCCGAAACCTTGGCCCTGCGCGTGGCCCAGACCAGCGCGACCGCCCTGGCGCTGGCCCGCTTTCTGGAAGCCCACCCAGCGGTGGTCAAGGTGTTCTACCCTCAATTGGAGTCGCACCCCCAGTACGCCGTGGCGCAGCAGCACTTTAGCGCTGGCTCGTGGCTGCTGTCGTTCGAACTGGCCGATGCCGATGCCTGCCTGGCCTTCATCAACCGGCTTCAGCTGCCGGTCAAGGCTACGGGCCTGGGCGACACCCGCACGCTGATCATCCCGGTGGCCCCCACTATTTTCTGGGAGGCCGGTGCCGAGGTGCGGGCCCAGATGGGCATTGCCGATGGCTTGATCCGCCTGTCGGTGGGCCTGGAAGACGCAGCCGACCTGCTGGCCGACTTTGCGCAGGCCTTAGCTTAATCCGCTTGCCGTAACGGGCTGCGTTGGGCCAGTTCGCCCAAGTAGTCCGTGATGCCAGCGCCTTCGCGTTCCAGGAAACGCTCCACCGCGTCGGCAAATGCCGGGTGGGCCAGCCAGTGGGCGCTGGTGGTTTTGACCGGGAGCAGGGCGCGGGCCATTTTGTGCTCGCCCTGGGCGCCACCTTCGAAGCGAGACACGCCGTGCTCTATGCACCACTGCAGCGGCTGGTAGTAGCAGGCCTCGAAGTGCAGGCAGTCCACCCGCTCCAGGGCACCCCAGTAGCGGCCATAGGCCACCAAATCTTGTGGGCTTTTTGGGCCGCTAGCGCAATCAATATCTGCGCTAATAGCTATTAAACTTGTAGCAACAGGCTTGGCGACGCCATCGAGTTCGCGTTCCGCCACAAACAGCACCCAGTTCTCCGGCATGGTGTCGGCCATGCGCTGGAAGAAGTCGCGGCTCAGGTAGGGTGCGTTGCCGTGCTCGTAATAGGTGCGCTCATAACAGCGGTAGAAAAAGTCCCAGTCCTGCTGCGTGATGTCGCGCCCGCGCGCCCAGCGAAAGCGGACGCCCGCGTCGGCCACTTTGCGCCGCTCCTGGCGTATCTTCTTGCGCTTGTCTTGCGCCAGTGAGGCGAGAAAGTCTTCGAAGTCGCGGTAGCCGAGCACGGTTTCGCCGCCGGGCCGCCCCAAGGCGAAACGCTCCCCCTCGGGGGGCAGAGAGCACACGCCAGTGCCGAGCGTGGGGGCTCTATTGGTCCAGTGAAACTGCACTGTGTGGCGCAGCATCAGCTTGGCATCTTGCGCCGCCGCCACGTCGTCCGGGTTCGCAAACAGCATGTGCAAAGAGGACAGGCCTTGCTCCTCGCACCAGGCAACCGTCGCTTTCATTAGGGTGGCTCGCGCGCCTGGGTCACGCGCCAGCAGGCGTGCGCCGGGCACGGGGGTGAAGGGCACGGCGATCACGGCCTTGGGGTAGTAGGGCACTCCGTGCTGCTGGTAGGCGCTGGCCCAGGCCCAGTCGAACACGTATTCACCGTAGGAATGGCTTTTCAGGTACAGCGCGGTGGCCGCGTGCAGCGTGTCGCCGTGCCAGAGCGTGATGAGCTGCAGCGTCCAGCCGTTAGCGGGCAGGGCGCTGCCGCTTTGGTGCAGCGCGGCCAGGTATTCCCAGCGCATGAAGGGGCTGGCGTCGGCCTGCAAAGCCAGTAGTCCGTTCCAGTCTGCCGCAGGTAGCTGCAGCGGCGAGTCGAGTACCCGGATGACATAATCAACCGAACTCATTTCCCACCCCGCAGGCCTGCTGCTGCCACCGTCTTTTTTGTTTCCATGACTCTCAAACTCTGTGTTGCCCAGCTCAATTTTGTCGTCGGCGACTTGGCCGGCAACGCGCAAAAAATCATCGATGCGGCACGCACCGCCTATGCCGAAGGCGCGCGCCTGGTATTGACGCCGGAACTCTCGATTTGCGGCTACGCTGCCGAGGATTTGTTCCTGCGCCCGGCCTTCACCGCCGCCTGCGATGATGCCGTGAAAACAGTGGCCCGCGAGCTGTCCGGGTTAAAAGACCTGGTGGTGGTGGTCGGCCACCCCAGCGGCGGTGACGACCGCGGCAAATCCGTGGCCGTGCAGCACCGCTTCAACGCCGCCAGCGTGCTGCGTGAAGGCCAGGTGCTGGCCACCTATGCCAAGCGCGAGCTGCCGAATTACCAGGTGTTCGACGAGCGCCGCTATTTCACGCCAGGGCATGGCGTCTGCGTGTTCGAGGTAGAGGGCGTGAAAGTTGGCCTGCTGATCTGCGAAGACGCCTGGTTCGACGAGCCTGCGGCGCTGGCCAAGCAGGCCGGAGCCGAGCTGTTGGCTGTCATCAACGCCTCGCCATTCCATGTGGGTAAGGGCGGCGAGCGGGTGCTGCGCATGGCCGACCGGGCACGCGCTACCGGCTTGCCGCTGGTCTACGCCCACATCGTGGGCGGGCAGGACGAGGTGGTGTTCGACGGCAATTCCTTCTGCGTGGATGCCGACGGCACGCTCAGCGGCCACGCCCCGGCATTCAAGGAAAATCTGTTCTACGTGCAGGCAGTATCTGCGCAGGCAGCTATCAAATTGGAAGCAAGCCTGGTGCCCGAGCGTAGCCTGCATGCCGACTTGTGGGACGCGCTGGTGCTGGGTCTACGCGACTACGTGGGCAAGAACCGCTTCCCTGGCGTGCTGCTGGGGCTGTCGGGCGGTATCGATTCGGCCCTGGTGCTGGCCATTGCAGTGGACGCGCTGGGCAAGGAGCGCGTGCGTACGGTGATGATGCCATCGCCCTATACCGCCGATATTTCCTGGATCGACGCCCGTGATATGGCTTCACGCGTGGGCGTGCAGTACGACGAAATCTCCATCCTGCCCGAGTTCGAGGCCTTCAAGGCCTCGCTGGCGCCGCATTTTGTGGGCCGGGCGGAGGACACAACTGAAGAAAACATCCAGGCCCGCATCCGAGGCACGTTGTTGATGGCCATGAGCAACAAGTTCGGCAGCATCGTTGTCACCACCGGCAACAAGAGTGAAATGGCCACCGGCTATTGCACGCTGTACGGCGATATGGCCGGCGGCTTTGCCGTCATCAAGGACGTGGCCAAGACTTTGGTGTTCGCCCTGGCGCGTTGGCGCAATGCCAACGACCCCTATGGCACCGGCAGCAACCCGATCCCGGAGCGCATCATCACCCGCCCACCCAGCGCCGAGCTGCGCGCTGACCAGACCGACCAGGACAGCCTGCCTCCTTACGAAGTGCTGGACGCGATTCTGGAGCGCTATATGGAGAACGACCAAAGCCTGGAGGCCATCATCGCTGCCGGCTTTGAGCGCGCCGATGTGGAGCGCGTAACCCGGCTCATCAAGATCAATGAATACAAACGCCGCCAATCTCCAGTGGGAATTCGCGTGACCCACCGCAGCTTTGGTAAAGATTGGCGCTATCCTATTACCAGCAGCTTCCGGGCTTAACTTTTCCACTCTATAGCGAGAAAACCATGAAACAAATTACCGCCATTCTGAAACCGTTCAAGCTCGAAGAAGTCCGCGAAGCACTGGCTGAATGTGGCGTGACCGGCCTGACGGTGACCGAGGTCAAGGGCTTTGGTCGCCAAAAAGGCCATACCGAGCTCTACCGTGGCGCTGAATACGTGGTGGACTTTCTGCCCAAGGTGAAGGTCGAAGTCGTGGTTAAAACCGACGACGTGGACCGCTGTGTGGACGCCATCGTGCGCGCAGCCCGCACCGGCAAGATCGGTGACGGCAAGATTTTCGTCACCAGCGTGGAGCGCGTGGTGCGCATTCGTACCGGCGAACAGGACGAAGCTGCGGTCTAAAGCAGTTAGATCCAGGCCGTGAAGCGCTGGGCCAGCGCCATGCCCCAAATGGCAATGGTCATCAGCAGACTAAGCAGCACGGCCGCGCTGCCCATATCCTTGGCGCGTTTGGACAGCGAATGCCATTCCGGGCCGATGCGGTCGATGGCGGTTTCAATCCCCGTATTCAGCAGTTCCACCACCATCACCATGACGATGGAACCTGCCAGCAACGAGAACTCCACCCAGCTATTGGCCAGCCAGGCTGCCGTTGGAATCAGCACTATGGCGGCGATGGCTTCTTGGCGAAAAGCTGTTTCGTGCCAGCCCGCGCGCAAACCTGCGATTGAATAGCCCGCAGCGTGCCAGATGCGGCTCAGGCCAGTACGGGATTTTTGGGGGTTGGCTTCGGAGTGCATGGGAGAAGAGGACATGGCCTGATTGTCGCCGAGCCGCAGCCTGCAAGGGCTTTAGCGGCTTAAAGGTTGCGAAGCTATCAGACGAGTGCCAGCTAGTGCGTCGTGCCAAAACTGACGCTGTGGATGAAAGCGGCTCAAAACTGCCCACACGGCAATCCAACCGAAAAAGACCCACACTTTTTCCTGTACCGAGATGTCGAATGGTGCCAGCGCCGCCAGAGGTGGCAAGAACCACAGCCAGCTGCACAGATAGCGCAAAAATGCCCGGCGCTGTGTGATGCTTGCACCGTTTTTGTCAACGACCCGCATATGCCAGGTTTTCATGGCCAGGGTTTGACCTTTAGACCAGAACCAGGTGAAGTAGATGCCGAATACTACAAACAAGAAGGCTTGCTGGGCTCCTCGGTTGTCCATGGCGTTGCGGGTTTGGCTGAGTGTGCTGAACAAATAGCCTGCTATGAACACCACGCCGAACATCAGCATGCCTTCGTACAGCCAACAGGCCATGCGCCGGCGCAAGCTGGGCGCCGTGAGTGTGCCGCCACCCAGCACCGAGGCAGGCGGTGTCATTGGGCTGTTGTTTTGGCGGGGGGGGATCCAGCCGGATTATTCAGTTCTACGCGTTGCAGAGCCAGTGGGAGTAGGGTTTTTGGGTCGATCTGGTGTGCTTCCGTCGCGATGCTTTGGTTTTTGACCACGTCTTTGCGAGCAGGCGGAACTACCACCAGTTTTTGCGGAGAAACAGGGCGCACCGCAGTGGCTGCACCTGGCAGTTTGGCGGGCGCTTGTTTGGCCAGCTGGTTTTTTTCCTCCGTAGACAGAGTTTGGTAGGCCTCCCACTTTGCCTTTTTCTCGGAGGGCGTCAGGCGTTTGGCTTCGGCGAAATTCAGGCGTGCACGGCTGCGTTCGGCCACGCTGAGCGAACCCCAGTCGAGCATACGTTCATGCAGATTGGCCCGCTCGGTGTCATTCATCTTTCCGTAATTTGCCGACAAGGCCAGCCATTTACGCTTTTGGGGCTCGCTGATGTCGTTCCAGTGCAGTGCCAGGGGCTTGAGCGCTTCTTGCTGGGCGGGCGTAAGCTCCTTCCATAGCGGCCGAAGTTCGGATTTCGCCGTCACAGCCAGAGGAATGGATGCCGGCCCGTTGGCCATATTGGCGACCTGCGCCTCTGCGGGTCCAGATAGGGCCCAACAGCCCGCGAGACACAAGCTCGCCACAGCCGCGCAAGCTTGCAGCGAGAGAAATTGACCGTTGCTCGAAAGGAACATCCGTATCTGGTCCGGGTTATTGGCTTGTGTCTCGGCTGGTTTTGAGGAACTCTACAAATCCAGGGTCAGTGTAGGCCGCAGTGGGTAGGTCGTCCGTCAGCAGGGCGGAGTCTACTTCGGCCAGTTCGTCGGTGCGGTTATCGTTTTGCACAACGTAAATGGTCAGCATGCCAACGACCAACGCGAAAATCGGTACCGCAGAGGCAAGTCGGCTCCACCAGCCAGGGTTTTCGTTGCCCATACTCAGGGTTGCGCTGCCGCTTTGGCCCAATACTACGGTAGCCGTGCGGATGGACGGCGCTACCTTGCGCTTGGCCAGGGCCTGCATACGGGCGACGCGAAGGCGCTCAGAAATATCGTGCGGCAGTTCGCTGCTGCCTTCAGAGAGGCGCGCCGTGAGCTTGAGTGCAAAACGGTCTTCCGCAGAAAGCGTGCGATGTGCGAGCGACTGTGTCATAAAAATATTCCTCGTGCCTTGAGTGCTTTGCTGAGCGATTGAACCGCGCGGGAGCAATGGGTTTTTACGCTGCCTTCCGAGCAGCCCATGGCGCTGGCGGTTTCCGCAACATCCATTTCCTCCCAGTAACGCATGAGGAACGCTTCTCGTTGACGCGCTGGGAGTTCTTGAACCTGCGCGTCGATTTCACGCAAAACTTGTGCCCGGCGGGTGGAGTCTTCGGCGCTTTCAGTTTGTTCGGAGCTGTCGGATAACTCAAAGGTCTCCAATAGATCGAACTCGCCATCGCCAGACTCGAAGTCGCTCATGTTTGAGAAAAGCGTGTTTCTGGTTTTTTGGCGGCGAAACCAGTCCAGGGTGCAGTTGGACAGAATCCGTTGAAACAGCATGGGCAGTTCTTCTGCCGGCTTGTCACCATAGTGTTCAGCCAATTTCATCATGCTGTCTTGCACTATGTCCAGCGCAGATTCCTCGTTGCGCACGTGGTACATCGAGCGCTTGAACGCCCGTTTTTCGACGCCTTTGAGGAAATCAGAGAGTTCGCGTTCGGTAGCCAAGAAGATCGGGTCTGGAGGACGTTTGGTAAAGGCAGTGGACTCTCGATGGGGAAATCTGCACCGAGAAAGGGCTTGTCGGGCGAGATTATGGCATTGGGATCGTATTTTCTTGGGTTTTATGGATTTTGTGCGTTGCACAGTGACATAATCTAAGGCGCAAGTAAAACGCAAACGGATCATGGTTCGGTGGTGCAAGCAGCCCACCCATGGCTTTGGTCTTAAGTTTCAACACGTCTCCAAAAGAGTTCGTGAAGAAGCACCCAAGGTATTTCGTTAGAGAAATTCACAAAGGTTCATCATGGAAATGTCAAAAGCCGAAATCAATTCGGCGGCCGCAGCGTCTACCGCCGCACAAAACACCCCGCGTACTACCACCCAAGAGCTGATGGGTGCAGAGGTTCTGGTGAAATGTCTCCAGGCCGAGAACGTCAAGCACATCTGGGGTTACCCCGGCGGTGCCGTTCTGTACATTTACGACGCGTTCTACAAACAAGACACTATCCAACATGTGCTGGTGCGCCATGAGCAGGCTGCGGTGCACGCTGCCGACGGTTATGCGCGTGCGACCGGTGATGTGGGCGTGGCGCTGGTTACGTCCGGTCCGGGTCTGACGAATGCAGTTACAGGTATCGCCACGGCTTACATGGACAGCATTCCGATGGTGATCATCAGCGGCCAAGTGCCGACCCACGCGATTGGCTTGGACGCGTTCCAGGAGTGCGATACCGTCGGCATCACCCGCCCCATCGTCAAACACAACTTCCTGGTGAAGGACGTGCGCGATCTGGCGGAAACCATGAAGAAGGCCTTCCACATTGCCCGCACCGGTCGCCCCGGCCCTGTGGTCGTGGACATCCCGAAAGACGTGTCCTTCAAGAAGACGCCTTACTACGGCTACCCCGAAACTGTCGCCATGCGCTCGTATAACCCGGTGCGCAAAGGCCACGGTGGCCAGATCCGCAAGGCCTTGCAGCTGCTGTTGGCGGCTAAGCGCCCGTATATCTATACCGGCGGCGGCGTTTTGCTGAGCAATGCCTCGCAGGAATTGCGCACCTTGGTGGACATGCTGGGTTATCCCTGCACCAATACCTTGATGGGCTTGGGTGCGTACCCGGCTAGCGACAAGAAATTCCTCGGAATGCTGGGCATGCACGGCACCATCGAAGCCAATAACGCGATGCAACACTGCGACGTGCTGCTGGCTGTCGGTGCCCGTTTTGACGACCGTGTGATCGGCAATACCAAGCATTTCGCCCAGGTTGAGCGCAAGATCATCCACATCGACATCGATCCCTCAAGTATTTCCAAGCGCGTCAAGGTCGATGTGCCCATCGTCGGCGACGTGAAGGAAGTGCTGACTGAGCTCATCGCTATGATCAAGGAAGCTGGCACCAAGCCAGATGCCGATGCTTTGGGTGGCTGGTGGGACACCATCGAAGGCTGGCGCAACCGCAAGTGCCTGAAGTACAGCATGGGCTCCAGCGATGTGATCAAGCCTCAGTACGTGGTCGAAACCCTGTGGAATATGACCAAGGATGCCGATACTTACATTACTTCCGATGTAGGTCAGCACCAGATGTGGGCCGCGCAGTACTACCGCTTTGACGAGCCTCGTCGCTGGATCAATTCCGGTGGGCTGGGCACCATGGGCGTGGGCATTCCCTATGCTATGGGCGTGAAGCTGGCTAAGCCCGACAGCGAAGTGTTCTGCATCACCGGCGAAGGCTCGGTGCAGATGTGTATCCAGGAGCTATCGACCTGCCTGCAGTACAACACGCCGATCAAGATTTGCTCTCTGAACAACCGTTACCTGGGCATGGTGCGACAGTGGCAAGAAGTGGAGTACGCCGGCCGTTACAGCAGCAGCTACATGGATGCCTTGCCCAACTTTGTCAAACTAGCTGAGGCCTATGGCCACGTCGGCATGCTGATCGAGCGCCCTGAAGACGTGGAGCCCGCACTGCGGGAGGCCCGCAAGCTGAAGGATCGCACGGTGTTCATGGACTTCCGTACCGACCCCACCGAGAACGTGTTCCCGATGGTGCAGGCCGGCAAGGGCATCACCGAGATGCTGCTGGGCAGTGAGGATCTGTAACCAGGTTTTCAAGCTAAATGCGGCTCTGGCGCTTGTACTGCCTGCGCTGGCAGCTATCAATTCGATAGTATTAACTTTCTGACGAATCTATTGTCTGCCGAGCCTGCACATTACCGTGTGCAGGGGAGGGTAGCAAAAAGAGGAATCTAGTCTTATGAAACACATCATTGCTGTCTTGCTGGAAAACGAACCCGGTGCTCTGTCGCGTGTGGTGGGCCTGTTTTCCGCCCGTGGTTACAACATCGAGTCGCTGACGGTCGCTCCGACCGAAGACGCCACCTTGTCGCGCATGACCATCCAGACCTCCGGCTCGGACGACGTGATCGAACAGATCACCAAACACCTGAATCGGCTGATCGAGGTGGTCAAGGTCGTCGATCTGACCGAAGGCGCTTATACCGAGCGTGAACTGATGATGGTCAAGGTGCGCGCCGTCGGCAAAGAGCGCGAAGAAATGAAGCGCATGGCCGACATCTTCCGTGGCCGCATCATCGACGTGACCGAGAAGAGTTACACCATCGAGCTCACAGGCGACCAGGGTAAGAACGATGCATTCTTAGAGGCGCTGGACAGTGGCGCAATTCTGGAAACCGTGCGCACTGGCGCCAGCGGCATCGGCCGTGGTGAGCGCATCCTGCGGGTTTAGTTTTGAGTCGTCCGTACGCGCGTTTCGACGGGCTCAACGCGAACGGACTATTTTTGGCGATTGCGGTAAACGTTCGCCCTGAGCCTGTCGATGGGCATTTCGCCAAACCTTTAATTTTTGAAAGCAGAACATGAAAGTTTTTTACGACAAAGACTGTGACCTCAGCCTGATCAAGGGCAAGACGGTCGCCATCATCGGCTATGGCAGCCAAGGCCATGCGCATGCGCAAAACCTGAACGACAGCGGTGTGAAGGTCGTGGTTGGTCTGCGCAAGGGTGGCGCTTCCTGGGACAAGGTTGGCAAAGCTGGCCTGAACGTGCTGGAAGTCAACGACGCGGTCAAGGCTGCAGACGTGGTCATGATTCTGTTGCCTGACGAAGACATCGCTGGCGTCTACAAGAACAACGTCGAACCCAATATCAAGCAAGGCGCTTCGCTGGCCTTCGCCCATGGCTTCAACGTGCACTACAACCAAGTCGTGCCACGTGCTGACCTGGACGTGTGGATGGTCGCCCCCAAGGCTCCTGGCCACACCGTGCGCAACACCTACACCCAGGGCGGCGGCGTGCCCCACCTGGTGGCCGTGCACCAGGACAAGACCGGGAAGGCCCGTGACTTGGCTCTGAGCTACGCCATGGCCAATGGTGGCGGCAAGGCCGGCATCATCGAAACCAACTTCAAGGAAGAAACCGAGACCGACCTGTTCGGTGAACAAGCCGTTCTGTGCGGCGGCGCTGTCGAACTGATCAAAATGGGTTATGAGACCCTGGTTGAAGCCGGTTACGCTCCTGAAATGGCCTACTTTGAGTGCCTGCACGAACTGAAGCTGATCGTGGACCTGATCTACGAAGGCGGCATTTCCAACATGAACTACTCGATCTCGAACAACGCCGAGTACGGCGAGTATGTGACCGGCCCCGAAGTGATCAACGCTGAATCGCGCGAAGCCATGCGCAACGCACTGAAGCGCATCCAGACCGGCGAATACGCCAAGATGTTCATCCTGGAAGGCCGTACTGGTTACCCCAGCATGACCGCCCGTCGCCGCCTGACCGCAGAGCACTCGATTGAAAAGGTCGGGACCCAGCTGCGCGCGATGATGCCATGGATCGCCAAGAACAAGCTGGTCGACCAAACCCGCAATTAATACTCCTGCGTGCGGCTGCTGTAGCGGCACGCGGTGAGAATTGCAAAGAGCCCGTCAATCTTCAGGTTGACGGGCTCTTTGTGTATGGGCGTGCTTACAGTGCGGAGATGTGCACCAGAACCAGTGAGAGATTGTCACCCGTGCCTCGGGCTCGCTTGCGCGCTTGTTCCACCAGTATTTCGCTCGCCTCACGCGGTGGCAGGCTGGACAAGATGCTGCCCAATTCATTGTCGGTGAAGTAGTGCCACAGGCCGTCGCTGCAAGCCAGTAGCGTATCGCCAGGCTGCAGCTGTAGCTGCAGGTGTTCGTCCACGGGCGGGTCGGCCTCAGTGCCCAGGCAGCCCAGCAAGATGTTAGCGTTGGGATGTGTGTTCGCTTCTTCGGGGGTGATTTCGCCGCGCTCCACCAGGTTTTGTACAAAGGAATGGTCCAGCGTACGCTTGACGAGTCGTTCTTTATGAAAGTGGTAGATCCGAGAGTCGCCAGCATGTGCCCAGTGGCACTGGCCCTGCGGGGTAATCAAAAACAGGGCGGCCGTGCTATGTGGCTCTTCCTCGGCAGAAATGGCTGTCAACTTGATGACTAGATGGGCCTCGGCAATGATGTTTTTTAGCAGGTCGCGCGGGTCATCGTTGTAGGGGTCAAAGCGTTCGAAGAGTTGGCGTGCGGTCATCATGACCTGGTCGGATGCCTTGCGGCCACCGCTGCGTCCTCCCATGCCATCGGCCACTGCAGCCAACACGCAGCCGTGTACACGGGCATGGCTGAGCAGTAGGAGCTGGTCTTGTTGGTATTCGCGATCGCCCTTGTGAAGGCCCGTCGAAGCGGTAATCCGAAAACCTGGGGACATATATGAAATGCTTAGTTCTATGGTTGGCGCAGGAAGCGGCTACGCACATAATGTGCAGACAAACTTTACTCGCCCGTATTATCCGGCCAAGCTGGAATGCGTCTGGCTCTTCTTGTCCTAGATTGCCGTCTTGAATCCTAATCTCCACTCCCCTGAACGCCAACTGATCGAATTGCGCATGGAGCACGCCGATTTGGACGCCAGCATTGACCACATGGTCGAGCATAAACCCCTGGATGAACTGATGCTGCAAAGGCTGAAAAAGCGCCGCCTGGCTCTGCGCGACAAAATTGCCCGCTTGGAAATGTCGCTTGATCCCAAAGAGCCTGCTTGATGGGCCTGGGTCAGCAGGTTCAAGAGGTCTTTGCGTCTGACGGGGTTCTGGCGCGCACCACGAGTAATTACAAGCTCCGTCCTGGCCAGCTGG
>JAPLPK010000084.1 GCA_026400275.1 Burkholderiales bacterium
CTTGTCGCCCTTGCCCACATTGCCGGGATTGATGCGGTACTTGGACAAAGCCTCAGCGCAAGCCGGGAACTCGGTCAGCAGACGGTGACCGTTGTAGTGAAAGTCGCCTACCAGCGGCACATCGATGCCCATGCGGTCCAGCTGTTCGCGGATATAGGGCACGGCCTGGGCGGCCTCGGGGGTGTTGACTGTGATGCGCACCATCTCCGAGCCAGCCAGGGCCAGCTCTTTCACCTGGATGGCTGTACCAATCGCGTCCACCGTATCGGTATTCGTCATGGACTGGATGCGCACGGGGGCGTCGCCACCCACCGTGACATCGCGGGAGCCCCAGCGAACATGGGCTTGGTAGCTATTGCGCGCGCGCGGCGCGGCTGCATCTACAGGCGTCAGAAAGTCCATTACTTCACCTCGAATCGGGCAACATGGTCTTTGGCAAAAGGCGTCATGTCAAAAGCCTGGCCGCGTACGTTCAATTGCACGGCATCCACACGCCCCACCACCATAGTGAACGGCGGCGTGCCGGAGGGCTGGACCACCTCGCCTGCATTCAGCGTACGGCTAAACGCCACCACGCCCTTGGCATCCGTCACTTTCAGCCAGGACTCCCCCGTGGCCGTTACGACCATGATGGAGGGAGCAATGGCTGCGGCAAGCGGCGCACTGGCGGCAGGCACCACAACTGGAGCTGGAGCAACAGGCGCGGCGGGCGCTGCTACCAATGGAGCCGGCAGCACAGCAGAAGCCGCCGGTGCAGGGTCGGCCAGGGGTTCCACCACAGGCGTCGGCGCAGGCACAGCCGTAGACACATCTGCGCCCTGGGACACATCTGCCGCCTCTTCCTTGCTTTTGGGCCACAAGAACACAGCTAAAGCCGCGACCAGCAGCAAGGCCACAGCCACTACGGACGGACTGGGCATTTGCCCCTTCAGACCGAAACGCGGCCCCGTATGCGGCTGCCGAAAAGGCGTGTTTATCCCGGAGTCCGCTGCGCCAAGCCGCGAAGCAGCGCCCTGGGGAAAGTGCGCCAAAACCGGTGCAGCGTCAATCTTGAGGCTGCGGCACACGCTGGCGGCCAAAGCGCGCGCAAACATCACGTCAGGCAAGGCATCCAAGCGACCGGCTTCCAAAGCCTCGAGCTTGCCCACGGGCACCTTGAGCGACACGGCCAAAGCGGCTACATGCAGGCCCACTGCCTCACGGGCTTGGCGCAACAACTGTCCAGCGCGCACAGCCGAGGGTTCACCCTGGGCCTGGATTTCAGACTCCACCGCAACGGGTGCCACCGGCACCACTGGCTCATTCATCAAATGCCCCTCTCTCGTACGCCGCCAGTTCGCGGGATTGTGCATAACGCTTTCGCAGCTGGTCTACCAGCTGCATCATTGCCTCACGGTTTTCCATGCGGCGCTCAACCTTGATGCCCAGCCACAAGGACTCGGAATTCGCAAGCTCGGAATTATTGATTCTGCGGATGTAGAACTGCGCACGCGTCCACTCTCCTCGCTGGTACAGCAAAGTGGCCAGGTTGTAGCCGGTGATGGGGTTGCCAGGATCGAGCTCATAAGAGCGAGACAAACTGCGCTCAGCCTCGGGCAACAAATTGGCGCGCTGCTGGCAAAGGCCCTCCGTCATCAGAGTTTTGGCGCGCGCGCTGTAAATGGGGTTAGCCAAGGCCTGCTCGAACATTTGCACAGATTCCGCGTAGCGGCCCTGCTGGCACATCAGCCAGCCATAGTTGTGCATGGTATTGGGCTCGCGCGGGTTCAACGCCAGGGCCCGGCGGAAACTGTCTTCAGCCAAACGCAAGTCGTTCAAGCGCATGTAAATCAACCCACGCAGATTGAAGGCGTCAGAAAACGAAGGGTCGATCACCAGAGCCTGCTTCAGCTCGTCCAGCGCCACCGTGGTTTGGCCTTGCTCGAAATAGCCGATCGCCAATTGCAGGCGGGTACGGGCATGCTTGCGGGCTTCAGGCGCATCCGACGACGTCACGATGTCAGTCTGGCTGCCAGGATTCACGGCTGCCGCTGGAGCCACACGACCAGGCGCACCGCAACCGTGTAGGCTCAATGCGATAGCACACCCCGCCAACAGCGCCAACAGACTGTTACCCCGCAATTTTTTTTGCATTCCTCAGACCCCTTTGGGCGGCTCAACTACTGACGGCACCTGCGCCATCATCACCATACGTTGCTGGGCTATGCGCTTCACCACCTGGGTGCGGTCCTTGACATCACCAGCCAATTGACCACAGGCCGCATCGATGTCGTCACCTCGAGTCTTGCGCACGGTCGTCACGATACCTGCGTCACTCAACAGCTTCCCAAATGCCGTTACACGGGCCATGGGTGAACGCAACAATCCAGACGCCGGAAAAGGGTTGAATGGAATCAGATTGAACTTGCACCACACGCCGGGGCGTCGGTATTGCTGCACCAATGCAATCAACTCCTGGGCATGCTGAGGCTGGTCATTGACGCCATCCAGCATGCAGTATTCAAAGGTGATGAAGTCCCGAGGCGCATGCTCTAAGTAGCGATTGCAAGACTCCATTAGCTCGGCCAGGGGGTATTTACGGTTCAAAGGAACCAGGTTATCGCGCAAAAGATTGTTTGGCGCGTGCAGTGATACCGCCAACGCCACAGGGCAATCCTGCGCCAGGCGGTCGATCATCGGCACTACGCCAGAAGTAGAAACCGTCACCCGGCGGCGCGACAAACCGTAGCCATGGTCGTCCAGCATCACCCGCAGGGCCGGCACCAAGGCGTTGTAATTCTGTAAAGGCTCACCCATCCCCATCATGACTACGTTGGAGATGACGCGGTCTTCGGTTTTGAGGTGTTTGCGCAGGAAATGTTCAGCAAACCATAGCTGGGCCACGATTTCACCGGTGGTTAGATTGCGGCTGAAGCCCTGGTGCCCGGTGGAGCAAAACCGACAACCTACAGCGCAACCGGCCTGCGATGAAATGCACAGCGTGCCACGGTCGCTCTCGGGGATAAAAACCGCCTCAACGGCATTCCCCTCACCCACATCAAACAACCATTTGATAGTGCCATCGTTGGAAGCATGCTGGCTAATCACCGGCAAGCCCTGCACATGCGCGCTACCTGCCAATTTGCCACGCAAGGACTTGGCCAGATCACTCATCTGGTCAAACTCTGTGGCTCCACGCTGGTGGATCCATCGGAACAACTGCGTCGCGCGAAAACGCTTTTCCCCTAGCCGCTCACAAAATGCGGCCAAGCCGTCGAGATCAAACTCGAGCAGATTGGTCGTCATTTGAGGCGCCGCTCAGGGCTCACCCCCACCAGCGATGCCCTCTTGCAGAGGCAGCGAAGCATGAGGGTGCACATAGTTAGCGGGAGTAGACGTTCAGGCCAGCGAAGAAGAAAGCGATTTCTTCCTTGGCGGTTTCAGCAGCGTCGGAACCATGCACCGCATTGGCGTCGATGCTGTCAGCGAAGTCAGCGCGGATGGTGCCGGCGTCAGCCTTCTTGGGGTCCGTTGCACCCATCAGGTCACGGTTCTTCAGAATGGCGTTTTCGCCTTCCAGGGCCTGGATCATCACAGGGCCGGAAATCATGAAGTCCACCAGATCCTTGAAGAAAGGACGGGCTTTGTGCACAGCGTAGAACGCTTCGGCTTCGCCGCGCGACAGGTGCGCCATGCGAGCTGCCACGACCTTGAGGCCAGCAGCTTCGAAGCGCGCGTAAATTTGGCCGATCACGTTCTTGGCGACTGCGTCGGGCTTGATGATGGAGAGGGTACGTTCGATTGCCATGATTTTCCTGAACTTAGGTTTTTAAAATTTTGCTAACAAAGCAAAGCCTGCGAGTTTAACCCGCCGGCATGCCCACTTTATGAATAGGCCGTGGCGGTGTACGCGATTGCCTTGCTCAATTTAAAGATTAGCGGCTACGGCCACCACTGCGACGCGGCCCGCCGTTACCACCACCGCCTCCGCCAGAGCCTCCGCTACGTCGTGGCCCGCCCTGATTGGAGTCCTTGCGCTGCCGGGTAAAACTATCAGCACCAATGTAGCCAAACGCGGTTTTCATCGGATCTGGCTGGCCGCCACCGGCAGCCCGGTCCGCGACATCCTTACGACCTTGACCACGGCCTTTGCCGCCAATCTGATTAGTCACCAATGGATTCGGACCCGCAGGTAGGTTGACACCAGATGGACGGGGACCGCGGCCGCCGGTATTGCGGCCGCCGCGCGTGCGGCTCGGAGCGGATCGGGCATCAACAGGATTAGGTGGACGACGGCTCGGAGCGCGGGCCTGGCGCGGCACGTCATCAAACTCGCTCGGTGGAGCCTTGTTGGCCGCCTGCACCAAGGCCTGGATATCCCGATCGTCGAGCTCCATCCAGCCGCCGCGCTTGAGACCGCGAGGCAACAACATGGCACCGTAACGTATGCGAATCAGCCGACTCACCGCATGCCCCACGGCTTCAAGCATGCGGCGAACCTCACGGTTGCGACCTTCGGAAATGGTTACGCGGTACCAGCAATTGGAGCCTTCACCGCCGCCATCTTCTATGCTACCGAACGAAGCCATTCCATCATCCAGCTTGACACCATCAAGCAGACGCTGCTTTTCTTCTTTGCTCAACGCGCCTAGCACACGGACCGCATATTCGCGCTCCAACCCAAAACGCGGATGCATCAACTGGTTTGCCAATTCACCCGAGCTGGTGAACAGCAACAGACCTTCGGTGTTCAGATCCAGCCGCCCGACCGACTGCCACTTGCCCTGGAATAATTTGGGCAATTTACGGAACACGGTCGGACGATTTTGCGGGTCGTCATTGGTCACCACCTCACCCACAGGCTTGTGGTATGCGATCACCCGAGCAGGAGGCGGCTCGATCCGGAAACGTACAGGCTTGCCATTGACCTTGACCGAGTCCCCAAATTGGACGCGCTGACCAATGTGGGCAGGCTCGTTATTGACCGAAATGCGCCCCTCCAGAATTAGCTGCTCCATCTCCAGGCGCGAGCCCATACCAGCCTGGGCCAGCACCTTGTGCAGCTTTGGACTCTCTGCAAGAGGAGCCAGCACGCGCTTCAGCGGCGCAACGTCGGCACTTTCTTCATCAGCATCAAACTGGCCCGACACCACATCCAGAAAGCGGTTTTCCGCGTCGTCTGATGGCGCCGTCACAGGTCGGGAGCCAGCTTCGGCGCCCACGGTCAAACCCGCTGTAACAGGAGGCGTAAACGGCGCGGGGTCAATAGGAATGTTATGCATGAGGCGAACTTGTTATCGGATAATCACCGCTAACGGTGAGAGGGTCAAGGAGAGGCTCGGAGGACTCCAGCAAAGCTGGTGACCCATCCGCAGCAGGGTTATCGATCGGCAGTGCCGCTTGCGCAAAATCTTCGGCTTGCGTCAAAGAGGCCAGCAGCTCAGCACTTTGCACGGGGTCATCCGCCAACGGCAGCTGGTCCAAGGAGGTGAGACCCAGATCGTCAAGAAACTGACGCGTGGTCGCAAACAGCGCAGGACGACCCACCGTTTCTCGGTGGCCAATGACCTCAATCCAGCCGCGATCTTCCAACTGCTTGATGATCATTGCACTGATGGTGACACCACGAATCTCCTCCATGTCCCCCCGGGTAGCAGGCTGGCGATAGGCAATGATGGCCAACGTCTCCAGCGTCGCACGTGAATAACGGGGCGGCTTCTCAGGATGCAAACGATCCAAGTACTCGCGCATCTCAGGCCGACTTTGAAAACGCCAGCCGCTCGCCACCTGAACCAGCTCCACACTACGTTGCGACCACTCACCTTGCAAATCCAACAATAGAGACTTCACCGTGTCTGCACTCAGCACATCGTCAAACAAGACACGCATGTCGCGCACAGGTAAAGGCTGCTGCGAACAAATCAGTGCAGCCTCGAGGACGCGCTTGGCCTCTGCCGTATTCATGTGTGTAGCTATTCCGGGGAAAACGCCATTCAAGGACGCAAAATCGACAGCGCGGAACTCACAGTACACGCGACCCGCTGGGGTGTCGTCAAAAAAACTGATAGCGTCAGGACCAAAGCCCGAGCATCAAACGCTTTTATCCATTGTAACCGAGACCCCAATCAGCCAAGGCTCGACGCATATCCTGCGGCAATGGTGCATAGAATCGCAACGCCTCCGCCGTCATCGGATGAACAAATGCCAGTTGAGTCGCATGCAATGCCTGGCGGGCCATTCCGGCAGCAGCAGCACCGCCATACACAGCATCCGCCACCAGCGGGTGCCCAGCAGCGGCCATATGCACCCGAATCTGGTGGGTGCGCCCCGTGTGCAAGGTGCAGCGAACCAGGCAACCCTGGTCGCAATTCTCCAGCAAAGCCACATCCGTCCTGGCAGTTTTACCCGCATGCAAGGCCAAATCAACAACTGCCATGCGCAGCCGATTGCGCGGATCACGCCCAATCGATGCATCCAAGCTGCGGTTTACTGGACCAGTCCAGGCCTTGTGGGCCAAAGCCAGATACTGCCGACTTACGTCTCGCGCCGCGATCATGGCCACCAATGCATCCATAGCGGCCCGGCTTCTGGCCACGACCATCAAGCCGCTGGTGTCTTTGTCCAGCCGGTGAACAATGCCTGCCCGGGGCAACATCTGGGCCTGTACATCGCGCGCCAGCAGTCCGTTGAGTAAAGTTCCGCTCCAATTTCCCGGTGCGGGGTGGACCACCAAGCCAGCCGGCTTGTTAATTACACGGAGGAAAGCGTCTTCAAAAACAACCTCCAGCTCCATGGGCTCTGGCTTGAAAGCCTGACTTTGCTGCGTGGGACGCAACTCGATAAGACCCGCATCACCCGCCTTCACTTTGGCCGCAGGCTTCAGTGCAGGCCGGCCATTCAAAGTCACCGCCCCGGCTTCAATCAGTTGCTGCAGATAGCTGCGCGAGAACTCAGGCACCAACTCGACAAGGGCACGATCCAGCCTTTGCCCATGTAACGTTTCGGCAATAAGCAATGCACGCCGCTCGGACTCAACCTCCACATCCAGAGGATCCGTAAGGTTTTCTGCCAAACCTTCGGTGGCGAGGTCGGTCGATATAATCAAATCGCTTAGTTTCAAGAAAGTGGCCAGTGATGTTGCGCTCTAGATTATCGGTGTTCCCTGGCCTGCTGGCCGTCGTTCTGGCTTGTGGCCTATCTGCCTGCTCAACTGTGACCGAAGACAAAACGGTCGGATGGAGTCCCAACAAGATTTACTCCGAAGCCAAGGACGAGCTCAACTCGGGCGCGTATGACAAGGCCATTGGCTTGTTTGAAAAGCTGGAAGGCCGAGCCGCAGGAACGCCATTGGCACAGCAGGCTGAGCTCGAGAAGGCATATGCCTACTACAAATCAGGAGACAAGGCGCAAGCCCTGGCCACCCTGGACCGTTTCCTCAAGCTGCACCCTGCCAGCCCCGCCCTTGACTATGCCCTTTACCTCAAAGGTATCGTCAACTTCAACGAAGACCTGGGGTTATTCTCTTTTGTAACCCGACAAGATCTGTCCGAGCGCGACCAAAAAGCAGCCAAGGAATCTTTTGAGTCATTCAAGGAACTAAGTAGCCGCTTTCCCGAGTCTCGCTTTACGCCCGATGCGCTGCAGCGCATGGTCTATATAGTTAACTCGCTTGCCCAGTACGAGGTGCATGTTGCACGCTATTACTACAGCCGCGGAGCCTATGTAGCGGCAATCAACCGCGCCCAGTCCGCTTTGATGGACTACCAGAATGCCCCTGCACGTGAAGAGGCCCTGTACATCATGGTCAAGTCATACGAAGCCCTGGGAATGACGCAACTGCGAGACGACACACAACGCATACTGGCGCAAAACTACCCCAAAAGTGAGTATGTGAGCCAAGGTTTCAAGACTAAGGATTCTCCGTGGTGGAAGATTTGGTAAGCGCCTGCAACGCCGCCTGAAATTCGACCTCAGTTTTCAAGACACGCATGGGCGGCAATGCAGCACGCAAACGCTTGCCGTAGCCCATACTGACCAGACGCACGTCGCACACCACCAGCAAGCCTCGGTCTGTTTCGTGCCGAATCAAGCGCCCAGCGCCCTGCTTTAATGCAATGGCGGCCTCTGGCACGAAATACTCCATGAAGGGATTCCCTCCCTCTGATTCAATTCTCTGGGCTCGCGCCTCTGTCACAGGATCGTTGGGCGGCGGGAACGGCAACTTGTCAATGATGACGAGCTGCAGCACATCACCGGGAATATCAACCCCCTCCCAAAACGAGGCAGAAGCCACCAACACACAGCCAGGCTGCCCATTGGATGCCCCCTGGCGGAAGCGCTCCATCAAGCGTCGCTTGGGCTGATGTCCTTGCACTAACACATCCAGCGCCAAATCCCCAGCGAATGCAGCCCGCAAGGTATCACCAATTACCTGCAACGCACGAAGAGACGTCGTCAAAACCAGGGTGCGTCCACCCAGACTGCGCACTGCAGCTTCAGCAAAGAGCGATACCTGGGTGCTGTGCGATGGCTCGCTAGGCTTGGGCAGATGACGCGGAACGTAAAAACCGGCCTGCCCGGCATAGTCAAAGGGGCTTACCACGCGAACACAGGCTGCACGATGGAGTCCGCAACGCTCGGTAAACCAACTCAATTGCGCGTCGTCACCCAATGTCGCTGACGTGAATATCCACGACTTCCCGGCTTCCACTGCGTCCACCCCAAATAGACGTGCTTTGACGACCGACGCGATATCCAAGGGCGACTCTGTCAGGCGCAGATGCATACCCACTTCAAGCCAACGCACAACCTGGGAAGAACTGGCCTGTGAAAACTGCAGCGCCACGGAGTGCAAAGTCATAGCCCGCTCATGCAGCCGCACAAAGTCTGGAGCCAGCTCGCTGACCATATCCAAAGCCATCGCCGATTGCTGCAAAGCATCCACCACGTCCACCATGGCCTCGCACCAAACTGTCTCCTGCAGACCCTCTGGCGCCAAGCCTGTCCACCGCAAGCGCGTATTGGAACCGGCCTTACCTGCCACCAGCCGCAACTCGCGCGCGGCTCGCTCCAAGACAAAAGCCGTTTTCTGCCAATCCACCAAACCACGCGCTTGCTGCAAACCCGCAGCCAGCAGGTCTCTAGCAAAGTCCAGCAACTGCCCGGTTGTGCAATGGGTACCCAAAAACTGAACTCCGGTTTCGTTCAGTTGGTGCGCCTCGTCAAAAATAGTTACCTGCGCAGTAGGCAGTAATTCAGCCACTCCACTCTCTCGCACCGCAAGATCGGCAAAGAAAACATGGTGGTTCAGCACCACCACATCGGCCGCCAACGCCTCTCGACGGGCCAGATTCACATGGCAATCGCGAATCCTGGGACACTGGGAACCCAGACAATTCTCACGGGTTGATGTCACCCGCGGAAGCAATACTGAACGCTCATCCAAACCGTCAACTTCCGCCATATCTCCGCTGCGAGTCACCAAAGACCAGCGCTCGATATCGGCCAAGGTCTGCAGTTCAGAGCGGTCCACCGGATGAAAATCAAAACGAGCGTGCTCCAGACGCTGGAGGCACAAATAGCTGGCACGGCCTTTTAGCAAAGCGA
>JAPLPK010000128.1 GCA_026400275.1 Burkholderiales bacterium
GCTTGAGCGAGGGGTTAGGCGTCACCGCGTTATGCATGCAAGGTATGTTCAGCAACGATACTTGTCGATGACAACGCGGGTGATGAGTTTTGCGTCATTTCCGTTGTACAGATAGACGTACTGAACGCCCATGTCAATGAGATCGCGAGTGGCCTTGCTCTTGCAGACGGTGTGATTCAAGTTCTCCCTTGCTGCTTGTGCTATTACTTTTGGATCAACTTGAGATGACTTGTAGTTTGGGAGCCGCATGTTGAATGTCATCGTCTTCTGGAGCGCGATGACACTCATCATCCGAGTGTCTTCGTCCAGTTGAATCGGTGTCTGCGAGTTCATTTCGCCAGCCATCTTCTTGAGCGTGCTGGCTATGAACGCATCTTGCTCCTGCTTGGACTCAAAGTTCCCGTTCTTGTCCAACGCGAAGGCGTTGGCGCTGAAGACAAGAAGTGAGGCGGCAAGGGCGTTGACGGCGTGCTCGACATGGCGGGACTTCGATTCACTCTGAAGCACGACGCACCACCACATATTCGTAGGCTATGCCGAATCCGAAGGTCATCAGCAGGGCTGGGATGCCTTCGATCGAATACTGACCAATCAGCCAGAGATTGAACAGGAGGATCGCTCCACCCAAGAGACGCAGTTTGGTTCGTGTTTTCATGGCGTGAGTGGCTGAGATGGGATTTGGAAGTGGCCGCGCAAACGGTGTGGATTGTGACGCCTAACGTCTGAATTAAGGGGCGCGCTTTAGCGCGTCCCGCTTGAATGATGAGTTAGATTGCGGACCAAAGATCTTCTTGTGCCAGTACATCTTTGGAGCGGTAAACCATGCCTCATTAGCGCTGTTTTTGAACTGTGCCAACTGACCCATTGGAATGTTGTAGCGCCAGAAAAGGGCTATAAGGTCACGCAAATTATTCTCAGAGATACGGCGCGACCTAATAACCAAAGTATCTTGTTCCCAGGTTACGACGCACGAAATTTCCCTGGCCCAAACGAACAAATGCTTTTCGTCGAGTTGTGAGCCGAAGGTAATACCTGAACAGTCGAGATAAACCATAAGCAATCTAACGTGATGTAGACCGCAAACCCCGGTCGATACATCCGGCGCTTGACGATACATCTTTTGGAAAAAAGCGCTGTAAGCCGCTTGCGCGTTGGGCTTGCGGCACATGCGCTGTATATAAAATCAGGTATAAATTTTCTATGAAACCCGGCACTCCTCGGTTGCAGTCCATCCACTTGCTCGATCAGATGCGCGAGCGGGTTGGGTGCATGCACTATAGCCATTGCCACAGGACAATTTGCTTGTACCAAGTGCGATTTATGGACGTTGGCGTGCTTGGGGTGGCCAAAGGAAACGGTCCGAAGGCATGAAGCCTTCTCGCCCTTGGTTTCCCGCCATTGCGCGCATATATCGTGCTGAAATTCATGGGCCAAATAGACTGTTGGCGCAGGTATTTACTGCGCTGGTAGCTATTTATTTTGCAGTGGAATAGGTGTTTGAGGGGCACTCGCTTTTGGCCTAACCCTTACGGCCCCTTGGCCCGTACCACCGCAGCCACTTCCTGCCCCAGCTCCAGCACGGCCATGGCGTAGTAGCTGCTCCAGTTGTAGCGGGTGATGGCGTAGAAGTTTTCTGTGCCGGCAACGTATTGCGGCGGGTTGTCGCCGTTTTGCAGTTCCACCAGGGCCAGGGGGCCGGTGTGTTGCAGGGCGGGGCCGTCCAGCAGGGCGCCCTTGGCCTGGAAGCTGGCTGCGTTGAACGTCGGCAGGATGTCGGGGGCCAGCAGGGCGTCCATATTGGCGTCCGGTGCGAGTTGCACCGGGTAGGTGGCGGGCATACCGGGTTGCCAGTGGAAAGCCTTGAAGTAGCTGGCCACCGAGCCGATGGCGTCGGTGGCGCTGCCGAACAGGTCCACATGGCTGTCGCCGTCGAAGTCCACCGCGTAGTGCACCCAGCTGGTGGGCATGAACTGGGGCATGCCCATGGCGCCGGCGTAGCTGCCGCGCAGGCTGAGCGGGTCGATGCCGGCGCGCTGTGTGAGGCTGAGGAACTGCTCCAGCTCGCCTTTGAAGTAGGCGCTGCGTTCGGTGGTGCGCGGGTGGCTGGCGGGGAAGTCGAAGGCCAGCGTAGCCAGTGCGTCGATGACGCGGAAGTTGCCCATTTGCTGGCCGTAAATGGTCTCTACGCCCAGGATGCCGACGATGATTTCGGGCGGCACGCCGTATTCTTTTTCAGCCCGCTCCAGTGCGGCGCGGTTGTCTTGCCAGAAGCGCACGCCGGCGGCGATGCGGATGGGCTCGATGAAGCGGCTGCGGTACACCTTCCAGTTCTTGGCTGTGCCTCGGGGCGCGGGGGCCATCAGGCGCGGCACGCTGGGCAGAAAGCGCGCCTGGCCCAGGATGGTGTGCACCCAGGCAGCGTCCAGGCCACGGCGCTCGGCGATGTCGTCGGCGGCGGCCATGGCGTCGTCACGGCTGGCGTAGAGCGGGCCGGCGGCAATGGTGGCGGCGACTTTGGCGGTTTTTTTGGCTTTGGGCTGTTTTGCGGGCTTGGCGCAGACAGATGCTGCGCAAGCAGCTATTAAAACGAGAGCGATCGGGCGGAATAGGTGCATGGCATATAGGAAGTGGCCGCCTGAGTTTAGTGGGGCCAGGCCAGGCTTTTGAAGCTGCGCCGCAGCGCCGCCAGGCTGTGCGGCGTGTGGGCGGTCGGAGGGGCATAGCGCTGGGCCTCCAACTGCAGCAGCCATTGCTGGATGGCCGGGTGTTGGGGCAGCAGGGCGGCCAGTTCGCGGGGTGGGGCGTTGGGGGGCGGGGTGATGCCGGCTTTGAGTAGCTTGCGCCGGGCGGCGTCGAGCAGGCGCAGCCAGGGGTCGTGCTGCAGGCGTTCCCACTGCGCCCAGGCGGCGCCGCCCAGGGTGGCCAGCACCAGCAGGCCGGCGAGTAGTTTGCCCAGGTCTTCCCAGTCGGGGTCGGTAAAGCCTATGTTCTTCAGCAGGTTCAGCTGCTTGCCTTGGCTGTAGTTCAGCACCCATTGGTTCCAGCCATTGTTCACCGCGTCCCAGGCGGCGCGCAGGCGCTTGGCCATGTCGGGGCTGACGGTGCCCAGCACCGTGCCGACCACGCCGCTGGGGGCCTGCAGCCGCTGGAAGCTGCCGACCCGCCCGGGCGACACGGCGCCGGTGGGGTCCACCCGCGTCCAGCCGCGGCCGGCCTGCCACACCTCGGCCCAGGCGTGGGCGTCGCTTTGGCGCAGCACCCAGAAGCCGTCCACGCCGTTGAGCTCGCCGCCCTGGTAGCCGGTGACGATGCGGGCCGGCACGTCCAGCGCCCGCATCAGGATGACGAAGGACGAGGCGATGTGCTCGCAAAAGCCTTCCTTGCGGTCAAACCAGAACTCGTCTGCCGTGTCGCGCCCGTAGACGCCGGGGTCCAGCGTGTAGCTGTAGCCGCCGGTGCGCAGCCGCTCCAGCACCAGCGTGACCAGGGCGGCGGTATTGGCGCTGGGCTGGGCGCGGCGGATGTCGGCGGCCAGCTGCAGTGTGCGCGGGTTGTAGCTGGGGGGCAGGTCCAGATAGGGCTGCAGGCTGATGCTGCTCTTGGTATCGGCTTGCTGTGGCCCGTAGCGGAACTGCGGGTAGCTTTGCACCTGGTAGCGCAGCAGGTCGCTCACCGGGCGGCTGGCCAGCCATTGCAGGTCGGGCGTCATGGCAGCGTCCATGCCGGCCAGGGTGGGGCGCTGGGGCGTGGCGTCCAGCGTCAGCAGCCAGGGGCGGTTGCTGGGCTCCAGCGTGACCTGGTAGTTCACCGCCGGGCCGGACACCTGCAAATCGCTGGGCGGCTGCAGGCTGAATTCGCTGTACTGGGGCCGCCACTCGCGGCCATCAAAGCGCGACAGCACCGGGCCGCGAAAGTACAGGTCTTGCTGCTGCGGTGGCGGGCCTTCAAAGCGCACGCGCATGGCGATGCTGTCGTCCAGCGCCAGCTGGGCCATGGTGCCGACCTGCATGCTGGCAGACAGGCCGCTGCGCCCGGCCATGGCGTCGCTGGGCACGCCCCACAGCGGCGCCATGCGCGGGAACAGCAGGAACAGCACGGCCATGATGGGCGCACCCAGCAGGGCCATGCCGCCAGCGATCTTGGCAGCCTCGGGCAGGGCGGATTGCGGGGCCACGGGCATGTGCGCGTTGACCAGGGCCGTCAGCAGGCCCAGCAGGGCGATCAGCATGGCGGCCGCTGTCAGCAGCGACTGCGAAAAGAAGAAGTTGCTGAGCATGGTGAAAAAGCCCAGGAAGAACACCACGAAGGCATCGCGCCGGGCGCGCAGCTCCAGCGTCTTCAGTGCCAGCAGCACCACGATCAGGGTTACGCCGGCATCGCGCCCGAGCAGGGTTTTGTGCGTGGCCCAGGTGGCCGCCAGCGTGACGGCCAGCAGCGCCGCCAGCCACCAGCGCGAGGGCAGCGGCCGCGCACGCCAGGCCAGCCAGCCGCGCCACAGCAGAACACCGGCGGACAGGCCGGTGCACCACAGCGGCAGATTGCCTACCTGGGGCAGCACCACCCAGGCGATGACGAGCAGCAGGAACAAGGTGTCGCGGCTGTCACGGGGGAGCGCGCTTATCGCGTTCATTCCGCGCATGGGTTTCCCACTATCAAAATGAGAGCTGCTTGCGCAGGTATTACCTGCGCTGGAGGGCTATTCAGCATAAAGCCAGTGCCTCCAGGCAGCGGCGCTTGTGGGCTTCGCCAGCGCTGGGCGGCAGGGCCAGGCCGGGCAGGCGCAGGCCGTAGTCCAGGCCCAGGCGGTCGGCCAGCAGCACCCAGGCGCACAGGCGGGATAGCCGGGCCTCGGTGCCCAGGCTGCCGGCCTGGGCGTAGTCCAGCCAGAGTTCGCTGCGCTGGGTTTGCTGGCTGTCGCGGCTGACCAGTTCATCGGCCTTGGCGGCCTTCTTCCAGACCACCAGCTTCAGCGGGTCGCCCCGGCGGTAGGCGCGCACGCCGTCGAAGTCGCCGCTGGCCTGGGCCGTGCTGTGGCTGGCGCTGCCGGGGCTCGGCTGGCCGGGCGGCAGCGGCGGCGGGTGGGCTTCGGGCCGGGGGTAGACCAGCAGCTGGGCGGCGGGCCGCCAGTAGGTCCAGACGCGGAAGGTGCCCAGCGGGAAGCGCGTCTCGGCGGTGATGGCGGGCACGCGCTGCAGGCCGCGCTCGGTGGGGGTGAAGGCGATTTGCACCTGGGCGCTGCCCTGGGCGGGCACATCGGTCCAGGCCCAGTGGCCAGAGTCCAGCAGGCCCAGGCCTATGCCGTGGCGAATGGTCTTGCGCGTGCTGCTGAGCTGTATGGAAATAATCGCGTTGGCGCCCGTGTACTGTGCGTCGGGTGCTATCAAATGCATACTGAGCCCGCGCAGCGTGGCGTGGCCCACATGCATGCCCACCACGGCGCAGCCGGCCAGCAAAAAGGTCAGCAGATAGCCCAGGTTGAGCTGGTAGTTGATGCTGGCCACCAGCAGCACCACCAGGGTGGCGGCCAGCATGAAGCCGGGCGCGGTGGGCAGGATGTAGACGTTGCGCTGGGTCAGCAGCGTGGTGTCGGTGAACTGGATGCGCGCCTGCCACCAGCGCTGGAAGCGCGCGCGCAGCAGGGCGAAGGGGTTCCAGAGCGTCACGGCAGGCCGCTTAGGGGAGCGGTGTGGCGTCCAGCATGGCCTGCACCTGGGCCACCGCCCCCCGGCCTGCATCGCCCACCGGCACCAGGCGGTGCGCCACGGTTTGCGCCAGGATGGCCCGCACATCGTCGGGCGCCACGTAGTCGCGCCCGCTCAGCAGTGCTTGTGCTTTGGCGGCGCGCACCACGGCAATGCCGGCGCGCGGGCTCAGGCCCTGCAGAAACCAGCGGCCGGAGCGGGTGGCGGCCACCAGGTCCTGCACATAGTCCAGCAGCGGGGCGGCGGTGTGCACCTGTAGCACCTGCTGCTGCAAGGCCTGCAGCTCGGCTGCGTTGAGCAGAGCCGGCAGGTGCTCGACCAACTCGCGCCGGTCTTGCCCGGCCAGCAGCTCGCGCTCGGCCTGGCGGTCGGGGTAGCCGAGTGAGATGCGCATCAGAAAGCGGTCCAGCTGGGATTCGGGCAGGGCGAAGGTGCCCAGTTGGTCCATGGGGTTTTGCGTGGCGATGACGAAGAAGGGCGAGGGCAGGGGGCGGGTGGCGCCTTCTACCGTGACCTGCTTTTCCTCCATGGCTTCGAGCAGCGCGCTTTGCGTTTTAGGGCTGGCGCGGTTGATCTCGTCGGCCAGCAATATCTGCGCGAACAGCGGGCCGGGGTGGAATACAAAAGCCTCTTTGCCGCGCTCGTAGATGGACACGCCAGACAGGTCGCTGGGCATCAGGTCCGAGGTGAATTGCACGCGCGAAAACTGCAGGCCGAAGGTGCGCGCCAGCGCATGGGCCAGGGTCGTCTTGCCCACGCCGGGCACGTCTTCAATCAGCAGGTGGCCGCCGGCCAGCAGGCAGGCCACGCAGTCCTGCACCTGGGCTGGTTTGCCGACGATCACCGTGTTAAGCTGACTCAGCAGTGCGTGGAGTTTGTTTTGTACATGCATGCCAAGACGTTACATGAATTTTCAAGTCCCACGCCCATGACCGTGAACAAGACCGGATACTTCAGTCACCCCGCCTGCCGCAAGCACGAGATGGGCCCTGGCCATCCAGAATGCCCCGAGCGGCTGGATGCGATCGACGACAGGCTGCTGATTTCTGGCGTGGCCGACGCATTGGACCCGCGCCAAGCAGATGCGGCGTCACTAGCCGATATCGAGCTGGCACACAGCCGTAGCCATATTTCTGCCCTGCGCGGCCTGGGCGATAGCCTGCGGGAAGACATGAATGCCGGTGGCCCCAGCCATGCGCAGATCGACCCCGACACCAGCATCAACATCTACACCTGGGATGCGGCCCTGCACGCCGCCGGCGCAGCCATCGCCGCCACCGACGCGGTGATTGCTGGCGAGCTGGAAAACGCTTTCTGCGCCATCCGCCCGCCTGGCCACCATGCCTGCCGTGACCATGCAGGGGGCTTTTGCTTTTTCAACAACGTGGCGATTGCCGCCAAGTACGCGCTGGAGCGCCATGGCCTGAAGCGCGTGGCCATCGTCGACTTTGACGTGCACCACGGCAACGGCACCGAGGACATCGTGGCCGGCGACGATCGCATTTTGATGACCAGCTTTTACCAGCACCCGTTCTACCCGTTGGGCGGAGCGCAGTCCGATGCGCCCAACCTGGTGAACGTACCGGTGCCGGCCTACACCAAAGGCATGGACATCCGCGAGCTGATCGAGATGTACTGGCTGCCCCGGCTGGAGGAGCACCGCCCCGAGATGATTTTCATCAGCGCGGGCTTTGATGCGCATCGCGAGGACGATATGGGCCAACTGGGCCTGGTGGAGCAGGACTACGCCTGGATCACCCAGCGCATCAAGGACATGGCCCGCCGCTTCTCCAAAGGCCGCGTGGTCAGCTGCCTGGAAGGCGGCTACGCGCTGAGCGCGCTGGGCCGCAGCGTTGAAGCGCATATCCGCGTGCTGGCCGACTTGTAACTTAGCCCGTTACGGGCGAGGGGCGTCACGCCGGGATAATCGGCGGCTTCGATTCGCCAAGGTTTTGCATGATAGATTTTTTGAAGACGACCACCCCCCAAGCCCCCATTACCGATCTGGACAGCTGGATTGCCGCGCTGCTGCGGCCAGTCACCCTGTTTGAACTGGCCAGCTTGGCGCTGTGCCTGCTGCTGGCCTGGGCCGTGGTGTGGACGGCGCGCAAGGCGGTGGATACGCCCGACCCACGGTCCGTGCTGTTTGGCCGCCGCATTGTGGACGGCGTGCTGTTCCCCTTTTTACTGCTGGCATTCGGCACCCTGGCCGAGCTGCTGCTGGGGCACTGGATGTCGCTGGCGGTCTACAAGCTGGCCATGCCGGTGATCGTTTCGCTGGTGGTGATTCGCACCGGGGTGAAGGTGCTGCAGGCGGCCTTCCATGATGCGCCGGTGGTGAGGCTGCTGGAGCGCACCATTTCCTGGCTGGCCTGGCTGGCCATGGTGCTGTGGGTGAGTGGCCTGCTGCCCGTGCTGCTGGACGAGCTGGACCAGATCAGATGGAAGGTGGGCGCGTCCACCATGTCGGCGCGCAATGTGCTGGAAGGGGCGATCACCGCCGGTGCGGTGCTGATCGTCACGTTGTGGATTTCGGCAGCCATCGAGTCGCGCCTGCTGCGCAAGGCTACCGGCAGCGTGCTGTCGCTGCGCAAAGCCATCAGCAATGCCACGCGCGCCTTGCTGATGTTTCTGGGGCTGCTGATGGCCTTGTCGGCGGTGGGGATTGACCTGACCGCCTTGTCGGTGCTGGGCGGCGCAGTGGGTGTGGGTATCGGCTTTGGTCTGCAGAAACTGGCCGCCAACTATGTGAGCGGCTTTGTCATCCTGGCCGAGCGCAGTGTGCGCATTGGCGACTTTGTGAAGATGGACAGCTTTGAGGGGCGCATCACCGACATCAACGCGCGCTACACCGTGATCAGCGCGCCGAATGGCCGGGAATCCATCGTGCCCAACGAGATGCTGCTGACCCAGCGGGTGGAAAACCTGTCGCTGAACAACTCACGGATTTCACAGTCCACCGAAGTCTCGGTGGGCTATGACAGCGATGTGGATTTGGTGATGCGCTTGCTGGTGGATGCAGCCCTGCAGGAAGAGCGCGTGCTGCGCGAGCCAGCGCCCGCAGCCACCTTGACGGTATTTGGCGCAGACGGCCTGGGCTTCAACCTGGGCTACTGGATCAACGACCCGGAAAACGGCCAGGGCAATTTGCGCTCGGCCATCAATCTGCGCATTTTGAAAGCCCTGCGCGAGCACCGTATCGACGTGCCTTACCCGCAGCGCGTGGTGCATACCCGTGTGCTGCCCGCTGGCGAAGCGGATCAGGGCGCAGCGGTGGTGTCTGCGTCGGCTTCGTAGACCAGCAGGTCGCCGGGCTGGCACTGCAGGATGCTGCAGATCTTCTCCAGCGTGTCAAAGCGCACGCCCTTGACCTTGCCCTGCTTGAGCAGGGACAGGTTGGCCTCGGTCATGCCCACCAGCTCGGCCAGCACCTTGGATTTGAGTTTGCGACGCGCCAGCATCACATCGAGTTGCACCACGATTGGCATCTGGAGCCCTTAAACGAAAGCCGCGTTTTCTTCGGCCAGCGCCTGGCCCTGGCCGATGATGGCCGCCATCAGCCACACCACTCCGGCGAACAGCAAGGTGAAGATGTGGTCTGAACCCAGCGCGATAGCCAGGTGGCGCATGCCCGGTGGGTTGTTCAGCGTAAGCAACACCGACAAGGCGGGCACCAGCAGCATGCCCGCCAGCACGGAGGCCATGGTCCAGGCGGCAAAGCGCCGCAGGCCCAGCACCGCTTGCGGGGTGAACACCTGGCCCTGGGCAAAGCGCTGAAAGCATTGGCGTGCCTCCCACAGGCCGCGCAGCAGCAGGCCGACGGGCACGCAAGTCAGCAGCGCACCGGCCACCCGCTGTAGCGGCGTGAGCGCGCCCTGTATGGCGCCGGGCACCAGCTGGGCCTGGGCTGCCAGGGTGCTGGTGTCGGCCACAGCCCAGCAGGCCAGCACCGCCAGGGGCAGAACCCAGACCAATATTCCACATGCGACCGCCAGGATGCGGCTGGTGCGGCGCAATGCCAAGGGGTCGAATGCGGGTGCTGCTGTGGTGTGTTGCATAGTTGTTCCTTTGCGAGTAATTTATTTTAATTTGACAAATAATTTCTGTAAAACAATAATTTATTGATCTTCACTAGAAATTATTGCCATGCGCAACCATTGGACGTTTGTGATATTCGCCGGTGTGCTGCTGGGCCTGGCGGCCTGTTCTGGCATACCCATCCGCTCCATGGCACGGCTGGTCAAGTTGCCCGATCAACTGCTGCACGCCAACCCGGCAGAGATCATGTTCGCTGTGCAGGTGGACAACCGTTTGCTGCCCACCGTCAGTGGCACGCCCACCTTCAGTATCGACATCCAGCCCGCCGTCGCCGGTGCTTTTGAGGCCGTGCAGCGCAAGCTGCCCATGCAGTTGAGTGTGACGGCGGCTCCGGCCATGGGCTTGGAGCCCGCAGGCCCCGGGCGGCGTTGGATGGTGTACCGCTTCGCTCCTGCGTCGCAGGCCGAGTTGCAGCGCATCCAGGCCCAGTTTCTGCGCCTGCAGGCTGAGCGCCGCAGCGGCACCGGCGGCAGCCTGGCGGTGGGTATTGCGCAGGACGGCGTGGTGACCAGCGATGCGACGCTGGACCACACGCGCTGGGAGAGCTGGCTGCAGACCTCGGCCCAGGAGGGCTTTTACATGCTGTGGTCGGGCAGCCTGGGTGAACTGAAGGCGCAAGAGCGTGCCGCCCGCAACGCTGCAGCGACACAGAAAACAGGCGGGTGAATGATGCAACTACGAACAGTTTTACTGGGCGCTGCGCTGGCGCTTTTACTGAGCGGTTGCTCTGCCGAGGCTTGGTACAACGGCATGCAGCAAAGCGCGCAAGAGGCTTGCCGAATCCAGCGCAGCGGCCCCATGGAATCCTGTGCGGCAGGGCGCTACGCCAAGCCGTATGCCGAGTTTGAAAAAGAACGCTCGGTGCTGAAGCCCTAGGGATGCTCTGCATAGCTCTGGCGAGGATGTGGTGGTGCGGATCGGGATGGGATGCAAGGCGCATTTGGCAGCCAATAGCCGTAGCTATTGGCCAGAAATGCAACGCCGCAGACCGCCCGAGGCCGTGCTACCACAGACCGCAGGGAGTTGTGCAGAGCGTCCCAGGCTGTCGCCTGGATGACGGTGGGGCGTGGATTGCGCCCTATAATTAAAAAGAACGATCGTGCTTTTTAATGATTCCCTCAGGGTCATCGGCATGGTCGCAAGAGACTGGACGTGCTGCGGAATAGAATCAGCAAGTTTACGTATACGTCAATTCAATAACTCTGAGGAGTGCAGTGATGAAGGTCCTGGTAGCAGTCAAACGCGTAGTGGATTACAACGTGAAGGTCCGGGTGAAGTCGGACAACACGGGTGTAGACATTGCCAATGTCAAGATGAGCATGAACCCGTTTGACGAGATCGCCATCGAAGAAGCGGTTCGCCTGAAAGAAAAGGGCGCAGTCACCGAAATCATCGCCGTGTCCTGCGGCGTGACCCAATGCCAGGAAACCCTGCGCACCGCCATGGCCATCGGCGCCGACCGCGCCATCCTGGTCGAAACCAGCGAAGAACTGCAACCCCTGGCCGTAGCCAAGCTGCTCAAGGCCCTGGTGGACAAAGAACAGCCCGGCCTGGTGATCCTCGGCAAGCAAGCCATCGACGATGACTGCAACCAGACCGGCCAAATGCTGGCCGCGTTGGCCCATCTGCCCCAAGCCACCTTCGCCAGCAAGGTGGAAATTGCCGACGGCAAAGCCAACGTTACCCGCGAAGTCGATGGTGGCTTGGAAACCATCGCGGTCAATCTGCCGGCCATCATCACCACCGACCTGCGCCTGAACGAGCCACGCTACGTCACCTTGCCCAACATCATGAAGGCCAAGAAGAAGCCGCTGGAAGTGGTGAAGCCGGAAGACCTGGGCGTTAACGTCGCCCCCCGCATCAAGACCCTGAAGGTCAGCGAGCCGCCACAGCGCAGCGCCGGCATCAAAGTCCCAGACGTCGCCACCTTGGTGGCCAAACTCAAAACCGAAGCCAAGGTGATCTGACCATGACCGCACTCGTTATTGCCGAACACGACAACGCCAGCCTCAAGGGCGCCACCCTGAACACCGTCGCCGCCGCCACCCAGTGCGGTGGTGATGTGCACGTCCTCATCGCGGGCAGCAACGCCGGCGCAGCCGCTGCTGCTGCAGCGCAGTTGCCAGGTGTGTCCAAGGTCTTGCACGCCGATGGCGCCCAGTTCGCCCATGGACTGGCCGAGAATATTGCAGCCCAGGTGCTGGCCATTGCTCCGGCTTACAGCCACATCCTGTTCCCGGCCACCGCTGGCGGTAAGAACGTGGCGCCACGCGTCGCGGCACTGCTGGACGTGGCCCAGATTTCTGAC
>JAPLPK010000031.1 GCA_026400275.1 Burkholderiales bacterium
CCCATCTGGTGCCCGGCATCGACTTCTCGAACGACCCGCTGCTGCAGGGGCGGCTGTTTTCTTACCTCGATACCCAGCTTTCGCGCCTGGGGTCGCCGAACTTCCACCAGTTGCCGATCAATGCGCCGAAATGCCCGTTTGCCAACCAGCAACGCGACGGCCATATGCGCGTGCAGCAACCGGCGGGCCGCGTGGCCTACGAGCCCAGCTCGCTGGCGGCAGGTGCGCCGCGCGAGACCCCGCGCGGCTTCCGCTCGTTTGCGGCCACCGAGGCCGGCCAGCGTGGGCGGGTGCGCGCCGACAGCCTTGCCGACCACTACAGCCAGGCGCGCATGTTCTTTCGCAGCCAGACGCAGCCCGAGCAGGCGCATATTGCGTCGGCCCTGGTGTTTGAGCTGTCCAAGGTGCAGGCGCCGCCTGTGCGCGAGGCCATGGTGGGCCATCTGCTGCACATCGATGGCGACCTGGCCCAGCGCGTGGCCACCGGCCTGGGCATGCAGGCCTTGCCAGCGGCGCCCGAGACGGCGGCTGCGGTGTTGGACATGGAGGCTTCGCCCGCGCTGCAAATCATTGGCAAGATGAAAAGCACCTTGGAAGGCCGCTGTGTGGCGGTGCTGGTCCACGACGGGTCGGATGCCAAGGCCCTGGCCGCAATCTCGGCCGCCGTTCTGGGGGCGGGGGCTTCCGTCAAGATCGTCGCGCCACGGATAGGCACAGTGGCGCTATCGGACGGCAGCCGTGTGCCGGTGGACGGGCAACTCGCCGGTACGCCGTCGGTACTGTTTGACGCGGTGGCGGTGCTGCTCTCGGCGGAGAGCGGCGCAGCGCTGGCCCGCGAGGCGGCGGCCGTCGACTTTGTGCGCGATGCCTTCGGCCATTTGAAGGCCATCAGCTTCGATGCGGGCGGGCAGTTTCTGCTCCAGAGGGCCGGGGTCGAGCCCGACGCAGCGGTGGTTGCCGCGTCGGATACGTCAGGGTTCATCCGCCATGCCAAAACCCGGCAATGGGAGCGCGAGCCCGGGGTGCGAACGCTGGCCTAGCGCCGCTGTGTGCCGATGACAGCCGATGGCCCTGGCCGGTACTTGGTGCTGCGCCTGCAATGGCAGAGCGGCACGGGCCGCACAATACAGGCCCTTTGCTCGCCGTTCCATCGATTTCCATGCCCCTCGCCACGCCCCATGCGCCCCACGCCGTCTCCCGCCTGCGCAGCTCCCGTTTAGCGCGCAGCGCCAAGCCTTTTCTGGCGCGGGGCGGCTCCAAGGTGGAGCGCTGCACCGGCTGCCGTCTGGCGCCCAGCCACTGCATGTGCGCGCTGCGCCCGGTGGTGCCCAAGCATCCGAACCAGGCCGGGGTGTGCCTGCTGATGGCCGACATCGAGCCGCTCAAGCCCAGCAACACCGGCTGGCTGATCGCCGATGTGGTGGCCGATACCTGGGCCTTTGGCTGGGCCCGCACCGAAGTCGATCCGGCATTGCTGACGCTGCTGGCCGACCCGCAGTGGCAGCCCTACCTGGTGTTCCCCGGTGAGTTTGTGGCGCCCGAGCGGGTGGTGACGGACCTGCTGCCGGTGGACGATACAGCCCCGGCCAAGCGCCCGCTGTTCGTGCTGCTGGACGCCACCTGGCCCGAGGCGCGCAAGATGTTCCGCAAAAGCCCCTACCTGGACAAGCTGCCGGTGCTGAGCCTGCAGGCCGACCGCATCTCGCGCTACAAGCTGCGCCGCTCGCGCCGCGACGACCACTTCTGCACCTCCGAGGTGGCCGGCCTGTGCCTGGAGCTGGCCGGCGAGCTGCACGCCGCGCAGACGCTGGAGGCGTATCTGGACGTCTTCACCCACCGCTATCTGCAAGCCAAACAGCAGCAGCCCTTTGACGCGGACAACGCGGCGCACCAGCAGCTGCAGGGGCTGCGGCTGGAGTGAGCTTGCTATATTTTGCGTAGCTGCTGGCGCAGTATTTACCTGCGCTGGGGGCTCTTTTGGCGTGGATTTTGGACGTTCTTTCAGTTCCGTCTGCGCGCTGAATAGCCCTGTACCTCGCAGGTTCACAAGGCGTCTATAAACTTCGCGGCTTCCCCTTTTTGGAGCCGCCCCATGTTGTTGATGTCACGCCGCACTGCGGCCTTGGCCCTGTGTATGGCCGCCAACCTGGCTTTTGCGCAAGCCGCTCCAGCCCCGACCGTGCGTGTGCGCGGCACGGTGCAAAGCGTGGCGCCTGGCCTGTTGACGGTAAAAGACCGCAGCGGCGAGGTGGTGGACCTGGTGATGCCCGAGAAGACGCCGGTGTCCGAGGTGTTCCCCATGGCCATGTCGGACATTAAGCCCGGCAGCTTCATCGGCACGGCGGCCATGCCGCAGGCCGACGGCACCGAGCGCGCCATCGCGGTGATGGTGTTCCCCGAATCGGCGCGCGGCCTGGGCGAGGGCCACCGGCCTTTCGACATGCTGCCGCAAAGCACCATGACGAATGCCACCGTGGCCGACGTGGTGGCCGCACCCAAGGGCCGCACCATGCAGCTCAAATACAAGGACGGCGCGCGCGACATCGTGGTGCCGGAAGACGCGCCAGTGGTCAGCTTCAAGCCCGGCGACAGCAGCCTGCTGGTGCCCGGCGCCAGCGTGTCCCTGTCGGCCCAGCTGCTGAACGACAAGCCCACCGTCACGCGCATCAGCGCCGGGCGCAACGGCTTCCAGCTGCCGTATTGATTTGCTATTAAATGGATAGCTTCTGGCGCAGGCTATACCTGCGCTAGAAGTGTTTTTGGCTTATTTTTTTAGGATGCGTGCATGACCGATCTTTCCGCCTTTCCCATCACCCGCAAATGGCCCGCCCAGCACCCCGAGCGGCTGCAGCTGTATTCGCTGCCCACGCCCAACGGCGTGAAGGCGTCTATCGCGCTAGAGGAAATCGGTCTGCCTTACGAGGTGCACCTGGTGAGCTTTGAGAAAAACGACCAGATGTCGCCCGAATTCCTCTCGCTGAACCCGAACAACAAGATCCCCGCCATCCTGGACCCCAACGGCCCGGGCGGCCAACCGCTGGCGCTGTTCGAGTCGGGTGCCATCTTGCTCTACCTGGCCGACAAGACCGGCCAGCTGGTCCCGCAAGACGCGGCGCTGCGCTACGAATGCATCCAGTGGCTGATGTTCCAGATGGGCGGCATCGGCCCCATGTTTGGCCAGGTCGGCTTCTTCCACAAGTTTGCCGGCAAAGACTATGAAGACAAGCGCCCGCGCGACCGCTACGTGGCCGAGAGCCGCCGCCTGCTGGCCGTGCTGGACCAGCGGCTGCAGGGCCGTGACTGGATCATGGGCGATCTGTTCACCATTGCCGACATTGCCATCTTCCCCTGGGTCCGCGGTCTGGTGGGGTTTTATGGTGCGGGCGATTTGGTGGGCTTCTCTGACTTTGCCAATGTGCAGCGCGTATTGGCCGCGTTTGTGGACCGCCCCGCCGTCGCCAAGGGCCTGAACATACCGCCGCGCGGTTAACGTCAACTTTTCTTTTGCTCCTGTTTGTATAGCTGCTGACGCAGGTATCGCCTGCGCCAGAGGCCGATGGGGCTTGGGGGCTGTAGGACATGTCCCACACGGCAGCGGGCGTCTGGCTGCTGTGGGCCGAGGGGGGCGCAGGCGCACACTTGTTGCTGGCGAGTTCGAGTGGGTCGAGGTCGTGCACACGTTCTTTATGACCAGGCCGTCCCATGCATATCCAGATCGGGTTCGACATCGAACTCACCATCAACTCGCCCATGGCGTTCATTTACCTGTTGCATGTGCACCCCTCGCGCAGCGGCGACCTCTGGGCACCGCAGCAGATCCAGGTAGGGCCGGGCCTGGTGCCTGAAGAGTATTACGACGCTTTTGGCAACCGCTGCGGCCGCGTGAATGCACCCGTGGGCGTGGGCCAGGTGCGCTTTACCAGCCAGGCCGTGGTGCGCGACCATGGCCTGCCCGACGAGATCAATCTGGGTGCCTGGCAGCATGACCCCACCGAGCTACCCACCGCCACCCTGCAGTTCCTGCTGCCCAGCCGCTACTGCGAGGTGGACAGCGAGCTGCTGCAGTTCGCCTGGAACCAGTTTGGCCATACGCTGCTGGGCTGGGGCCGGGTGCAGGCGATTTGCGACTTTGTGCACAACCACATCCGCTTTGACTACATGGCGGCCCGCGCCACCCGCACGGCGGTGGAGGGCTTTCGCGAAGGCACCGGCGTGTGCCGCGACTACACCCACCTGGCTATCACCCTGTGCCGCTGCATGAACATACCCGCGCGCTATTGCACGGGTTACCTGGGCGATATTGGCATACCGCCGGTGCGCTACCCGATGGACTTCAGCGCCTGGTTCGAGGTTTACCTGGGCGATCGCTGGTACACCTTTGACGCCCGCCACAACACGCCGCGCATCGGCCGCGTGGTCATGGCCCGTGGCCGCGACGCAGGCGATGTGCCCATCACCATGGCCTTCGGCGAGAACACCCTGAGCCGTTTCGACGTGACCACCTACGAGGTGGACGAGTGGGGCAACCCGGTAGAGCTCTTGGGCCTTTAAGCCAGCAGATATTCGCGCGCCATGGCACGGGCGCGGTGCAGGCGGCTTTTGACGGCGGCCGTGGTCAGCTGCAGCTGGGCGGCGATCTCGGCGATCGACATTTCCTCGAAGTCGCGCATCAGGATCACTTCGCGGTAAGTCGCGGGCAGCGACTGCAACGCGGACGCCAGGTCCAGCTGCAGGTCGGCGCTGGAGTGGCGGGCCATCCATTGCTCGACCGCCGCTTCGTCGTACGGGTCGTAGCGGAACGCCAGCCGGCCCAGTCGCCGGCATTCGCGCTTGACGATCTGCAGCAGCCAGCCCGAAAAAGCCGCCAGCGTGCGCACGGCCTGGAGCTTGCGCGCCAGCACCCACAGCGCCTCTTGCACCGCATCGTCCACGTCGCTGATCAGGCAGTGGCGCTGTGCGTAGCGGCGGATGTCGGGGTGGCAGGCGCGCAGCAAGGCCGCCAGTGCGTCCCGGTCGCCCGCGTGCGCGGCCTGCAGCAGTGGGCTTTCGTGCGGTATGGCGGCCATGGGGGTCAGTCCCTCGGGCCCAGACGCCGACCGAACATCGCGCACATCGGGCAAAAGCCCACCAGGCCCGACATCGCGATACCCAAGGCACCGGCCGCTACAAGCCAGCCCAAAGGGCCGGGCAGGCTGAACACCGCATACCCCGCCGCACCCACGCCCGCCAGCACGCGCGCCGCGCGCTCCCAGCCGGGCACATTCTTCACATAAAAAGCCGCCATGGTTTCCACCTTTTCCAGATTCCGGGAACATTCCCACTTACCAAGAGGTGCGTGCCGGGTATTTGGATTCGCGGCGGTGCAAATATTGTGGGTCAGGCGCTGGCACCGGGCGTACGTTGGGTCTGCACGTGCTTCTGTATTGATAGCGTATTGCGCATATCGTATCTGCGCCAGAGCTTGTTTTTATGTGTAAAAGTGGCGCCGGTAGCCGCCCAGGGCGGAACTCTGGCCGGCTGCATGAACCCGACACACGCTAGGAGATTTATGCAACGTAGAAACGTGTTGGTGGCCGGCGCCCGTTGGGCGCTACTGGGGGCGGGCGTGTTGGCCGTGGACGCAGCGCGGGCGCAGCCCAGCTATACCGTGTCGGCCCAGGTGCTGCAGCAGACGCTGGCCCAGCGCTTTCCAATGCGCTACCCGGTGCAGGGCCTGCTGAACCTGGATGTGCAAACCCCGCTGCTGCGCTTATTGCCCGCGCAGAACCGGCTAGGCGCTGCCATGCAGCTTCAGGCCACCGGCCCGGTGCTGGGGCGCAGCTACAGCGGTAGCTTCGACGTGGACTTTGCGCTGCGCTACGAGGCCAGCGACCAGACCATACGTGCCTACCAACTGCACTTTCAGAACCTGCAGTTTCCCGAGCTGCCGCCGGAGCTGCAGGTGATGCTCGGCAGCCTGGGCCCGGCGCTGTCCAAGCAGTCGCTGCAGGAGGTGGTGCTGCACACCCTGCGCCCGCAAGACCTGGCCCTGGCCGACACCATGGGCCTGCAGCCGGGCAGCATTACCGTGACTGACAAGGGCTTGGTGATCGGCTTTGTGAACAAGCCGACCTGATCTTTAAACTGGCGTAGATGCAGCCAGGCGCTGCGCCAAAGCGGAAGGGCGCTGGCTTAAAAACCGGCGCAGCAACTCCGGGTAGTCACCGCCCACGGCGCCTGCCACCGACGGCCGGGCGGCCAGGGCTTGCCGCCAGGCGCGCAGCTTGGGCGCGCTGGCAAAAAAGCCGAAGTCGCCCAGGCCGTCAAACACATCGAAGTAGCGGAACACCGGGCCAAAGACCGCATCCACCATCGAAAAGCGCGGGCCCGCAAAGTAGGGGCCGTCCTGCAAGGCGGCTTCCAGCTGCGCCGACTGGGCGTGCAGCTCGGCGGCCTTGCGCTCCAGTGCAGCGTCGTCAGGCGCGTTGTAGAAGCCGGCAATGGTGTTCAGCATGGCCGAGCCGAACTCCATCCAGGCGCGGTGGCGGGCGCGCTGCAGCGCATCCTCGGGGTGCAGCCGGGGTGCGGTGGTGTCGTCCAGGTATTCGCAGATCACAGCCGACTCGAAGATGGCCTGGCCGTCTACCTGCAACACCGGCGTCTTGCCCAGCGGCGAGATCTGCAAAAACCAGTCGGGCTTGTGGGCCAGGTCGATGTGGATGCGTTCAAAGGGCAGGTTCTTCTCTGCCAGCACGATGGCGGCACGTTGCACATAGGGGCAGAGTGGGTGGCTGATGAGTGTGGGCATGGCGTGGGCCTGTTGTGTGGAGATGCCCAGACTGTAGGATTGCGCCGGAACAATGAAAATAGGTAAACCTGCAAACCATGCATGCAAAAACGCAATACAAACTGAGCGCGGCCGATGTGGAAACCGTGCTGGCCCTGGTGCGTGCCGGCACGCTGGCGGGCGCCGGTGAACGGCTGGCGGTGGATGCGTCCACCGTGTTCCGCAGCATCCAGCGCCTGGAGAAGGGCCTGGGCCAGCGCCTGTTCGAGCGCTCGCGCATCGGCTACCAGCCGCTGGAACTGGCGCAGGAGCTGGCCAGCCGTGGCGAGCAGATGGAGGCCCAGTTGGAGGCCGCACGCTCGGCAGCACAGGCCTTGCCCGAGCAGGTCGCGGGCACGGTGCGCATCACCAGCACCGACACCATCTTGCATGCGCTGGTGGCGCCGGCTTTGCAGGCTTTGCACGCCCAGCACCCGCTGCTGGCCTATGAGCTGCATGTGGGCAATGAACTGGCCAGCTTGACGCGGCGCGACGCCGACATCGCGGTGCGCGCAACCCAGCGGCCGCCGCCGCATCTGGTGGGCAAGCACATAGGCCCAATCCGCGTGGCACTGTTCGCTGGTTTGCACAGTGGTATTGAACGGTTCGATGCAGATTCGGCGGCCCAACCCCGGTGGGTGGCGCCCGATGAACGACTTCCCGAGCACCCGTCTGTGGTCTGGCGCAAAAAGCATTTTCCCAAGGTGGTGCCTGCGTACCGGGTCAACAGTATCCTGACCGTGGCCGAGCTGGTCGCCCAAGGCCTGGGCATAGGCGTGCTGCCGCTGTTTCTAGCGCAGCGCCGCAATGACCTGCGCCAGCTCAGCGATGCGCTGGACGAAGCCCAGACCGAGCTCTGGCTGCTAACGCACACCGAGTCCCGCCACCTGCGGCGGGTGCATGCGGTGTACAGCCATTTGGCGCAGCACCTGGCACTGGTGTAGCGCTGCGCTGTTAGAAGCTGGGGTTTACTTCTTCATGGCGTCGGTCGCCATGCCGTCCTTCATCATGGTGTCGTCTTTCTTCATCATGTCGTCCTTTTTCATGGTGTCTTTTTTCGCCATGGCGTGCTTCTTGGGCATGGGCTTTTTCATCTCATCTTTCTTCATCATGCTGTCCTGGGCCATGCCGTCCTTCTTCATCATGTCGTCTTTTTTCATGCTGTCTTCGGCCATGGCGCCGGCGGTGGCCATCAGCAGGCAGGCGGAGATCAGGGTGGCGGAGAATTTGTTCATGGTGGTTCCTGTGGGGTAAGTGCAGGCGCTGCAGCGGGGTGCGGCAGCTGTCTGTAAGCTTTAGTCTGCTGGGCCGCGCAAACCTTACACAGCGCTTCAATTTATTTGCTCGCCAGAGCCGGGTGTAAGGATCTGGCACCCGGGCCGACCAAGGGGCAATGAAGCTTGTGAACCTTGCACTGCGCAGCGACTCAAACCTCTATATGAAGGACACGCCATGACACGCACCAGCACACCATCCACGCCCCCTTCCCGTTTCGCCGTCAGCAAGGCCAATCTCTTGCTCATGGCCGGTGCCGTTGTGCTGGCTGCGATGTACTGGAGCCCGAATGCCGTGGCCGAAAAGGCGGTCAGCATTCCACCGCCCTCGGCGCAGGCGCTGGCAGGTGTGGCTCCGGCCACCCAGGCCAGCGAGACCGTGGTGTTTGCCGGGGGCTGCTTCTGGGGCATCCAGGCGGTGTTCCAGCACACCAACGGCGTGCTGGAGGCGGTGTCCGGCTATGCCGGCGGCAAGCCGTCAGATGCGCGCTACGAGACCGTCAGTGGCGGCGGCACCGGCCATGCGGAAGCGGTGCAGGTGCGCTTCGACCCCAAGCAGGTCAGCTACGCGCAGCTGCTGCAAATCTATTTCTCGGTGGCGCACGACCCCACACAAATGAACCGCCAGTATCCCGACGTGGGCACGCAGTACCGGTCCGCGCTGTTCTACACCAGCCCCGGCCAGAAGGCCGTGGCCGAGCGCTACATCGCCGAGCTGGATGCGGCCAAGGTTTTCCCCAGCAAGATCGTCACCCAGCTCAGCCCGCTGCAGGGCTTTTACCCGGCCGAGAAGTACCACCAGAACTACGCGACGCTGCACCCCACAGCGTCCTACATCGCGCAGTTTGACCTGCCGAAGATTGCCAACCTGAAGAGCCTGTTGCCGGCGGTATACCGCGAGCAGCCGGTGCTGGTGGCGAACTAGGCGGCAATCTGCAACGTGGTTGACTTTGCTACCCGCGCCCTAACATAGGTCTTTTTGCAAAGAAAGCCCCGCCATGTCAGCCAGCCACCCCGTTCTGCAAGTCAAACCGCTCGGTTTCCCCTGGGAAACCATGGACCCGTTCCTCTTCTGCGCCTACCACGATGATGCCTATCCTGAGGCGAATGGCGAGCTGGGCCCGGCGGCGTCGCTGGCGGGACGGTCCATAGGCCAGGACTTCAGCCGCAAGGACGGCTGGAGCATGTACCACGGCGACAGCGTGCCCGGCTTTCCGCCGCACCCGCACCGGGGTTTCGAGACCGTGACCGTGGTGCGCAAGGGCCTGGTGGACCACGCGGATTCGCTGGGCGCTAGCGCCCGCTACGGCGCTGGTGACGTGCAGTGGCTGACCACCGGCGCCGGCATCGTGCATGCTGAGATGTTCCCGCTGCTGGACCCTTCCCAGGCCAACCCGCTGGAGCTGTTCCAGATCTGGCTGAACCTGCCCGCGCGCAACAAGATGGTGGAGCCGCACTTCACCATGTTCTGGCAGCAGGATGTGCCGGTGTACACGCACACCGATGCCGAAGGCCGCCGCACCCAGGTGCAGATTACCGCTGGCCAATTGGGCGATGTGCAGCCGCTGGCACCGCCGCCCGATTCCTTTGCGGCGCAGGCCGATGCCGACGTGGCCATCTGGACCATCACGCTGGAGCCCGGCGCGCGCTGGACCTTGCCCGCCGCCAAGGGCGCGCAGACGCGGCGCCAGCTGTACTTCTTCAAAGGCGCGTCGGTGCAGGTTGCCGGCCAGGCATTGAACAGCCATGCGGTCATCAGCCTGGAGGCGGGTGTGGACGTGGAGCTGGTCGGGGGGCCGCAGACGAGTGAATTCCTGCTGCTGCAGGGCCGCCCGCTGGGCGAGCCGGTGGCGCAGTACGGCCCGTTCGTGATGAACACCCGTGCCGAGATCGAGCAGGCCATGGCCGACTACCGCCGCACCCAGTTCGGCGGCTGGCCCTGGGGCAATGCGGAACCGGTGCACGGTAAGGACCCGGCGCGCTTCACCCAGATGTTGGGCGGCGAGAAGCAGCTGGCGCCTACGTCCTGAAGCCGCGACGGGGGCGTTGGCGCCTTGGGAGATGTGGCATGGAAATCGCTCTGCGTTCAGACCACTACCCCAAGGAGTTCTATGCAGGCGGACGTCCCCCAAAAGACCATCTACAAAGTCATTGCTGCCGCGTCGATCGGCAATTTCGTAGAGTGGTTTGATTTCGCGGTGTATGGCTTTTTGGCCACCGCCATTTCCCAGCAGTTCTTCCCTGGCGACGACCCGCAGGCCGGGCTGCTCAAGACCTTTGTAGTGTTTGCCGTGGCGTTTGCCTTCCGGCCACTGGGTGGCGTGGTGTTTGGCATGCTGGGCGACCGTATCGGCCGCAAGCGCACGCTGGCCTTGACGATTCTGCTCATGGCTGCCGCCACCACGGCGATTGGCTTCCTGCCCAACTACGCGGCTATTGGCGTGGCTGCGCCTCTGGCTTTAACGCTAGCGCGTTGCGTGCAAGGCTTTTCTGCCGGCGGTGAATACGCCGGCGCCTGTGCCTATGTGATGGAGCACGCACCGCGAGGCCAGCGTGCCCGCTACGCCAGCTTTTTGCCGGTGTCCACCTTTTCGGCCTTTGCCAGCGCGGCGGTGGTGGCCTATGCCCTGGGTGTGTGGCTGGGGCCGCAGGCCATGGCCGACTGGGGCTGGCGGCTGCCGTTCATCTTGTCTGCGCCGCTGGGCTTGATTGGCCTGTACCTGCGCACCAAGCTGGCGGAAACCCCGGCCTTCCAGGCGGTGGCGGAGGAGGACCACGGCGCGCAGCATGCCTCGCTGCGCGAGACCTTTGGCAGCCACGGCCTGCGCATTCTGTGGCTGAGCCTGTTCATCGCGGTGACGGCGCTGTCGTTCTACACCTTCACCACCTATTTCTCGACCTATGTGCAGGTGGTGGGCCAGCTGAGCCGCAACCAGGCGCTGCTGGTGGGTGTGTGCGGCTTGCTGGTGGCGATTGCACTGTGCCCTGTAGCGGGGCGCTACAGCGACTATGTGGGGCGCAAGCGCACCATGTACACCGTGTGTGCGCTGGCGGTGGTGTGTGCCTACCCCTCGTTCCAGCTGGCCAAGTCGGGCAGTGTGCCGCTGGCCCTGCTGGGCGCTGCTTTGCAGGCCTTGGCCGCTGTGCTGTCGGGCGTGGTGACGGCGGTGCTGCTGTCCGAGCTGTTTCCCACGCGCATCCGCTACACCGCCTCGGCCATCAGCTACAACCTGGCCTACACCGTGTTTGGCGGCACAGCGCCGCTGATGGCCACCTACCTGATCGAGCGCACCGGCGAGCACCTGGCCCCAGCCTACTACCTGATGGCCATTGCAGTGCTGGCGCTGCTGGGCGCCTCGCAGCTGCCCGAGACAGCCCAGGTGGATCTGGCCGACGTGCGCTCCTGAATCGATAGCTGCTAGCGCAGGTAGTGATTGCGCTGGAGGCTGTTTTTGCTTGTGTAGAAAGAGCTGGCGGCGGCCTGCGCGAAAATAGGTAGCACCTGTCCTATTTCCGCCCCAGGCGGCTTCCAGCATGAAAATCGAAAAAAACACCGCCGTCACCCTGCGCTACAAGGTAGCCGACGCCAAAGGCAAGCTCATCGAAGCACCCAAGGACCCCATGGTCTACCTGCACGGTGGCTACAACAACACCCTGCCCAAGATCGAAGAAGCCCTGGAAGGCCGCGTGGCCGGCTACCAGGTTACCTTGAATCTGCAGCCTGAAGACGCCTTCGGTGTGCGCGACGAAACGCTGGTGCGCAGCATCCCCAAGAGCGAATTCCCACCCGGCGTGAAGGTTGGCGGCCAGCTCAAGGGCCGTACCGACGACGGCCGCGAGCACATCTACAACGTGGTCAAGATCAAGGGCCCCGAGGTGCTGCTGGACGGCAACCACGCCCTGGCCGGCCAGGCCCTGCAGTTCACCGTGACGGTGGTGAGCGTGCGCGCCGCGTCGGACGAAGAGGTGGCGCACCAGCACGTGCACGGCGAGCACGGCCATCACCATTGATTTCGCTCCCAGTTCAACCCGATATGTCGTTACTTCGCCCTCGTCCAGCCCCAGAGGGGATGGGCGACATGCCGTGGCAAGCCACTGTCTGCGGCTTCGCGCCTAATCTCGGATCGAACTGGAAACGAAATAGCGCCTATCCCTGCCGAGGGGATAGGTGGATGCCCGCAATCATGCAGCGCACCGATCCCCCGGCCATCTCTATCGTCGGCACGGCCAGCGGCAGCAGGCGGGCCGACTTTTCGATAGTCGCTTTCTGCGCGGTTGTCAGGCTGTTGCAGGCACGCTGCGATAGCGCCAACACCCGGCCGCCACGACCAGATAGTTCGATGGCATTGCCGGCAAATTCGGCAATCTGCGCTGTGCTGAGGGCAATCACCTCGCGGCCCGACTCTTCCAGCCGCGCCCGCACCTGGGCCGCCCGCTGCGCGTCCGGGACCATGTCCATGCCCACCAGCGCGAATTCCGTGGCCACGCACATCAGCACATTGGTGTGGTAGATCGGCTTGCCTGCCACATCGGCGGTGTCGAACAGCATGGGCTCGAAGTTGAAGTGCGTGCTGAAGCGCTCCAGCAGCACTGGGTCGGCCCGGTGCGAACGTGCGGTGTAGGCCACGCGGGCCAGGTGGTCGAACACCATGGCGCCCGTGCCTTCCAGAAATAGGTTGTCCTGCTCCAGGCCGGAGTAGTCGATCACGTCCTGCACCCGGTACTGCGTTTTCAGCATCTCGATCACGTCGCTGCGCCGTTCGCGGCGGCGGCTGGGCGAGTACATGGCATAGATGGCGATATGCCCGCCCGGGTGGGTGGAGAACCAGTTGTTGGGGAACACCGCGTCTGGCGTGTCACGTTCGCCCGTGTCTTCGAACAGGTGCACACGCACGCCTGCGGCCTCTAGCTGGGCCACCGCGTCGGTGACTTCGCGGTAAGCCGCCTCGGCAATGCTGTGCGCGGCCTCCTGGGCTGCCGGGCTCTGGAAGGCGTTGTCGGCGGCTGTTTCGGGGTTGGGGGTGAAACGGTGCGGCCGCACCATGACTACGGCGCAGGGCGCCTGGATGGAGGCCGTCCGGGAGGGGCTGGTATGTGTGTGCATGGCAGTATTTTTCCGCCCGGGGGTGCCAAAATGAAGCATGCAACTTGGCAAGTCTTGCGGTATACCTTACATTTGGCCCATCAATATGGGCAATATGGCTAGTTTTAAATGGACGATACCGACCGCCAACTGATCGCGCTGCTGCGCGACGACGCCCGCATGCCGGTGGTGGCCATCGCCAAAAAGCTGCGCCTGGCGCGTGCCACGGTGCAAAACCGCATCGCCAAGCTGGAGGCCGATGGCACCATCGTCGGCTATTCGGTGCGGCTGCGCCCCGAGGTGGAGGCGCACCGCATCCGCGCTAGCATGGGCATCGCGGTGGATGGCCCGCATGGCGAAGAGGTGCGCCGCACCCTGCGCGGCCACCCCAACGTGGTGACCCTGCACACCACCAACGGCCGCTGGGACCTGATCGCCGAGCTGCGCGCCGACACGCTGGAGGCGTTTGACAAGGTGCTCAACACCATACGCACCATCCCCGGTATTTCCAATACCGAGACCAGCATCCTGCTGTCTACCCACAAGGCGTAAGCCCATGCGCACGCTCCAAAAGTCACCCGCACTGAAATGCCACGGCGGGCTTATATGATTCAGCCTTAGCCTTTATTTGGGAACCCCGCTCCATGTCTACCCCGATTGCACCCCGCGACAAAGCCGAAATCCTGGCCCAGGCCCTGCCGTACATCCGTAAGTACCACGGCAAGACCATGGTCATCAAATACGGCGGCAACGCCATGACCGAACCGGCGCTGCAAAAAGCCTTTGCCGAAGACGTGGTGCTGCTCAAGCTGGTCGGCATCAACCCGGTGGTGGTGCACGGCGGCGGCCCGCAGATCGAGTCGGCGCTGGGCCGCCTGGGCAAGAAGGGCCAGTTCATCCAGGGCATGCGCGTGACCGATGCCGAAACCATGGAAGTGGTGGAGTGGGTGCTGGGCGGCCAGGTGCAGCAGGACATCGTGGGCCTGATCAACCAGGCCGGCGGCAAGGCCGTGGGCCTGACCGGGCGCGACGGCGCCATGATCCGCGCCAAGAAGCTGCGCATGGCCGACAACGCCGACCCCAGCATCGAGCATGACATCGGCCAGGTCGGCGATATCGAGAGCATCGACGCCAGCGTCGTCAAGTCGCTGCAGGACGACGCCTTCATTCCCGTTGTCAGCCCCATCGGTTTTGGTGCCGACAACGAAAGCTACAACATCAACGCCGACGTGGTGGCTGGCAAGCTCGCCATCCAACTGCAGGCTGAAAAGCTGCTGATGTTGAGCAACATCCCCGGCGTGCTGGACAAGGCCGGCGCACTGCAGACCGATTTGACAGCCTCCGACATCGACGGCCTGTTTGCCGACGGCACCCTGTCGGGCGGCATGCTGCCCAAGATTGCTGGCGCGCTGGACGCCGCCAAGAGCGGCGTGAAGGCCGTGCACATCATCGACGGCCGCGTGCCGCATGCGTTGCTGCTGGAGATTCTGGGCGACCAGGCTTTCGGCACCATGATCCGCTCGCACTAAAGTGCCCGCATGGCCGAAGACTCTGAGCTAGTTGAGACCACCGCACCGCGCAAGCGCCCCAAGCCGGGCGAGCGCCGGGTGCAGATTCTGCAGACCTTGGCTAGCATGCTGCAGCAGCCGGGTGCCGAGCGCATCACCACCGCCGCTCTGGCTGCGCGCCTGGATGTGAGCGAGGCAGCTCTTTACCGGCACTTCGCCAGCAAGGCGCAGATGTTCGAGGGACTGATCGAGTTCATCGAACAATCGGTCTTCTCGCTGGTGAATCAGATCATGGTCAATGACGACGGCAACGGCCTGCGCCAAGCCAGCCGCATCGTCTCTGTGCTGCTGCAGTTCGGCGAGAAGAACCCCGGCATGACGCGCGTGATGGTGGGCGACGCCCTGGTGTTCGAGAACGAACGCCTACAGCAGCGCATGAACCTGTTCTTCGACAAGATCGAGTCCACGCTGCGCCAGTGCCTGCGCGCGGCCAGCGCTGGCAGCGACACCCCCACGGTAGATGCCCAGGTGCGGGCCTCGGTGATGACTTCTTTCGTTTCGGGACGCTTGCAGCGCTTTGCGCGTTCGGGCTTTACACGCTTGCCGACCGAGCATTTGGAGGGGAGTTTGCGGAGTTTGCTGGGAGCTGCGGGCTAGCCCGCGATGGATGCTTAGGGCAACGCTGACCAAGTCCCTCGCGGTCTGCGCATCCCTGGCCTCGGGCGGTCTGCGGCGTTGCAAATCCTCGCCATAGCTCAGGCTATGTCTGCGGTTTGCGCCTTGCATCCCATCCCGATCCAGGGCACGCAGTCTCGCGGAGACTTATTCGGCGTCGCCTTAGTTCAAGTATTTGGCGTAGATGGCGTCGAAGGACTGGTCCTTCTTCATGGACGCCAGCGCCTTGTCAAATTCGGCGCTGATTTTTGCGTAGTCGCGTTTCTTGTTGAAAGCCA
>JAPLPK010000048.1 GCA_026400275.1 Burkholderiales bacterium
GGAGCGGACGATGAACGCTACATCTTTCATAGCTGCCTGCGCAGCTAGTACCTGCGCTACAGGCCTTATTCGTTTAAATTTCAGAAAGTCATGGGTATGACTACTTCCAAGTCTCTGGTGCTGCTGGACCCGGCTTTACTTAAGCCGGCGCTGAGCGCCGCCTTCACCAAACTCAGCCCCCGCGTGCAATGGCGCAACCCGGTGATGTTTGTGGTCTACATCGGCAGCATATTGACCACCTTGTTCGGAGTGCTGGCGCTGCAAAGCGGCGACGGCACGGCCAGCTTCGTGCTGAACGTGGCGGTGTGGCTGTGGTTCACCGTGCTGTTCGCCAACTTTGCCGAAGCCCTGGCCGAAGGCCGGGCCCAGGCCCAGGCCGCTTCGCTGCGTGGTCTGAAAAAGAGCACGGTCGCCAAGAAGCTGAGCAAACCCAAACATGGTTCCACCTGGCTGCCCGAAGAAGCCGAGAACCTGCGCAAGGGCGACGTGGTGCTGGTGGAAACCGGCGACCTGATCCCACTGGACGGTGAGGTCATCGAAGGCGTGGCCTCGGTGGACGAAAGTGCCATCACCGGCGAATCGGCACCGGTGGTGCGCGAGTCGGGCGGCGACTTTGCATCGGTCACCGGCGGCACCCGCGTGCTGTCCGACTGGTTGGTGGTGCGCATCGCGGTGAACCCCGGTGAGTCCTTCCTGGACCGCATGATCAGCATGGTCGAAGGCGCCAAGCGCCAGAAGACACCGAACGAAATCGCGCTGACGATTCTGCTGGTGGCGCTGACGATTGTTTTCCTGGTGGTCACCGTGACCCTGCTGCCCTTCTCCATGTTCAGCGTGCAGGCAGCCGAGTCCTTGGGTAACACAGGCACCGTGGTCAGCATGACAGCGCTGATTGCGCTGCTGGTCTGCCTGATCCCGACCACCATCGGCGGCCTGCTGTCGGCCGTGGGCGTGGCCGGCATGAGCCGCATGATGCAGGCCAACGTGATCGCCACCTCGGGCCGCGCGGTGGAAGCTGCGGGCGACGTGGATGTGCTGCTGCTGGACAAGACTGGCACCATCACCCACGGCAACCGCCAGGCCTCGGCCTTCTTCCCCGCCCCAGGCGTGAGCGATACCCAGTTGGCCACCTGTGCCGCCCAGGCATCGCAGGCCGATGAAACCCCCGAAGGCCGCAGCATCGTGACGCTGGCCCAGCGCCTGGGTGCGCTGCAGCAGCTGGTCGGCAACGTCATCGAAGTCCCATTCACGGCACAGACCCGCATGAGCGGCGTGGACGTGCACAGCGCCGACGGCTGTGTGCGTGTGCTGCGCAAAGGCGCGGTGGATGCCATGCGCAAATACGTGCAAGCCCAAAACGGCCGCATGCCCACCGAAGTCGCCCGCCATGCAGACGACGTAGCCCGCCGTGGCAGCACACCGCTGGTGGTGGCAGAGGGCAACACCGTGCTGGGCGTAGTGGAGCTGAAAGACATCGTCAAGTCCGGCATCAAGGAGCGCTTTGGCGAGCTGCGCCGCATGGGCATCAAGACGGTGATGATCACCGGCGACAACAGACTCACCGCATCCGCTATAGCCGCCGAAGCAGGCGTAGACGACTTCCTGGCCGAAGCCACGCCCGAGCAAAAGCTGGCCCTGATCCGCCAGTACCAGAGTGAAGGCCGCCTGGTCGCCATGACCGGCGACGGCACCAACGACGCACCGGCGCTGGCCCAGGCCGACGTGGCCGTGGCCATGAACAGCGACACACAAGCGGCGAAGGAAGCCGGCAATATGGTGGACCTGGACTCCAACCCCACCAAGCTGCTGGAGATCGTGGAAACCGGCAAGGCGCTGCTGATGACGCGCGGCTCGCTGACCACCTTCTCGATCGCCAACGACGTGGCCAAGTACTTCGCCATCATCCCGGCGATCTTCGTCAGCACCTACCCGCAGCTCGCGGCCCTGAACGTGATGCGGCTGGGCAGCCCGTCCTCGGCGATTTTGTCGGCGGTGATCTTCAACGCCCTGGTCATCATGTTCCTGGTGCCGCTGGCCTTGAAGGGCGTGCGCTACCGGCCCGTGGGTGCCGCCGCGCTGCTGCGCCGCAACCTGCTGGTCTACGGCCTGGGCGGGCTGATCGTGCCCTTCATCGGCATCAAGATCATTGACGTGATTTTGGTCGCCCTGCACCTTGTTTAAGGAGTTCAACGTGAACGCTATTCTTCGCCCTACTTTGGTTTTATTCACCGCGCTGACCGTGCTCACCGGTGTGGCCTACCCGCTGGTGGTCACCGGCGTGGGCCAGGCCGTGTTCCCAGCCCAGGCCGCAGGCAGCCTGGTGCTGCGCGACGGCAAGCCCGTGGGTTCCGCGCTGATCGGCCAAAACTTCAGCGACCCCAAGCACTTCTGGGGCCGCCCCTCGGCCACCGGCCCGCAGCCCTACAACGGCACGGCCTCCAGCGGCTCCAACCAGGGCCCGTTGAACCCCGCGCTGACCGATGCCGTCAAAGGCCGCATCCAGGCGCTGCGGGATGCCGATCCCGGCAACACCGCGCCGGTGCCGGTGGACCTGGTGACGGCGTCGGCCAGCGGCCTGGACCCGCACATCAGCCCCGCTGCTGCGGCCTACCAAGTGGCCCGCGTGGCCAAAGCCCGTGGCCTGCCCGTGGCGACGGTGCAGGCCTTGGTGGCACAACAAACGCAAAAGCCCCTGGCCGGCTTTCTGAGCGAGGCACAGGTCAACGTGCTGCAGCTGAACCTGGCGCTGGACGCCCAACAGTAATGCCATGCAGTAACCTCGGCGAATGACCGACAACCGCCCCGACCCCGATGCCCTGCTGCAGCGCCTGCAGGAGCAGGACGTGGCGCGCGCCCGGGGCCGGCTGCGCATCTACTTCGGTGCGAATGCCGGTGTGGGCAAAACCTACGCCATGCTCAGCGCCGCCCAGCAGGCCCAGAAAGCCGGCAAAGAAGTGCTGGTGGGCGTGGTGGAAACCCATGGCCGCAGCGATACCGCCGCGCTGCTGCACGGTCTGGACCAGTTGCCCCTGCGCCAGCTGCCCTACCGGGGCAAGTCGCTGCCGGAATTTGATCTGGATGCCGCACTGGCGCGCAAGCCCGCCATACTGCTGGTGGACGAGCTGGCCCACACCAATGTGGAAGGTTCGCGCCACCCCAAGCGCTGGCAAGACGTGCAGGAGCTGCTGGCCGCCGGCATCGACGTGTGGTCGGCCATCAATGTGCAGCACCTGGAAAGCCTGAACGGCACGGTGGGCGCCATCACCGGCATCCGCGTGCATGAAACCGTGCCCGACACGGTGCTGGACAGCGCTGACGAAGTCGTCCTGGTGGACGTGACGCC
>JAPLPK010000100.1 GCA_026400275.1 Burkholderiales bacterium
CCCTCGGTGGGCAGCAAGGGCGACAGCTATGACAACGCCCTGGCCGAGACGACATTTAACCTGGACAAGGCAGAGTTGATCAGGCCACCAAGGTGACGGCCTGACTTAATCCAACGGGCCCCCACGATAGCCAGGGCGATTCACCCAATGGCCGCCCCCAAATGGCGTTGGGCTGGCGCAAACCCATTGCGATCGATACCGAGCACTTGGCTCGCTTGGACCTGCAACCACATTCCATTCATGGAATTTGTTGCACTTGGAGTTGAAGCCGCTCATCTACAGATTGCGGCGGAGGCTCCATTTTTCATAGCAATCCTCAGCCTACTGGTGGTGCCGGGTACTTCACGGCGTTGACCGCCATCTTGCGTCGGGCTGCGTCCAGCAGGTCGATATCCAGCTTATCGCATAGCTGCAGCAGGTATAGCAGCACGTCGGCAGCCTCGGCGGCGACGTCGGCCTTGGCTGCTTCGGCCAAATTGCGGCTTTGCTCTTCCGTCAACCACTGGAAGTGCTCAAGCAACTCAGCGGCCTCCACGCTCAGCGCGGCGGCCAAGTTTTTGGGCGAATGAAAAGGCTCCCAGTTTCGCGCGGCAGCAAAGTCGCGCAGAGCCTGGGTCAGGGACGATATGTTTTGGGCCATGCCAGATTGTGGCCTGAGTCCAACCCCAGAACCGCCACGAAACCACGCCACGCCCATCCCAGGCATCAGGGAAAGCACCTAACACAAAGCCATTTTTCGTCCTTGTTATGGTTATTTTTTATAACTATAGTAAGACCACATAACGATGTGTCCAGCCTGATCGGTGGCTGGAATTTCCACACCACACACCAGGAGACAAGCTTTGCCGCGCAACCAAAAATCCACCCTCACAGCCATTGCATTGGCGACATCCATGGCCTCGGGCCTGGCGCTGGCCGACGTCACCATTGGCGTCGTGTTGCCGCTCACCGGCCCCGCCTCGGGCCTGGGTATTCCCATGGCCAACGAAATGAAGCTGTGGCCGCAAACCATCGCCGGCGAGAAGCTGAACGTCATCGTGCTGGACGACGCCACCGACCCCACCAACGGCGTGAAGAACGCCCGCCGCCTGGTGTCGGACGACAAGGTGGACCTGCTGATCGGCTCGGCCGCCACCCCGGTGGGTATCGCCGTGGCGGGCGTGGCATTTGAAACAGAAACGCCGCAGCTGGTGGCCTCCCCCACCCCGCTGCAACCCGGCAAAGACTTCTGGAGCTTTCGCCTGCCGCAGTCCACGGCCGTGATGTCCTATGCCGTGGTCGAGCACATGAAAAAGCAGGGCGTGAAAACTGTCGGCTTCCTGGGCTACACCGACTCCTACGGCGAGAGCTGGCTCAAGGAATTCACCGCCGTGGCCGAGAAGGCCGGCATCAAGGTGATTGCCTCCGAGCGATTTGCGCGCACCGACACAGGCGCCACCGCACAGGCCCTGAAGCTGGTGTCCACCCAGCCCGATGCGATCCTGATCGCCGCCTCCGGCAGCGGTGCCGCCATGCCGCAAAAGGCCGTGGTCGAGCGCGGCTACAAGGGCAAGATCTACCAAACCCACGCAGCCGCTACCCGCGACCTGATGCGCGTGGGCGGCAAGGACATTGACGGCGCCTACGTGGTCTCCGGCCCGGTGATCGCACCAGAGCAATTGCCCGACAGCAACCCCTCGAAAAAGCTGGCGCTCGACTACGTGCAGAAGTACGAGAAGAGCTACGGCCCGGGTAGCCGCAACCAGTTTGCCGCGCACTCGTATGACGCCCAGATCATCCTGGAAAAGATCATTCCCATGGCACTGAAGAAGGCCAAGCCCGGCACCAAGGAATTCCGCTCCGCGCTGCGCGACGCGCTGGAAACCATGGGCCGCACACCGTTATCGCAAGGCGTAATGAACTGGACCAAGGACGACCACTGGGGCTACACCAATGAAACCGGTGTGATCGTCAAGGTGGTCAACGGCGACTGGAAGGTCGAGTAAAGCTGGCGACTGTCGCACTCTATTTCTCTAGGACTTTCCATGGATTTTTCGATTGCCAGCGTCCTGCTGCTGGACGGCATCACCAACGGTGCGATCTACGCCCTGCTCGGCCTGGCCATCGTGCTGGTGTTTGCCGTCACCCGCGTCATCTTCATCCCGCAGGGTGAATTCGTCGCCTATGGCGCACTCACCCTGGCCATATTGCAGACAGGCGCCATCCCCGGCACCGTCTGGCTGCTGGTGATTCTGGCCAGCGTGGCCGCGCTGATGAACGCCTGGGGCGCATGGCAGCGCCTGCGCCAGCCCGGCGCAGCTGCCATCGCCTTGCTGCGCACCCTGGCCATTCCGGTGGCGATTGCCGCCGTCACCGCCTGGGCCGCGCCCCGGCAGTTTCCGCTGCTGGTGCAGGCCGCACTCAGCGTCTGCATCGTGACCGCCTTTGGCCCGCTGATGTACCGCGTGGTCTACCAGTCGCTGGCCGATGCCAGCACCCTGGTGCTACTGATCGTCTCAGTGGGCGTGCACTTTGCCATGACCGGCCTGGGCCTGCTGTTCTTTGGGGCCGAGGGCTTTCGCAACCCGACGTTCTGGGACCAGCGCTTCCAGCTGGGTGCCGTCAATCTGAACGGCCAGGCCATCATCATCTGCACCGCGTCCTTGGCGCTGATCGTGCTGCTGTGGCTGTTTTTTGAACGCACGCTGTATGGCAAGGCCCTGCGTGCCACCGCCATCAACCGGCTGGGTGCGCGCCTGGTGGGTATCTCAACCCACACGGCAGGCAGCCTGACCTTGGCCATGGCAGCGCTGATTGGCGCCTTGTCGGGCCTGCTGATTGGCCCGACCACCACCATCTTTTACGACTCGGGCTTTCTGATCGGCCTCAAGGGCTTTGTGGCCGCGGTGATCGGCGGGCTGGCCAGCTACCCGGCAGCGGCCGTTGGCGCGCTGTTTGTCGGCATCGTCGAGGCCTTCTCCTCGTTCTGGGCCAGCGCCTTCAAGGAGGTGATCGTGTTCACCCTCATCCTGCCTGTGCTGCTGTGGCGCTCGCTCGCCAACGGCCATGCCGACCACGACCATTGATACGCAGGCTGACTACGATGAAGAACCCTTTGAACAACACCGTGCTGCGCCTGCTTCTGCTGGCCGCCGTGGGCCTGATCGCCTGCCTGCCCCTGCCCGACTTC
>JAPLPK010000217.1 GCA_026400275.1 Burkholderiales bacterium
ATCGACGCACCGGCCGCGCCGCTGAAGGCCATCATCGGGGCCATGGTCGACCTGCTGACCGACCCGCTGCGCGCGCAGAACCTGGGCCTGCTGAAGCTGGGCGCCTGGGAGGCCCGGCGACTCGATGCGCTACGTGCCAGCTTGCTGGACGCGCACCGTGTCGGCGCGCACAACGCTTGGCAATTGCAGGGCGATCTGGGCCTGGCGAGCCTGGCGAAACGATTGAAGACGCTGGGCGCGCCGCAGCCAGTGGCCGCACCCGCCGGCCTGCAGGTGCAGCTGCGCGGCTACCAGCTGGAAGGCTTGGCCTGGCTGCAATATCTGCGCGCGCACAGCCTGGGCGGCATATTGGCCGACGACATGGGCCTGGGCAAAACCGCGCAGGCGCTGGCCCATGTGCTGACCGAGAAAAATGCGGGCCGGCTGGATCTGCCGGCGCTGGTGGTGCTGCCAACCTCGCTGGTCTTCAACTGGCAGGCCGAGGCGCAACGCATGGCACCGGGCTTGCGCGTGCTCACACTGCAGGGGCCGGAGCGCAGCGCGCTGTTTGCGCAGATGGCAGGCTATGACCTGGTGCTGACCACCTACCCGCTGCTGTGGCGGGATATGGATAGGCTGGCAGAGCAGCACTTCCATCTGGTGATCCTCGATGAAGCGCAGATTGTGAAGAACGCCGGCAGCCGCAGCGCCCGCGCCCTGCGCCGCCTGCAGACGCGCCACAGCCTGTGCATGACTGGCACGCCGATGGAGAACCACCTGGGCGAACTCTGGGCCCAGTTCGACTGGCTGATGCCGGGGTTTCTGGGCGACGCCCGCCATTTCGCTGCGCGCTGGCGCAAGCCGATTGAAGAAAACTGCGAGACCCTGCGCGCCGCACTGCTGGCCCAACGCGTGCGCCCCTTCATCCTGCGCCGACGCAAGCAAGACGTGGCCAGCGAGCTGCCGCCCCGCACCGAGGTGATCCAGCGCGTGCAGCTGCAAGGCCAGCAGCGCGAGCTGTATGAAGGCGTGCGCGCGGCGGCCGATGTGCAGGTGCGCCGCGTGCTGCAGCGCCAAAGCTTCAATGGCGCGCAGATCAGCATCCTGGACGCGCTACTGAAGCTGCGCCAGGTGTGCTGCGACCCCCATTTGGTCAAGGGCAGCAAGCCCGCCAAGACTATGGAGCGCGCCAAGCTGGAGCTGCTGAGCGACATGCTGCCCGCGCTGGTGGCCGAAGGCCGCCGCGTGCTGGTGTTTTCGCAATTCACCGAGCTGCTGGAGCTGGTGGCCGAGCAGCTGCTTTCGCTGGAACTGCCGTTTCTCAGCCTCACCGGCAAGACGCTTCCGAAGGAGCGTGGCGCGGTGGTGCGGCGCTTCCAGGCCCAGGAAGTTCCGGTGCTGCTGCTAAGCCTGAAGGCCGGCGGCGTCGGCCTGAACCTGACTGCCGCTGACACCGTGATCCACATGGACCCGTGGTGGAACCCTGCTGTGGAAGAACAGGCGACGGCCCGCGCCCACCGCATCGGCCAAGACCAGCCAGTGTTTGTCTACAAGCTGGTGGTGGAAGGCAGCATCGAAGAGCGCATGCTGGAGCTGCAGGCGCGCAAACTGGCGCTGGCCGACAGCGTGCTGGGCCACGACACGGCCGGTACGCTGAAGTTTGACGCCGCTGATCTGGATGCGCTGCTGGCACCGCTGGCGACCTTGGCACAGAGCCCCCAAAGCCCGCCAACCCCGGAAGAAGCTGCCCGCCGCTGGGGCCGAACGGGCAGCCGGCCCTAGACGCACACTATAAAAAATATAGCTACCAGCGCAAGTAATACAAGCGCTAGATGCTCATTGAGTACGCAGCTTGGGGGGCAGGCTTCCACGCAAGGTTCAACGGCATGTCTGCCGCTGGCGTAGGCCGCGCGAACAGATAACCCTGGCCGTAGTCACAGCCGGCAGCAGCCAGAAGATCGCACTGCTCCTGCGTTTCCACGCCCTCGGCCACCACCTTCAGGCCCAGGGTATGGGCCATGACGATGATCACGTTGCACAAAGCCATATCGTCCGAACCGGCAGTGAGGTTGCGCACAAAGGCCTGATCGATCTTCAGAATATCGATGTCAAATTTCTTCAGATAAGACAGCGAGGAGTAGCCGGTACCGAAGTCGTCCAGAGAAAGGCCTATGCCGGCCTGACGGAAACTGCGCAGTTGCTCGGTGACGTTGCCGCCGGCGTCCATCAGCAGGCCTTCAGTGATCTCGATCATCACCGCCTCGCCCGGCATATCGGCAGCTTGCAAATGCGCCAGCCAGGTCACCTGGTCTATGCCTTCGTTGCGGAACTGCACCGGCGATACATTCACGCTGACCTGGAACTGCGGGTCGTGCGTCTTGCGCCAGGCCGCTGCCTGTTGCACCGCCTCGCTGAAAACCCAGTTGCCTATATCCACGATCATGCCGGTCTCTTCGGCGATAGGCACAAAGTCGGCCGGGCTGACCATGCCATCTGCCGGGTGGTGCCAGCGTACCAAGGCCTCAGCCTTGTGGATATGGCCGGTACGCAGGTCCACAATGGGTTGGTAGAAAACGCTGAACTGTTGCTCGGCTATTGCCACCCGCAGGTCGTTGATGAGTCGCATGCGCTTTTGCGCCGCGTCCTGCATGGACGGCGTAAACACGGTGTAGCGGTTGCGCCCCTGGCTCTTGGCGGCATACATGGCCTGGTCGGCGTTCTTCAGCAAAGCCTCTACCTGGGTTGCATCCTGCGGGTAGAAGGTCAAACCAGCACTGGTGGAGATGTGTACCTGCTGCCCGGCCAGCAAAAAGGGCTCGGCCAGGCGCTGCAGCGCACCCTGTACGATATGGTGCACATAGCCTACATCCGTCAGACCGCTGAGGATCAGGGTGAACTCGTCGCCGCCCAGGCGGGCCACCAGGTCCGTTTGCCGCACGCCCACGCGCAGGCGACGCGCCGCCTCCTGCAGCAGCATGTCGCCTACTTCGTGGCCCAGCGTGTCATTGACTTCCTTGAACAAGTCCAGGTCAAAAAACACCAGCGCCAGAGAACAGCCGTCGCGCTCGGCAGCCGCCATATCCTGCTCCAGCCGGTTTTGGAACATATGCCGGTTCGGCAGGCCGGTCAGGCGGTCAAAGTTGGCCTGGTTCCAAATCATCTCGGCAGCGCGCTTGCGCTCGGTCACATCTTCCAGTACCAACACGAACAGCTGCTCGCTGCCCACATCGATCTTGCGGCCAGAGATTTCACAAAGGATGGCGTCTTCACGCCCTTCCACCATCGTGCTCTTGGCGCCTGCAGCCAGGTCTTCCTGGGCGCGCGCCGGCAGTATGTCACCCCGGTGCAACCAAGCCTCATAGCCCTTGATTTGACCTACACGCTCAATCACGTTCAGTACATTGGTCTGGTCCTGTGGGTTGCACCACAGCACCGCATGCCGGGCGCCGACCAGGTCGTCGCGTAGCAGACCAAACTGGCGCAGTCCCGCGTCGTTGATGTCGGCAATCAGGTAGTCGGGCTCGTTGCGGCTCACCGTCATGGCCAGCGGCGAAGCATGGAAGATGGCCTTGAACTTGGCCTCGGTAAAACGCAGAGCGTGCTCGGCACGCAGGCGGTCATAAAGCTCCTGCTGCAGGTCTGCATTCTTCGCGTCACGCTCGGCAATGGCCCGGCCGAGGGACGCGCGCATCTTGTCCAGGCTGTACGCGAGGCTGCCGATCTCATCGTGTCTGTGCCAGTCTAGCGCCTGGTCCAGCTCGCCACGCGCTAGCCTAGCCGTGGCCATTTGCAGCCTATACAAGGGGCGTACCACACGGCGCTCCACCAGCAAGAACACCAGCAGAAATGAAATGCCCACCTGGGCCAGGATGAACAGGCCCAGCCGGGTGAAGTCGGCCCATAGCTGCCCCACAACGCGGGCGGTGCTGAGCTCCACCGTGACACGGCCCACACGCCGCCCATCCATCAAGATATCGCTTTGCTGGCTGAGCACCGTGCCCTGGCGCCGACCCGCAGATTCACTGGAAACAAAGACCTTGCCAAATTCGTCATCGATCCTCACGCCCACCACGTCGGCGTTGCGCATGACAGAGTCCATCAACTGCTTGGCCACCGCCTTGTCCACGTTCCAGATCGGCATGCCCAAACCGCTGGACAGCAGCTGGGTGTACTGCAACATGGGCTCGCGTATGCGCAGGGCCAGCTCGCGCTCGTACCGGTTGTTCACAAGTAGGCTACCCAGCACCAAGGCAGGCAACACAATGCCAAGCGCTACGCCCAGCGTCATGATTTGTCTTAGGGATAGCTTCGGCACGCGGTCCTTTTCCGACGGATGTCCTCCGGGAGGTAGCTGTATATGCAGGCTACTAACACCTGCTACCTCCCATCGCTGTGGGCTTTATTTCGTGCGCCATAGCTGGATGTTGGTATCGATCATTTTCTTCATCACGTTCTGGCGTGCCAGCTTGTACATGGCCTTGGCCAATGCAGCACGCAATTCACTGCTGTTGCAGGGAGACTTGTGCGAAAGCGTCAGGTAGAGGCTCTCGTTACTGATGGACGCAGCCATGGGCAGCAACCCATCGATGCCCAGCTTGGCAATGTAGGCCAAAGCCGGCGATTCCTCGTAGACCAAATAGTCCACCCGACCTAACTGCAACATCTTGAGCGCCTGCTCCAGGCTGGGTACGGTAGCTATCTTCAACGAAGTTTTGGCAAAGCGGTCGAAATCCTCGCCAAAACTATTATTGATAACGGTCACGCCGGACAGGCCCTGCAAGTCTGCCCAGCGCTGGTATTTGATCGGGGCAGACTGGCGGCCCCACACCAAAGAACGCGTCTCGCGGAACGATGGATAGACGTAGTCCATATAGTCCAGGCGATCCACGGTAAAGAAAGCACCGGCAACCAGATCAACACGCCCAAGCTTGGCCTCCTCCTGCACTCGGGCCCAGGAGCCGGCATAACGTACCTCAATCGGGATACCGATCTCCTTGGCCACCATTTGCACCAAATCAGCATTGGCGCCCATCAAACGGTTGTTGTCAGCGGGGTCACGCCACAAATACGGGGGGTACTCGGGGTTGCCCGTAGCAACCAGCTGTTTGCATGTTTCAGCCGCCCAAGCAAACGAGGCCAACGACGCCAGAACGAGCAGCAAGAATGCCGGACGCACGCACCGAGGCCATGTCACTTTGGATGGAAAGCGGTTGAACATGAACGCCCTTTGAACCCGTAAGCTGTGAAAGAGTCTACTATCGAGGAAAGCAATTACAGAAATATGCCTAGACAAGATGGCGATACTACACGTTACAAGTATGAGCCTCTCGTGAGCCTCAAAATTTAACCGAAGCTGCACCAATAAAGTGGGTTGCATGCCGGCCATAGGCATGCCCCCAGCCTGCAATACATGAAGGTGGGTCCCCTGGGATATGTGCGATCAGGCTCGGTGCGCGGCGCCTACTCCACATTTTTTATAGCTCTGCTGGGCTGCCTATTTGACCCAAGCCTGGGCCATTTACGAAGTCAAACTACTCCGTCTTGCCCGGAGCGACGGGCAACAACAACACGCACAGATCCTACCTGGGCGTGGCCAATAAAAGCAGCCTGCTGCGCACCTATGAGCGCCCGCGCGGATAGCCAGGACTAGGCGTAGCTGGAGGCAACGATGGCCCCCACCATATCGGCCGTCACGGCCGAAAGAGTCAGGCCCAGGTGCCCGTGCCCTGTGTTGTAAAACACGCCAGGTCGCTTGCCTTTCCCCACGCGCGGCAGCATGTTGGGCATCATGGGGCGCAGCCCGGCCCAGGGCACCACGCTTTCGGTACGCACACCCGGAAAGCACTGCTGTACCCACTCCACCAAAGGACGGATACGGTCGGCCCGGATGTCGCGGTTATAGCCGTTGAACTCTGCCGTACCGGCCACACGGAAGCGGTCAAGCCCCAAGCGGCTGGTGACCAATTTGGTGCCGTCGTCCAGCAGGCTCACCATCGGTGCGGATGCCTGGCTCTGGGCGTCCTGCAAATTCACCGTAATGGAATAGCCTTTAACGGGATAGATATTGACGCGGTCACCCAACTGCGCCGCCAGGTCCCGGCTGGCCGTGCCGGCGCAAACCACCACACCGTCAAACACATGGGCCTGGCGCTGGTCGCCATCGTTCGCCGTGACCGTCACTTGCTTGCCGTCACTGTGCACGGCGTCTATGTGCTGGCCATAACGGGTTTTTACGCCCAGGCGCTCGGCCGCCAAAGCCATGCCGGTGCTGAACTTATGGATGTCGCCCGTGGTGTCGCTTTCGGTGAAATAGCCGCCGTAGTAGTTGCCGGCCAGGGTGGGTTCAATGGCGCGCATCTCTTGCGGCGTGACAGCGCGGCGATCCAGCCCACCCTGGGCCAGCAATTTGGACACCTTGCCCGCCTGGTCGAAACCGGCTTTATCGCGGTAAATATGCAGGATGCCTTCGCGCTTGTGGTCGAAGTCCAGGCCTTCTGCGTCGGCCCAGGCATTCAGATGCTCGCGCGCGGCAATCGCCAGGCGGGTGGTCTCTACCGTGTTCTTCTCGTAGTGCGGTATGGCCGCAATGAACTCGGCAAACCAGGCCAGCTTGTGCCAGCTGGGCTTGGGGTTGACCAGCAAAGGTGCGTCGCTCTTGAGCATCCACTTCAGCCCCTTCAGCACGGTAGACCAGTGGTTCCACACTTCGGCGTTCGAAACCGAAAACTGCCCGCCATTGGCAAACGATGTTTCCATAGCCGCATAGCGGTGCTTTTCGAACAAGGTGACGGCAAAACCGCGTTTTGCCAAAGCGTAGGCCGTGGTGACGCCCGTGATACCGCCGCCGATAACGGCAAAATGACCAGCAAACTTTTTCATGATGAGAGTTCCAAAACGTCAAAGTGGGGATAGCAACAAGCATGCGCAGCTATCGCCCCTCTGTTTTGGACCTGAGAGATTCACGGCCGGCATATAGCCAGGCCGCTTGCTCCTGCGGTGAACCGGATGACGAAACCCGGTTGCTCTTCAGATGTGTGTGACAGGTACCGGTCCTTTTGCCTGAAAGTTTCCGGGGCGGTTGCTCCTTCGGCGCTAAGAGCCAACTTGTTGTGCAACAAGGGCCTCAGACTCTCCCGGTACCTGCGCTGATTATCGCACGCGTCCTCACAACACCTTGACCGCCCGGCCTATGAACTGGATGGGCCCAGTCGGCCGGTTGATCGGCGAGCCGGCTGCGGGCTCTAGCGTCAGCTCAAACAGTTGGTTGGGCTGCAGCGGCGGCAGCTTGTCCAGCGGAATCTGCAGGGTCTGGCCCGGTTTGACCAGGCCCAGAGACACCGGTCCACTCCAATTCTCGCCCTTGGTCCAGAACTGTAAGGACCTATCCTGAGGCACCGTGGCCTGCCCTAGTGGGATCAGGCTCAGCCGCTGCGGATTGCTCGCCTGGATCACCCAGCCAGGCGCCTTGTCCTGTGGCGCCACCAGCACCACCATGTACTGCGGGCTGGCCGGCTGCATGTCCTGGCGCGTCACCAGCACCGAAGCCATGATGGCCGCAGCGGCAAAACCAGCGCCGGCCAGGCCGCGCCACAGGTCCAGGCTGTTCCACCAACCGGCCTTGGCCGCAGGCACCGGCCGCCGACGTGGCGCCATGGCGTGGTCCACACTGTTTTCGATGCGTTGCCATAGCTGGGATGACGGCTCGACCGGCTCGGCCAGGGCAGTCAGGGGCAGCAGGCGCGCCTCCCAGCCCTGCACCGCAGCACGCAAATCGGCATCGTGGGCCAGGCGCTGCTCCACCTCGCGACGGCGCACGGCCGATAAGGTGCCGAGCACGTATTCGGCGGCCAGGTCTTGCGTTTCTTGCGGCGCGCTCATGCCATGCACTCCTTCAGGCTGCCCATGCCGCGCTTGATCCAGGCTTTGACGGTGCCCAGCGGCGTGCGCGTGCGTTCGGCGATTTCGCCATGCGAGCAGCCGTCCACATAGGCGTACAGAATGCAATTGCGCCGCGCCGGCTCCAGCCGGGCCAGGCAGTCGTTCAGCTTGCCCAGGCTCATATTCAGCTCGAAGGCATCGGCCACCTCGGCGTGGGCGGCGATGGAATGTTCGGCGTCCAGCGCCTCGGCGGTTTCTTCGTCGACCGACACCTCGCGGCCCTGGCTGCGCACAGCATTCAGCGCCTGGTGCCGCACCACGCTGTAGATCCAGCCGCGGCCAGCCCCCCGCTGGGGGTCGAAGCTGGCGGCCTGGGTCCATATCTTCATGAAAGCGTCGTGCACCACGTCCTCCGCCTGCTGGCGTTGCCGCACGATGCGCAGCGCCACCCCCAGCAGATGGCGGCTCTCCTGGCGGTAAATGTCCTGCAGCGCCTGGCGGTCGCCGCTGGCGCAGGCCTGCAGGGCACGTTCGTAGTCGAAGTCATCGGTAGCAGTCGTCACAGGGCGGCCATCGGCTGGGTCATGCATAGAGCCCCATGTTAGCCGCCGCGCGGGCTACCGCTGCTGCAGGGCTTAGACGGCCTTCCAGAAGATGTAGTCGGCCTGGTACTTGACGACTTCCTTGGCGCCCTTGTTGGCCGGGCTGCAAGCGCTGGCCGGTGCCACGCCGCCCTTGGTCGCCACGCGCTGGATGTGGGTTACGCCGGCCATCGCGCCCATGCCCATGGCGGGGTTGGCCTTGACCAGTTGGTAAGGGATGTTGCCGGCGCCGGCTGGTGCAACGGCCAGCTGGGTGGCCGTCAGCTTGGAGCCGTCCAGGGATTCCCAGGTGGCCGGTGGGCCGTAGTACTTGCCGACCTGTTTGCCGCTGCGGTCGTTCAGCGCGGCGTTCGGGCCTACGAACACCCACTCGGTCATGCCAGGGGCGTTCGCCTTGTCGCGGCATTCGTAGGTGATCTCACCCACGCCTACGGTTTCCATGGCCACTTTGTTACCCATGGGCACTTTGACGGCTTCGGGCAGGCTGTCCTGGCTGAACATGGGCTGCATGGGTTTCATGGAACCGCAGGCACTCAGCACCACGGCAGCGGAAACAACAGCAAGCAAAGAGAGAGGTTTGATCGACATGGAAGTGCTCCAAAAATGAGTTAAGCGGATAAGGACAACAGGCAGCTTTTTTGGGCTGCTGTAGGTACTACCCACCAGACGCAGTTTTGGATGCACTCCAGCGCAAATATTTTGATGCGCTGCCGGAAATTTATAAAAAACGCTATCGATTCAATAGCTACCAGCGCATATTAAATAAGCGCTAGCGGCCCATTTCATTCAAGGTTTTCACCCTCATTTCGATAGCATTACCCCCACAGTGCCGGCGACGGCGGCTGGATCACGCCCCGGTCGTACTGCAGCGGCAGCGCCCGGTCCTGCTGCTGCAGCAAGGGGCCGTCCAGGTCTACATAGGTGCAGCTCTGCGCCAGCAGAAACGCCGGCGCCATCGCCAGTGAGGTACCGCACATATTGCCGACCATTAGCCCCAGGCCGAGCCGCCGGGCCTCGGCAGCCAGGGCCAGCGCCTCGGTAAGTCCACCGCATTTGTCCAGCTTGATGTTGACGAACTGGTAGCGGCCCACCAGGGCGCCCACCGAAGCCCGGTCGGTACAGGATTCGTCGGCGGCCAGCGGAATCGGCGGCTGCAGGCCGTCCAGCGCGGCGTCCTGGCCGCGGGCCAGCGGCTGCTCGACCAGCTCGACGCGGGCGGCGGCCAGTGCAGGTAGCAGCTCGCGCAACAGCGCGGGCGACCAGCCCTGGTTCGCATCGACCACTAGGCGCGCGCCTGGGTGCTCCTCGCGCACCCAGCGCACCACGTCCAGATGACGCTGGGCGTCGACCTTGAGCTTAAGCAACGGGTAGTGGCGGGCCGCGCGGGCCTTGCGCCGCGTCGTGGCTTCGTCGCCCAGGCCGATGGTGAAGGCGGTGGTTACCGGCTGCAAAGCCGGCAGGCCAGCCGCCTGCCACACCGGCACACCGCTCTGCTTGGCGCGCAGGTCCCACAGCGCGCAGTCCAGCGCATTGCGCGCGCCGCCGGCCGGCAGCCAATCCAGCAGCTCGGCGCCGCTCAGTCCGTCGTGCAGGCGCGGCAGCAGTGCGGCGATCTGCGCGGCCATGCTGGCCGGGGTCTCGCCGTCGTAATCGACCCCGGCGGCTTCTGCCTGACCGCTATGGCCGGCGGCATCGGTCAAGGTCAGCAGTAGCACCGCCTGGTCGGTGATGGTTTCGCGGGCGATCTCGAAGGGCTCGTGCAAAGCCCAGCTCTCGATGCGGGTCTGGCAGCGGATCATGCTTGCAGCAAGGCTTTGGCAATCGCGTCGACGCCGCCGCGCATCGGGTCGACCACCGGCAGTTGCAGTTCACGGCGCAGGCGGCTGGCATAGGCATCCCACTCGGCATCCGACAGGCTGGACGAGTTGATGCTGATGCCGACGCATCGCACCGCCGGGTTGGTCAGGCGGCCGGCCTCGACATAGCGGTCGATGGCGACCTGCAGGTCGGGAATCGGAAAGCCGGGGTAGCCCTCGATACAGTCGCGCGCCGGGTCGTGGCACAGCACCAGCGCATCCGGCTGCGAGCCATGCAGCAGGCCTAGGGTCACGCCTGCATAGGCGGGGTGGAACAAGGCGCCCTGCCCTTCGATCACGTCCCAGTGGCCGGGCGCGTTATCGGGCGACAGCTGCTCGGCCGCGCCGGCCACGAAGTCGGAGATCACCGCGTCGATGGCCACGCCCTCACCGGCGATCATCACCCCGGTCTGGCCGGTGGCGCGGAAGGTGGCAGCCGCGCCCTGCTTTTGCAGCGCCTGGGCCAGGGCCAGGGCGGTGTATTTCTTGCCCAGTGCGCAGTCGGTGCCGACGGTCAGCACGCGTTGGCCGCTGCGCTTGCGGCCGGTGCCGGCGGGGAATGACAGGTCGGAATGCCGCACATCGATGAGCCGCGCGCCGCCGCGCTGCGCCGCCTGCACCAGGCGCGGGAACGCGCTGAGCCGCGAATGCTGGCCGCTGACGATGTCCAGGCCGGCGTCCAGCGCGGCCTCCAGCTCGGCCAGCCAGTGTTCGGGCAGCATACCGCCGACGGCGGCCACACCGACCACCAGCGAACCCGCGCCCTGCTGCGCGGCCTGCTGCGGCGACAAACGGGGCAAGCCCAGGCTGACCGTAGCGGCCGGCAGGCTCCATTCGCCAAGCACGGCATCGGCACACCAGTCGCGCAGGCCAAAGGCGGTTTTGGCGTCGGACTTCAGCGTGACATCGCCCAGAAACAACAGATAAGGTTTACGTAGTTGGTGCATTTTTCTCAAGGGTTCAAACGGCCTGTCATCGCACAGCCGGTCGCGCGCCAAAGGCTTTGGCGAGGGCAAGCGTAAGCGCTATCCAGACCCACAACATGGCCTTCCGCACCCGGCTACACCCAGCGGGATAGGCCGCCATTCGCCCGTACTGTGCGCCGCCAAACCGCTCTATCCCTCTGGGGGTAGAGCCCGTTTTCAGCGGGCCGAATCACCGTATTCTTGCGCCGCGCTTCCACCGCAACCACCGCTTATCCCGCGCCGATCCGGCGCCCCAACCTGCAGGAACCACCGATGAAACTCCACTACTTACTCGCCATGGCCGGCCTGGTGCTTGGCCTCTCCGTCCAGGCGACCGAGCAGAAAGACCTGCGCATCGGCACCGATGCCACCTACGAGCCGTTTGAGTACAAAGCCCCCGACGGCAAGCTGGTGGGCTTCGAGATCGATCTCGGCCAGGCGATCTGCGCCGAGATGAAGCGCCGCTGTGTGTTTGTCGAGTCGCCCTGGGACGCCATCGTGCCCTCGCTGCTGGCGCGCAAGTTCGACATGGTCATGTCGGGCATGACAGTGACCGACGAGCGCCGCAAGACCGTGGCCTTCAGCGACAAGATCACCGACATCCCCTACCGCGTGATCGTCAAGCACGGCAGCGGCCTGGACGGCTCGCCAGCCGCGCTGAAGGGCAAAAAGGTCGGCGTACTGAAAGGCTCGACCGAGGCCGACTACGCCGAAAAATACTACGCCAAGGCGGGCGCCACCATCCAGCGCTACGAGTCCACCCAGGACTCGTACCTGGACATCGCCTCGGGCCGGCTGGACGCCATCATCGGCAACCTAGTGGAGATGAAAATGGGCTTTCTGGCCAAGCCCGAGGGCAAGCCCTTCGAGTTCGCCAGCTACGAGCTGAAAGACACTGCGGTGCTGGGCTACGGCACGGGTGTGGCCATGCGCAAGACCGACGCCAAGCTGAAGGCCGACTTCAATACCGCACTGAAGGCCGTGCACGCCAATGGCAGCTACAAGAAGATCGCCGACAAGTACTTCGACTTCGACGTCTACGGCAAGTAACCGTTCAGCATTGTGCCGGCCCGGCCTCCAGCAGCGTCTTGTGCCTACTGGAGGCCGGTGCGCTTTGGTAGACCGCCAGCGGGTCCAGCGCCGCGTCCGGTTCGGCAAACGGGATGCAGTGTATGAACAGCGAGAACAGCTCGGCTTGCGAGCCGATGTCCAGCTTGCGGTGGATGTTCTTGCGGTGGATCTTGATCGTTCCCTCGGTGGTCTTCAGGCGCTCGGCCGTCAGCGCCGACGAGTAGCCACTGATCATGTAGAACAACACCTGGCGCTCGCGCTGGGTCAGCAGCGAGCTGGCGAAGTTCTCCACGGTGCTCTGCACCTTGCGGTGGGTCAGCTTGTCGCTGTCACGCTCGGCGGCAGCGGCCGTCAGCGCGTAATGCCTGGCGGTAGCCGACAGGATGATGGGCGCCAGCGTACGGATGGCCAGCAGGTCGGTGGCCTGGAACTTCGCGTGGCGGATGCTGCGCTCAATGAAGATGTTCAGCGCCGTGTCCTCGTTGATGCGCCACAGCAGGTCTACCGAGTCTGACAGGCCGATCTGCGAATAGAACACCCGGTAGTACTCGCTGTCGTAGAAATCGTCGGGCGCAATATCGCGCAGCCAGTACACGCCGCTAGGGCAGCCCTGCAGGAACAGCTGGTAGTTCGGGTCCAGCACATAGGGGCCGGACAGGAACGCGTCTTCAGGCAGGCTGCGCTCCTGCGGGTTGAAGCGGTGCAGGATGCGGCGCGGCTGCTGGTGCCGGTGGAACACCATGGCACCGCCCGAATCCACGCCGCAGACCGTGCCCATCAGGTTCAGCACCGTGTCAAACCAGTCCGGGCTGCCGATGGCCTCGACCATCTGGGCCAGCGCGCCGGCCAGCGCTGCGTCCAGCGGTAAACAGAGTCGGGTGGAGGTGTAAGAGTCGTCCATCCCGCGGGAGTTGTATTGCATGTTTGATGGACCCCATAAAGCCAATGGATTTTCGACCAGGATTAGGCGCAAAACACCTCCTGGGAGTGAAGACGTGGTTGTATGTTCCATATGGCGTTCAAAGCCATACTGGCGAGGCGGTGCGCAGGGCGCGCCTACCCAAGGAATCTGCCCGCCATAGCTCCCGAAAGCTATCTTATTTATAGCGGACTAAGTTTACGGAATGGGCGCCACAGCCCTATTCCTTATATATCCCAGTGCCCGTCCGCCGCGCGTGCAACCGACCAATAGCTCTCGAAATCCGCCGCAGCGACCGGACGCGAAAACAGGTAGCCCTGGGCATAGTCGCAGCCCGCAGCCGCCAGCAGATCCCGCTGCTGCACAGTTTCCACCCCCTCGGCCACCACCTGCATGCCGAGTTCGTGGGCCATCACGATCATGGCTTTGCACAGCGCCAGTTCGGTGGACGCGGCGCACAAGTTGCGCACAAACGACTGGTCGATCTTGATGACGTCAATGTCAAACTTCTGCAAATACGACAGCGACGAATAGCCCGTGCCAAAGTCGTCCAGCGACACCTGTATGCCCGCCTCGCCCAGCTCCAGCAGGTGCCCGGTGACGCGGGGGTTGGCATCCAGCAGCAGGCCTTCGGTGATTTCCACCACGACGCTCGAACCGGGCAACCCCAGCGCCCGCAGCTGCTGGGCCCAGGCCTGTTTGCCGCTGCCGTCGTGGTGAAACTGCGCAGGGGACTTGTTCACACTGATCTGGAAGTCGGGGTGCAAGCTCCTGCGCCAGGCTTGCACTTGCAAGGCCGCCTGCTGGAACACCCATTCGCCGATGTCCACGATCAAACCGCTGGACTCGGCAATCGGTATGAATTCCGCCGGGCTCACCAGTCCGCGCAGCGGGTGCTGCCAGCGTATCAACGCCTCGGCCTTGTGCACCGCACCGGTGGCCAGCTCCACAATCGGCTGGTAAACCAGGCGGAACTGCTGCTCCAGCAGGCCGGCACGCAGGTCGTGGGCCAGGCGCACCCGGGTTTGCGCCGCCTCCTGCAAGGCCGGGGTAAAAAAGCTGAAACGGTTGCGCCCTGCCCCCTTGGCCACATACAGCGCCTGGTCGGCGTTCTTCAGCAGGTCGTCAATATCGCACGCATCGGCCGGATACAGCGTGATGCCGATGCTGGCCGACACAAATACCTGCTCGTTGCCTAGCTGAAATACCTGTTCCACCGCCCGCAGTATCTTTTGCAGCGTGGGCTCCAGCCGGGGTGCGTCGCTGACCTCGGTCAAGATCACGGTGAACTCGTCGCCGCCCATACGGGCCACCGTATCGGCTTCACGCACGCAGTCCTGGATGCGCTGCGCCGCCTGCACCAGCAGCAGGTCGCCATTGCCGTGGCCCAGGGTGTCGTTGACCTCTTTGAAGTGGTCCAGATCAATGAACAGGATGGCCAGTTGCTGGGCGTCGCGCTTGCAACGCTTGATCTCCTGCTCCAGCCGGTCGCGCAGCATGCGCCGGTTGGGCAGACCGGTGAGCGTGTCAAAAAATGCCTGCTGGCGCACCAGGGCCTCGGCAGATTTGCGGTCGGTGATGTCGGTGTGGGTGCCGATCATGCGCAGCGGCCGGCCATCGGTATCGCGGTTGATCAGCATGCCCCGGCTCAGCACCCATTTCCAGCTGCCATCCTTGCACCGGATGCGGTGCTCGTTGTGGTAGATCGCGGTGCGCCCCTCAAAGTGGGCATCCCGGTCCAGCGCCATCTGCGCCACATCGTCCGGATGGGTGCGGCTGTCCAGCTCCGCTGCCATATTGGGGATCTCGCCTTCCTGAAAACCATACATCTCCAACAGCCGTTTGGAGAAATGCTCAACCCCGCTCTGGACGTCCCAGTCCCACACGCCGTCTCCGGTGCTTTCCAAAGCCAGCTTCCAGCGGTTCTCGGTGTCCTGCAAGGCCAGCTGGGCCTGCTTGCGTTCCGTAATGTTCTGCAGCACCGAGGTGCGCGACACCAGCCGGCCGTCCTTCCAGACCGAAGTTCCCACCGCTTGCACCCAGATGCGCTCTCCCCGGAAGGTGGTGGCCTCCAGTTCGTAGTCGTGCGCGGCTGGCTGGTGCTGCACATCGCCATAGGAAGCCCGTATCCTGGCGATAGAGGCCGGCGTAAACACGCGCTCTATCGCCTCCTGCGGCGTGCTGGGCGTGTACTCCTCCGGCGTGGTCTGCAAAATGCGGTAGACACCCTCGGTCCAGAAGACGCGGTTGCTCGGTATGTCCACCTCCCAGCCCCCCACTTGCGCCAACGACTGCATGGCCGTCAACAGCTGGTCCAGGCGCTTGCGCGCAGTCTGGGCCTGCACATAGTCCGACACGTCGGCAAAGGTGCGCACCATGCCGCCTTCGGGCAACTGCTGGCTTTTGACTTCCAGGGTACGCCCGCTTTGCGTCACGCGTAGATAGTGCGACGGTAAGTCCGACTTGCCGCCGCTCAGCACATAGCTGCGCGCATGGCTTTCTACCCAGCCGCCGTTGGGGCCGAAGTCGCCGCGCACCGTTTGAAGGTGGTTGATCTGTTCCAGCGTCGGGCGGGTGGCCAGAAAGCTCTCCGGCAGCTCCAGAAGCTCGCACACCCGGGGGTTGAACGAGATCAGGCGCATATCCGCGTCAAACACAAACAGCCCCTGGCTGATACTGGCCATGGTGGTCTGCAGCAGCCGGGTCTGCTCCAGCAGCCGGGCATTCAGACCCAGCAGTTGCGCTTCGGACTGCTTGTGGGCGCTGATATCGGAATGGGTGCCAATCATGCGCTGTGGCTTGCCCTGCGCATCTCGGCTGACGATCAGGCCATGCGAAAGTATCCAGACCCAGTGCCCATCCTTGTGGCGCATGCGTAGCTGCATGATGTAGTCGGGTACCGTGCCGTCCAGATAGGCCTGGACTGCCTTTTGTACCAGCGGCAAGTCGTCAGGATGCACCATGCGCACAAAGCTGGCGTAGCCGCCTTCCAGCTCACCTCCGCCATAGCCCAGAATCGCCTCCCAGCGCTGCGAATGGGTTTGGGTGTCGCTCGCCAGATCCCAATCCCAGACCCCGACGCCCGAGGCCTCCAAGGCCACCTTCCAGGGGTTGTCTTCGGTATCTTGATCGGGCGCACGGGTCCAATTGGGCAGCATCGCGGAGCGGGCGGTGAGGAATGGAGCAGTCAAGTTAAATGGACCGGATACAAGCTGGGCTCGGGATGAGGAAAGTTCTAAGAACGTGTTCAAAGTCTTTGATGGCGTAGATTACTTTAGCGCGCAGCAGATAGCCACCACTGGCAAGCCTTCTATTTAGCCATCATATTCATAGCAACAAACCCTTTTGGGTTCTACGTCAGCAGCACTTTTATTCGGAATTCTGAGGTTTATTTTTCTCGGAGACGTGGGCGCAATCCCTATGCCCGCCGCCCACCCTGACGCGCCACCTGCACCACAGCAGCCCATCGCCCACACAGCCAACACGGAAAACATTCAGTTTTTACAGAATTAATACTTCCTATTAATCTGCTTTTTCAGAAGCATTTGCCACCCTAGTATGCAAAGCACATCAACTTGATACCCCAGGAGCACAACCCATGAAAAAGATACTCTCCCTAATGGCCGTGGTCATGGCCCTAGGCCTGTCCACCATTGCCGTGGACGCGGAAGCCGCCAAGCGCATGGGCGCGGGAAAATCCCTGGGCATGCAGCGCCAGGCCACACCCGCTAAATCACCCACCGCCACGCCGGCACAAACGCCCGCTGCAACCTCGGCAGCAGCGGCTGCCCCCGGCGCGGCTGCGGCTGCAGCACCCAAGCGCTCCTGGATGGGCCCTCTGGCCGGTCTGGCCGCAGGTCTGGGCCTGGCCGCACTGGCATCGCACCTGGGCTTTGGTAGCGAACTCGCATCCATGCTGATGTTCGGCCTGCTGGCAGCCGCCATCATGGTGGCCGTGGGCTTCTTCATGCGTAAACGCGCTGCTGCACGGCAGCAACCGTCGGCAGCCGGCATTGGCGGCATGCAATACGCCACGGCAGGGGCTCCGGCAGACCTGAGCCCCGCAGCTCCGGCCTACAAGATGTCCATGCCCGGCGGCTCCAGCATTGGCTCCGGCATTGGTGCCAACCTGGCCGCCAAGCCCAGCATTCCGGCAGACTTTGACGTGGTCGGCTTTGTGCGCAATGCCAAGGTCAACTTCATCCGCCTGCAGGCCGCCAACGACGCTGGCAATCTGGAAGACATCCGCCAGTTCACCACACCGGAAATGTTTGCCGAGTTGAAGATGGACCTGTCCGAACGTGGCGCCGCCAAGCAGCAAACCGATGTGCTGAATGTCGATGGCGATGTACTGGAAGTTGCCGAAGAAAACGGCCAGTACGTAGTCAGCGTGCGGTTCACCGGCCAGATCCGTGAAGACAGCGGCGCGCCCGAAGCCTTTAACGAAATTTGGCACCTGACCAAGCCCCTGCAAGGCTCTGGCGGCTGGATTCTGTCCGGCATCCAGCAAAGCTAAACGCTCTGCGCTGCATGTAAAAGCCCCGGTGTGCGAGCACCGGGGCTTTTTGCTTTGTGGCGGCCCATGCAAATGCAAAAGAAATCAGCCTCCCGCGCTTGATTTACCTACGCCAACAGCTATCAAAATAGAAGCAAACACCTGGCAGCGGGTGCGCAGCCAAATTTTTGCAAAAATGGCGCCATGACCGCCTCCACCCACTCCCCCCGCGCTCCCCACTATTGGCTGATGAAGTCCGAACCCGAAGAATGCTCCATCGACGACGCCCTGGCCGCCCCCAGCGCCACCGTGCCCTGGACCGGCGTGCGCAACTACCAGGCCCGTAACTTCATGCGCGACGACATGCAGGTCGGTGACGGCGTGCTGTTCTACCACTCCAGTTGTGCCGAACCCGGCATCGCCGGCATCGCCCGCGTGGCCTCCGGCACGCGCGTGGACCCGACCCAGTTCGACCCGGCCTCGCCCTACTGCGACCCCAAGTCGTCACCCGACAAACCCCGCTGGCTACTGCTGGATGTGCAGGCCCTGCGCAAAACTCGGGTGCTGGGTTTGACCGAATTGCGCGAGCAGCCAGGCTTGGCAGACATGCGGGTGCTACAGCGGGGAAACCGCCTGTCGATCACGCCGGTGGAGCCTAGCGAGTGGGCGCTGATCACACAGCAGCTGCTTGCCTAGCTATTGCCAACTGCTCTGTCGGGCGCCCGGTACACCAGCACCTTCAAAGCCCGGTCCTCCGACACGTCGGCAAACACCGCCGGGTTCGCCACGCGCTCGACAAAGGCCAGCTCGGGTGCCAGTTCAGCCATCTGGTCCTGTAAAAATGCGACGCCCAGCTCGGGCGCATTCAGACACAAGAGCGCGTGGCCGCCGGGCATCAGCAGATCGGGCAGGCGGCGCATCAGGCGGGCGTAGTCCTTGGTGGCGACGAAGCTGCCTTTTTGGTAGCTGGGCGGGTCCACGATGATCAGGTCGTAGGCGCCGCCACGGTTGATCTTGCCCCAGGTGGTGAAGATGTCGTGCGGCAGAAAACTGGCGCCGGTGCTGAGGCCGTTGAGCTGGTGGTTCTGCTGGCCAATGGCGATGGCGCCGTGGCCCATGTCCACATTGAGCACGTGTTTGGCGCCTGCCTGCAGCGCCACCACCGAGAAGGCGCAGGTATAGGCGAACAGGTTCAGCACGCGGAAGTTGGCGCGGCCGGCAATGTGCTCGCGCACCCAGCGCCGGCCCTCGGCCATGTCGAGGAACAGGCCGTGGTTCTGGCCCTTGAGCACATGCACGCGGTAGCGCGCGCCGGCCTCGATCACCACATGCGGGTCAGGCACCTCGCCGGCCATCAGACGGGTTTCAGTCTGCCCGTCAAACCGGCATTGGTAGACCCAGTTCAAGGGCTGGCCCGGTGCCAGCTGCTGCCAACGGGCCTGCAGCGCGGCGCCGATAACGGCCAACTCGTCGTCACTGGCGGGCTGGAAACTGGTCAACAGCAAGACCGGCGGAAAGGCGTCCAGCGCCCAGTGTTCGCAGCCTGGGTACAGGCCACCCCGCCCGTGGAAGATGCGCTGGGCGTCGGTGGGCAGGGCCATCGTGGCAATGGTGTCGAGCAAGGCTTGCATGGCGTGGCGTCTGGAAAATCAAACGCCGATGGTAAGAGAAAAAGTGCTCTGGCGCAGATAGAACCTGCGCAAGCAGCTACTTTTTTGGTAGCACACTGATCGGTTGACTCAGGATGCTTGGAGTTGCGCCAGCAAGCTGTCCAGGCTGCCGTACAAGGCATTGCCACGCACCAGGTGCCGGCCTTGGGCATTCACCAGCACCAGGTTGGGCACGCCCTGGGCGCCCAGTTGCTGCATATCGCGCTGGGCATCGGCCATGCGGGCCTGGGTGGCGGCGGCCAATGCCGCATCGGCCTGCAACAGCTGCTCGGCGGCCACATCCAGCTGCAAGCCGCGCAATAGCCCGGCCAAGACCGTCTGGTCAGTGGTGTCCAGGCCGTCCACGTAACGGGCCTCCTGGATCACCCGCAGCGCGTCGAACTCGCGCTCTGGCACGGTGCGCTGCACGGCGGTCAAGGCCAGGGTGGCGGGGCCGGAATCGAAACGCTGGCCGTGCTTGCCCAGCACCTCGCTGCGGTAGCGCGTGGTGAAGCGCTGGCCCGTCAGCCTTTCTATGCGTTCGTCGTTGCTCCAGGCGAAGGCGGCAAAGTCGGCGTCCATGGCGCGGCTGCCGGCCCCGGCGAACAAACCCGTGGGGGCGATCTCCAGGTGCACACCCGGCGCGTTGCGCAGTTTTTGCAGAGCGGGGGCGGCGCCGTAGCACCAGCCGCACAAGGGGTCCATCAGGTAACGGACGTTGTAGCGGGCGCTTACCATTTCATCTCGCCCTTGTTCACCTTCGCGCTGATGTCCAGCACCATGGCGCCGCCTGCGGCAGGGAAGGCCTTGTTCATGGCGTCTACCAGCTCAGCGCTGTTCTTGCTGCTGGCCAGGTTCTTCTCGAAGGTCTGCAAATAGGTCTTGGTGAAACCGATGCTGCTGGCATCGATAGGCGTGCCCGCCTGCATATGGCCGGGCACAACGATGGCTGGCTGCAGTGCGGCCATCTCGTCCAGCTGGGCGACCCAGGCGCCGCGCTCGGCCACGGTTTGGGTGTCTGCCGTCCACACATGCATGTTGCCGAATACAGCGATATTGCCCACTACCGCCTTGATGGACGGAATCCAGGCGTAGGGGCGGTGCGCCAGCAGGCCCGTGGTGCCACGGATCTCCACCTTCTCGCCGTCCACCGTCAAGCTGTTGCCATCGATGGCATGGGGCAGCACAGGGGTGCGTGGGGCGTTGGCACCCATCTTGGGGCCCCAGAAGGCCACCTTGCCGGCATGCTTGGCGCTGAGCTTGGCCAGCACAGCCGGCGTGGTCACCACATCAGCCTGGGGGAAAACTTCCTTCAGCGCTTCCACGCCGAAGTAGTAGTCGGGGTCGGCCTGGCTGACGTAGATGGTCTTCAGCTGCTTGCCGCTGTCCAGCACATTGGCGGCGATGCGCAGCGCGTCGGCGCGGGTAAAGCCGGCGTCGATCACCATGGCTTCCTTCTCGCCGTAGACCAGAGTGGAGTTGACGTTGAAGCTATTGCCGTCGGCGTTGTAGACGCGCAGTTGCAAAGGCTGGGCGGCGGAGGCGGTGCCGGTAACTACGGCGATGGTGGCGGCGACGGCTGCAGCGATGAGGGAGGTACGGAGCATGGTGGTTTCCTGGGTCGGTGTTGCGATGGATGGCAGTTTAGTTTCACCATTCAAACCAATAAACCCCATAAACTACGCATTACTGTTGCATAAATCAACCCAATATGGACCGCATTACCGCCATGCGTGTGTTTACGGAAGTTGCCACCAGCGGCAGCTTCAGCGCAACTGCAGACAAGCTCGACATGTCCCGCGCCATGGTGACGCGCTACGTCACCGAGATGGAGAACTGGCTGCAAGCGCGGCTGCTGCAGCGCACCACACGCCGCGTAACGCTGACCGACGCCGGCGAACAAGCCCTGCGCCGCAGCCAGCAAATGCTGGAGCTGGCCAGCGCGGTGGAAGAAGAAACCGCCAGCGGCAGCGACACCCTGCGCGGGCAACTGCGGCTGACCGCCAGCATGTCCTTCGGCCACGCCCACCTGGCGGCTGCCATCGCCGAGTTTCTGGCCATACACCCCCTGCTTTCGGTAGACCTGCAGGTGGGCGACAGCACCCTGAACCTGGTGGAGGCGCGCATCGACCTGGCCATACGCATCAGCAGCGAGCCCGACCCCATGCTGATAGCCCGCCCGCTGGTGACCTGCGACTCGGTGCTGGTGGCGTCGCCACAGTACATCCAGGCCCACGGCATGCCGCAACACCCCGGCGAGCTGGCGCAACATCGCTGCCTGAGCCATGCCACCGTGGGCAAAAGCCTGTGGAAGCTGTCGCGCAACGACGAGGTGGTGGAGGTGCGCGTACGCAGCCCGTTCAGCGCCAACGAGGCCACCGTGCTGCTGCAGGCCGCGCTGGCGGGCGCGGGCATTGCGCTGCAGCCCAGCTACCTGGCCAACAGCTATCTGCGCAGCGGTGCGCTGGTGCAGGTGCTGCCCGACTGGCAGGTGCCGACGATGACGGTGTACGCCCTGTACCCCTCGCGCCGCCATCTGTCGCCCGCCGTGCGGGCCCTGGTAGACCACCTGGTGGCGCACTTCCAGGTGGCGCCGTGGGCGCTCTCCACCGCAGGCAGTTGAGCCAGCTTTAGGCGATCCGCGCGATCACCGCGCCCAGCGCCTG
>JAPLPK010000214.1 GCA_026400275.1 Burkholderiales bacterium
ATGGCTGAAATCAATACCCCATCCCCCGTGTCATCAGCGACCTTGCTCGCAAAATCGGACCACAACCTGATCTGGCTGGACTGTGAAATGACCGGTCTGGACCCCGAGGTGGACCGCCTGATCGAGATCGCCGTGGTCGTTACCGGCCCGTCCCTGGAGCCGCGTGTAGAGGGTCCGGTTTTTGTGATCCACCAGTCTGACGCGCAGTTGGACAAGATGGACGCATGGAACAAGGGCACGCATGGCAAAAGCGGCTTGATCGACAAGGTAAAAGCCTCCACCACCACCGAAGCCGAGGCCGAGGCGCAGTTGATCGCCTTCCTGTCTCAGTACGTGCCCAAATTCACATCTCCTCTGTGCGGCAACAGCATTGGCCAGGACCGGCGCTTTCTGGCCAAGTACATGCCCAAGCTGGAGGCCTTCTGCCACTACCGCAACCTGGACGTGAGTACGCTCAAGGAGCTGGCCAAGCGCTGGCGGCCCGAGGTGGCGGCGTCCTTCAAGAAACAGCAAAAGCACACGGCCCTGGCCGATGTGCATGAATCTATTGAAGAACTTGTGCATTACCGCACACATTTTTTGAAGATGACTGCATAGTAATTAGGTGGAAACCCGAATCCGGGCTATAATTCGAGGCTGCACTGAAATCAATTGGTGCACTTTGCACATCTCCCTTCACTCATCTGGCGCACAAAGTTGCGCCAACTGATGCCAGGCCAGCAGGCCTATAAAGGTATCGGCTCCGTTTGATGGTTGATGTTTTTTAACCATTTACGGGGCAGTTCGCGGGCCATTGCAGCTTCGCGTTCTCTCCATGTGAGTAATTAAATGAACGACTCTTTTGACGTCGCGGGCGACTTTTCGCCTGCAGCTTCCTTCTCTTCTTCCAACGACACCTTCGTGACCGAGACTTTGCAGTCCGAAGTCGAAGTGGCTACTCCGGCGCAGCCTGAAGTGCCGAATGGCTTTGTGACCCTGGGCCTGGCGCCTGAACTGGTGCAAGCCGTGGCCGACCTGGGCTACACCCAGCCCACCGCTGTGCAAATGCAAACCATCCCCATGGCCATGCAAAGCGAGTCCGCCCGCTTTGTCGACCTGATGGTTTCCAGCCAAACCGGTAGCGGTAAGACCGCCGCCTTCCTGTTGCCCGTGCTGCACACCCTTTTGCGCCAGCAAGCTGAAGCCGAAGCCGCTGAAAAGGCTGAATACGAAGCCGCTGTGGCCGAAGCCGCTGCCAAGGGTGAACCCGCTCCCAAGCGCGCCAAGCGCAAGGACCCCACCAATGCCCGCAACTTCAAGGCCGCTACCCCTGGCGCCCTGATCCTGTGCCCGACCCGCGAACTGGCCCAACAAGTGGCCCACGACGCTATCGGCCTGGTGCAACATTGCCGTGGTTTGCGCATCGCCAACGTGGTGGGTGGCATGCCTTACCAACTGCAAATTGCCAAGCTGCAAAACGCCAACCTGGTCGTGGCCACCCCTGGTCGTCTGCTGGACCTGCAACGTTCGCAGCAAATCAAGCTGGACCAAGTCCAGTTTCTGGTGGTGGACGAAGCCGACCGCATGTTGGACCTGGGTTTCTCGGACGATCTCGCCGATGTGAACCAAATGACCATTGGCCGCAAGCAAACCATGATGTTCAGCGCCACTTTCGCGCCGCGCATCCAGCAACTGGCTTCCCGCGTGATGCGCGAACCCCAGCGCGTGACCATCGACAGCCCGCAAGAAAAGCACGCCAACATCAAGCAAATCCTGTTCTGGGCCGACAACGCACAGCACAAGCGCAAGCTGCTGGACCACTGGCTGCGTGACACCACCATCGCCCAGGCGATTGTGTTTGCCAGCACCCAGATCGAGTGCGACGGCTTGGCCAACGACCTGCAACAAGAAGGCTTCAGCGCCGTCGCATTGCACGGTGCCCTGAGCCAAGGTCTGCGTAACCGCCGCCTGATGGCTCTGCGCCAAGGCCAGGTGCAGATTCTGGTAGCCACCGACGTTGCCGCTCGCGGTATCGACGTGCCCAGCATCAGCCACGTGTTCAACTTCGGCTTGCCAATGAAGGCCGAGGACTACACCCACCGTATTGGCCGTACGGGCCGTGCAGGTCGCGACGGTATCGCTGTGACCTTTGCCGAAATGCGCGACCGTCGCAAGATTTTCGACATCGAAAGCTATAGCCACCAGCAGTTCAAGGCGGAAGTGATTCCAGGTATGGAGCCACAACAGCGCCAGCCCGATTCGCGTCCTCCACGTGGTGCAGGCGGCGGTTTTGGCGGCCGTGATGGCGCTCCCCGTGGCCGCAGTTTCGGCCCTTCGCCACGCGGTGATCGCGGCGGCTTTGGCGGTGGCGACCGTGGTGGTTTCGGTGGCGGCAACCGCGAAGGCGGTGGTGGTTATAGCGGCGCCAGCGGTTTCAACGACCGCAACAGCCGTCCGCCAGCACGTACCGGCGGTGGCTACCAAGGCAACCGTGATAACGGCGGCGGCTTCGGCGGCGGCGATCGTGGTGCAGACCGTGGTTTCGGCGGCGGCGCTCCCCGTGGTGACTTTGCTCCCCGCGGCGATTTCGCTCCCCGTGGTGACCGCGCCGAACGTGGTGACTTCAATGCGCCCCGTCCTGCTTTCTCCAAGCCAGCTTTCAGCAAGCCTGGTGCAGGTGCCGGCAACGGCGGCAAGGTGTTTGTGCCCCGTGATACCAAGAAGCGTTTGACCAAGCCCGCACGTTAATTCGCTGCGTTCTTGCTCTTCGCAAACCAGGCCCTTGTGGCCTGGTTTTTTTTCGTCTGCGCGCAGCGCTTGCCGGCGAGGGCCGGTGGCAACCTGCACAATACCGGCCAGGAGGTTCTGCTGTGTCCCATGTGTCATCCCCGGCCGATTACGCGCAATTGTTTGATCTGGCCCCCGTTTCCCTTTGGCTGGAGGATTTCAGCGCACTCAAGCGCCTGTTCGATACTTGGCGCAGCCAGGGTGTCACCGACTTGAATGCCCATGTGCAGACCCATCCGGGTAGCCTGGCCGAGTGTGCAGCCTGTCTGCAGGTGCTGCAGGTCAACCAACGCAGCCTGGAGATTTTTGGTGCCCGCAGCCAGGACGAACTGCTGGCCAATCTAGACCAGGTGTTCCGTGGCGACATGCTGGGCAAGTTGATGGAGCAGCTTTTGCCCATGTGGGATGGCGCGCTGGGCTTTTCTGTACAAACGGTGAACTACGGCCTGGATGGCCGGCGGCTTGACGTGAAGGTCCATGCCCGCGTGCTGCAGGGCTACGAGGACAGCTGGGCCCGCGTCATGGTGTCCTTGGAGGACATCACGCAAGAGCTGCAAACGTCACGGCTGTTGGCCGCCAGCGAGCAGCACGCGCGCGATTTGTTCGACTACTCCCCGGTATCGCTGTGGGTGGAAGACTTCAGCGCGGTCAAGCTGCTGCTGGACGAGTTGCGCATGCGAGGCATCGAGGACTTCCGCACCTTCATCAATGTGCACCCCGAATTCGTGTCGCGATGTATGCAGGAGATCCGCGTCATCGACGTGAACCAGCAGACTCTCAGCATGTTTGGTGCGCAAAACAAGGCTGAGTTGCTGGCCCGTTTGGGCGAAGTCTTTCGCGGCGAGATGCGCGACTCTTTTGCCGAGCAACTGATTGAGCTGTGGCAGGGCAAGACCACGCTGATGCGCGAGGTGGTCAACTACCGGCTCAGTGGCGACTTGATCAACATCCACATGCAATTCGCTGTGTTGCCCGACCACCTGGCCAGTTGGGACCTGGTGCTGGTTTCGCTGGTGGACATCACAGCCCGCAAGAAGGCAGAGGCCTATCTGGAATACCTGGGCAAGCACGACTCCTTGACCCAGCTGCGCAACCGGGCTTTTTACATGGATGAGCTGAATCGGCTTTCGCGCAAAGGCCCTTGGCCGTTGAGCGTGCTGGTCATCGATCTGAACGGTCTGAAGCTGGTGAACGATGAAAATGGCCATGTAGCTGGCGATGCACTGCTGCGTCGCGCGGGCGAGGTGCTGGGCAAGGTGAACAGCCCGAATGCCTGCGTGGCCCGCACCGGAGGCGATGAATTCGCCATGCTGTTGCCTGGCGCTGACGAGCGCGGCGCGCAGGCCGTCATTGAACGTATCCAGTCCCTGCTGGAACTGAACAACCAGTTCTACTCGGGTCAAAAACTCAGCATGGCCATTGGCGCCTCCACCTGCCACGCTGGCGACCAGCTGGAAGCTGCGTTGCACCGCGCCGACCGCGCCATGTACGCCGAGAAAACCCGTTATTACCACGAGAACCAAATTGAGCGGCGCCTGCATTCCTAGGAGCCTGCCGGACTTGGGGAACGTCGGCTGTAAATCGACCGCAGCGGTCCATTTTTCACCGTCTTTTTGCCCCATAGTCGAGCTATGGGTCTGCAAATCCGGCAAAAACTGTCCTCGCCGGGGCCTATTTTCGCTTTCGACGCCCCAAGCCCGACAGGCTCCTAGGCTTGTATGAGCCAGACGCTGGACCAGGCCCTACAGGCCTTTGCGCCCCAGCTGCCGCTCGCGGTGGCCTTCAGCGGAGGTGCGGATTCCACGGCCTTGTTGTTGGCCTGCGCTGAGCGTTGGCCTGGCCAGGTGCAGGCTGTGCACATCCACCACGGCCTGCAGGCGGCGGCAGATGATTTTGCGCGGCACTGCCAGGCTTTTTGCGACAGCTTGAACATCCCATTGCATGTGCTGCATGTCGATGCGCAGCCAGCCCAGGGCGACAGCCCCGAAGACGCGGCACGCCGTGCACGTTACAAGGCTTTTAGCCAGTTTGCGCAGGCAGAATCTGCGCGACCAGCTATCAAAACCATAGTATTGGCGCAGCATGCAGACGACCAGGCTGAGACCCTGCTATTGGCCCTGAGCCGGGGCGCGGGCCTGCCCGGCTTGGCCTCCATGCCCGCACGCTGGAAGCGTGATGGCATCAGCTACCAGCGCCCATTGTTGGGCGTGCGTGCCGACCATATCCGAGCCTGGCTGGCACAGCGCGGCGTGGCCTATGTGACGGACCCGACCAATGCGGATGAGCGCTACACCCGCAACCGCATCCGCGCCCGTGTGCTGCCTGTGCTGGATGCCGCTTTTCCGCAGTTCCGCGAGACTTTCGCACGCAGCGCCGCCCATGCGGCCCAAGCGCAATCCCTGCTGACCGAGGTGGCGGAGCAGGACTTCGCTGCTGTCGGTAGTCCGCCTGTGATCAAGCGCCTGCAAGCTTTGTCGGTAGCCCGCCAGGCGAATGTTTTGCGCCACTGGCTGGCCGTCACGCACCACACCACGCCAAGTACCGCCCAGTTGCAGGAGCTGTTGCGCCAGGTGGCTGCCTGCGTGACACGGGGGCAGAAAATCCACATCAAGATCGGCGCGGGCTTTACCTTGCGTCGTGGTTCGGTGCTGGATTGGTACACTTCCAAGGCTGTGGGCGCGGTAGCCGGCGAGCGCTCGGTGCTACCTCCTGACCCATCCTGACCCGTGCCATATGGCATTTCTTTTGGCACTTCTTTTTCTAGCGCCTTACACATTCCATGGCATTGATCGTTCACAAATACGGCGGCACGTCGATGGGCTCGACCGAGCGCATCCGGTTGGTTGCCAAACGCGTCGCCAAATGGGCGCGCGCCGGCCACCAGATGGTGGTGGTTCCCAGTGCCATGAGTGGCGAAACCAATCGCCTGCTGGGTCTGGCCAAAGAACTGGCACCCAGCAAACCCGGTGACGCTTACCAGCGCGAGCTGGACATGTTGGCCTCCACCGGCGAGCAGGTGTCGGTCGCATTGTTGGCGATTGCGCTGCAGGCCGAAGGCAGGGAGTCGGTCAGCTACGCGGGCTGGCAAGTCCCGATTCTGACCAACAGCGCCCACACCAAGGCCCGCATCGAATCGATTGATGACCAGAAAGTCCGCGCCGATCTTGCGGAGGGCAAGATCGTCATCGTGACCGGCTTTCAGGGCGTGGACGAAGCCGGCAACATTACCACCCTGGGCCGTGGCGGCAGCGACACCTCGGCCGTGGCCATGGCGGCGGCCATGAAGGCGGCTGAGTGCCTGATCTATACCGACGTGGACGGCATCTACACCACCGACCCGCGCGTAGTGCCCGAAGCGCGCCGCAGGCACACCATCGGTTTTGAAGAAATGTTGGAAATGGCCTCCATGGGCTCCAAGGTGCTGCAGATTCGCTCGGTCGAATTCGCCGGCAAATACAAGGTGCCACTGCGCGTCTTGTCCAGCTTCACCCCATGGGACATCGCTATTGATATCGAAGCCAAATCCGGCACTCTGATCACTTTTGAAGAAGACGAAAATATGGAGCAAGCCATTGTCTCTGGCATCGCGTTCAACCGCGACGAAGCCAAAATTTCAGTGCTGGGCGTGCCCGACACCCCCGGTATCGCCTACCAAATCCTGGGCGCGGTGGCCGATGCCAATATCGAAGTGGACGTGATCATCCAGAACGTCAGTAAAGACGGCAAAACCGACTTCAGCTTCACCGTGCACCGCAATGATTTCGCCAAGACGGTAGATCTGCTGAAAGAAAAAGTGCTGCCCACGCTGGGTGCTACCGAAATCATTGGCGACGCCAAGATCTGCAAGGTCAGCATCGTCGGTATCGGCATGCGCAGCCATGTCGGTGTGGCCAGCAAGATGTTCCGCTGCCTGGCGGAAGAGGGCATCAACATCCAGATGATTTCCACCAGCGAGATCAAGACCTCGGTGGTGCTGGACGAGAAGTACATGGAGTTAGCAGTGCGCGCACTGCACAAAGCGTTCGAGTTGGATCAGCCTCCTGCGTAGAAACGACCCAAAACCATGCCATAATAGCTGGATTGGAAACGTGACCGAGTGGCCGAAGGTGCTCCCCTGCTAAGGGAGTATGGGGTGTAGAGCCTCATCGAGGGTTCGAATCCCTCCGTTTCCGCCAAGATACCCCCTGTGAGCCTAGTGCTTGCAGGGGTTTTCTTTTTTCTACGCTGCGAACGGGGGCCAAAGGCCCCGGTCATTCACGCGGTGCCCATCTTGACGGCACGGCCTGCGGGCTAGTTGCTCAGGGGTACCAAGTGGCTGCCCGCAAGACATTACAGTCCAGCCATGTCCCAACCCGCACACTTCCAATCTGTCCCGCTTGAAAAAGCCTACCGCTTACTCAACCACGGTCCCACCGTGCTGGTGTCCTCGGCCTCCGCCGGGCGCAGCAATGTGATGGCGGCGGCCTGGTCTATGCCGTTGGACTTCAGCCCGCCCAAGGTCACGGTGGTGATCGACAAGGCCACGCTGACACGCCAGCTGGTCGAGTCCAGCGGCGTGCTGGCGCTGAACGTGCCTTGCCGCGCCATCGCCGCGCTGACGCTGGCCGTGGGTTCCGAGAGTGCGCTGGATGTGCCCGATAAGCTGGACCGCCTGGGTATCAGCACCTTCGCCGCTAGCCAGATCGATGCGCCTTTGGTGCAGGGTTGCGTGGCCTGGCTGGAATGCCGGGTGCTGCCCGAGCCGCACAACCAGAGCCAGTACGACCTGTTCATTGCCGAGGTGGTGGCCGCCTGGGCTGACCCGCGGGTGTTCAGCAACGGTCACTGGCATTTCGACGGTGCGCCGGAAGAACTGCGCAGCCTGCACTATGTGGCCGGCGGGCAGTTCTATGTGACGGGTGAGTCGCTGGTGGTGCATGCCCCTGAAAAGTCTTGAATCTTTTGGGGCTCTGGCGCAGATAGTACCTGCGCCAGCAGCTATTGAAAGTGTAGCAATCGCCACGCTCACAGCTGGCTCATGCCGCCGTCCACGATCAGCTCGGTACCGACGATGAAGGCTGCCTGGGGCGATGCCAGATAGAGCACGGCGCTGGCCAGCTCCTCGGGCGTGCCGAAGCGCTTCAGCGGCACCTGTTCCTGGATGCTGGCGGCCATGGCGCTCAGTTGGGCGTCGGGCAGACCCAGGCGGTTGTACAGCGGTGTGCTGATCGGGCCGGGGCTGACCACGTTCACGCGGATGCCGCGCCCCACCAGCTCGCCCGACAAAGTCTTGGCCAGCGAGATCAGCGCTGCCTTGCTGGCCGCATACACGCTGGAGTGGGGCATGCCGATGTGGGCGTTGATGGAGCCGTTCAGCACGATGGCTGCGCCCGGGTTCAGCAGCGGCAGCAGGGCCTGGATGGTGAAGTAGGCGCCCTTGACGTTGGCGTTGAAGGTGTCGTCCCAGAGCGCCTCGGTGATGTCCTCCAGCGCGCCGAACTTGGCCACGCCGGCGTTGATGAAGATGGCGTCCAGCCGCACACCTTGATCCTTCAGGGCCTGGGCCAGCGCCTGGGCCGCGCCGGGCGTACCGGTTTCGTTGCGCAGGGCGATGCTGTCCGCACCCAACAGGGTTTGGGCTTGGGCCAGGGTGGCGGGGTCACGGCCGGTGACGACCAGGCGGGCGCCTTGCGCGGCGAAAGCCTGGGCGGTGGCCAGGCCAATGCCGCTGTTGCCGCCGGTGACGAGTACGGTTTTGTTGGTGAAGGTGGACATGGTGGTTTCCTTGGTGGGTTGCTAGGTTGAGGGCCATCGGCTGGTTTTGTGGAGCCGATGGGGTGACTGTAGAGTTCATCTTCTTTTGGATAAACAGGCAAAAACTGTTTTAATCATTCAGCTTTTATGAATGAAAGAGGGCGCCATGGACCGGCTGCGTGCGTTGGAAGTGTTTGTGGCCGTGGTGGGCCGGGGCAGCTTTACCCGCGCGGCGGATGCGTTGGACACCTCACCGGCCAACGTCACCCGCTATGTGAACGAGCTGGAGGCGCACCTGGGCACGCGCCTGCTGAACCGCAACCCGCGCAAGTTGTCGCTCACCGAAAGCGGTGAGGCGCTGTTCGAGCGCAGCAAGTCCATCCTGGAGGAAGTGGCCGAGGCCGAAGCCCTGGCGTCCTCCACCAGCCTGCAGCCGCGCGGGCGGCTGCGCATCAACGCGCCGCTGAGCTTTGGCGTGCTGCACCTGGCGCCACTGTGGCCGCGCTTCATGCAGCGCTACCCGGACGTGGAGCTGGACGTGGCCCTGAGCGATCGGGTGGTGGACATTGTGGAAGAGGGCTACGACCTGGCCATCCGCATCTCGCGCGCCGGCCCGGCCACGCATGCCGCGCGCCGCTTGGCGGGCTCGCGCAACATCGTTTGCGCCTCACCCGCCTACCTGGCAGCGCATGGCATGCCACTGGTGCCTGTCGACCTGGCCGCGCACCGCTGCATAGGCTACACCTACGCGGCTACGGCCGACGAATGGCAGTTTCTGGATGCGCAAGACCAGCCGCACAGCGTGCGCGTGGCCTGCGTCATGCACACCAACAATGGCGACACCGCGCGCGCCGCTGCATTGGCCGGGCAGGGTGTGATCTGGCAACCCAGCTTTTTGATTGGGCAGGACCTGCAGGCCGGTCGGCTGGTGCCGGTACTGCCGGGCTACCGCATGGCGGACATCGATGTGCTGGCGGTCTACCCTACACGCCGGCACCTGAGCGCCAAGGTGCGGGTGATGGTGGACTTCTTGGTGGAGGCTTTTCAGCCGCCGCTGCCCTGGGAGGTGCTTGTAAGTTAAATTGGGCTCTAGCGCATTAGCTATCTGCGCTGGTAGCTACTTTTTATGTAGCGCGTAGCAGACTCAGCCGTTGACCAGCTTGTCGTAGGCCGCCCGGGTTTCGCTGCCCACGGCATCCAGCACCTGGGCGTATGAGGTCTGGTGGCGCACCAGCAGGCGGGCCGAGGCCACGTTTTTCGATTTGCAGAACCAGTGGCAGCTGTGCTGCATCAGGAACAGCTCGGCCGACACGGTGAAGGCCTTGTCGCGCGGAGATCGGTTGGCGCGGTTTTCCACTGCGCGGGCCAAGCCCTGGGCGTGCAGCTTGAACATGGCGCGCATGTCGAAGCTGGCCTGCGGCCACCAGCGGCTGGCGTAGGGCAAGCCGGCGGGCAGGGTGCTGACGCGGGCCAGCTCGGTATCTACCTTGGCGAATTCGTTGGCGAAGCGCTCGAACTGGCTGCACAGTTGGGCCTCGGTTGTGCCCAGCAGGCCCCAGATCTGGTCGCGCCGTTCGGCGTCTTTTTCGCCCAGTGCGCGCAGATAGCCCTGGGTCAGGGCTTCCATCAGTTTTTCTAACTGGTAGTTGCTGAGGTGGCTGCCTAAAAGCGCTATGCGCTGGCGCTGGTCATAGGCGTTGAGCCCAAAGCCGCCCATGGCGGCCAGAATCGCCAGAGTCAAAAAATCCATGCTGAACCAAGTAAAGGCGTTAGGAGAGGCCTGGAGTGTAGCCACCTAACGCCCCACTTTTGGGCGTAGCCCGCGCTAACTTGGGTTGCAACCCGCCATGGCCGGCTGCAGGGCCACCGGGCGGCGGTCTAGTCGGGCGGTGTAGGCGGTCAGGCCCAGGGCGCACACGGCCACGCCGGCCGATACCAGGGGCAGGGTTTGCAGCGACCAGCCGAGGTCGATCACCGCGCCGCCCAGCCAGGCACCCAGGGCATTGCCCAGGTTGAAGGCGCCGATGTTCAGCGTGGACGCCAGGCTGGACGCCTCGCCCGCCTGCGACACCACGCGCACCTGCAGCGGCGCGCCCACGGCAAACGAGGCCATGCCCCAGACCATCAGGGTAATGATGGCCGGCCACAGCCAGGCGCTGGTGTACGAGAAGGTGGTCAGCACTGCAGCCAGCGCGGCGAAGATGGCCATCAGCGAGGGCATCAGCTTCCAGTCGGCCAAGCGGCCGCCCAGCAGGTTGCCTATGGTCAGGCCCACGCCGCACAGCAGCAGCACGCCGCTGACGTTTTGCGGTGCCACGCCGGTGACATCGCGCAGGATGGGGGTGATGTAGGTGAACATGGTGAACAGGCTGGTCGATGCCAGCACGCTCATGCCCAGCGCCAGCCAGACCTGCTTGTGGCGCAGCACGCGGAACTCGCCCAGGGCGCTGCCACTCAGCGTCTGGCGCAGCGCGGGCACCCAGCGCAGCACGGCGGCCATGGCGTTCATCTTGCCGGTGAGGATGGCGTCGAAGGAGGCGATGTCGGCGCTGAGCACGCAGTCCGCCTCGGGCCCCTCGTGCGACACGGTGACGTCTCCCTTACGGATACGGAGGTGCCAGTGCTCGGTGCGTTCGCCGTCGTAGATGTCGAAGCGCACCACGCCGGTCATGCTCTCGAGCGCCGGCTGATGCTGCTCCGCGAGTCTCGTGAAGAACTCGCGCGTCGGTTCGGTCATCGTCGCTTCTCCTGTCTGGTGGGTCGCGACCGGCCTACAGTCCCTTGTTCCAGCGGGCCATGCCGCCGTCGACGTAATACGTGCTGCCGGTGACGTACCCGGCGTCGTCCGAGGCGAGGAAGACGGCGACGGACGCGACCTCATCCGGCTCGCCGAGACGACCGGCGGGGATCACCGCCTGCAGCTCGTGCAGCAGTTCGCCGTCGCCGAGGGTGCGCTTGTTGATCGGCGTCGCGATCGCGCCGGGAGCGATGTCGTTGACGGTGATGCCGTGGGGAGCCAACTCCTGGCAGATCGTACGCGTGAGCATGCGCATGCCGCCCTTGGAGGCCGTGTAGGTGGCGTAGTTGAGAAAGGCGACGTCCTCGTGGATGGAGGAGACGTTGATGATGCGCCCCCCGCCGCCGGCGGTGATCATCAGCTTCGCGGCGGCCTGGGCGGCGAAGAAGGCGCCTTTGAGGTTGACGCCGAGCACCAGGTCGTAGTGCTGCTCGCTGACCTCGATGAACGGCTCACGGACCTCGACGCCGGCGTTGTTCACGAGG
>JAPLPK010000123.1 GCA_026400275.1 Burkholderiales bacterium
CAGCTTCCGCGACTCCATGGTGCAATGGCTGGACGTGGTGCTGCCGGCCGACCTGTACCTGCGCAGCGGCAGCGGTGGTGCGGGCAACGACGCATTGGCCCTGCCACCCAGCTTTGTGCAGGCCGTGGCCCAGGTGCCCGGCGTGCAGCGCGCCAGCAGCCTGCGCATACGCTCCCTGCTGCTGGCGCCGGGCCAACCCACGGTGGCGCTGCTGGCGCGCAGCATTGGTGACCCGGCACGCAGCCTGCCGCTGGTGGGCCCTGCCCTGCCCGTGCCTGCGGGGCAGATCGGCATCTATGTGAGCGAACCCATGGTGGATTTGTACGGCGCGCGGCCGGGCACGGTGTTCGCCCCACTTTCCAAGTCTTTTGAGGCCCTAGCGCAGGAATCACCTGCGCAAGCAGCTAATTTTTTTATAGCAGGCGTGTGGCGCGACTATGCGCGGCAATTTGGCGCCATTACCCTGGACCAGGCCGACTACATCCGCCTGGGCGGCGACAGCCAGGTGAACGACATGGCGCTGTGGCTGCAAGACGGCGTGCAGCCCGACGCGGTTCAGCAGGCCATTCGCGCGCTGGCGCCGGCCGGCGTGGCCGATGCGCTGGAGTTCTCGTCCGCACGCCAGATCCGCGCCATCTCGCTGAAGATCTTCGACCGCAGCTTTGCAGTGACCTACTGGCTGCAGGCGGTGGCCATTGGCATAGGCCTGTTCGGCGTGGCGGCCAGCTTCAGCGCCCAGGTGCTGGCCCGGCGCAAGGAGTTTGGCCTGCTGGCGCACCTGGGGCTGACGCGTACGCAAATCCTGGCCGTGGTCGCCGGTGAAGGCGCGGCCTGGACGCTGATAGGCTCCATCGCCGGCCTGGCGCTGGGCCTGGCTGTATCGATGGTGCTGGTGTTCGTGGTCAACCCGCAAAGCTTCCACTGGACCATGGACCTGTGGGTGCCCTGGCTGCGCCTACTAGCCCTGTGCGCCGCCGTGGTGCTGGCCGGTACGGTCACCGCCTGGCTGGCTGGGCGCGCTGCCGCTGGCCAAGATGCGGTGCTGGCCGTGAAGGAGGACTGGTGATGCAGCGCCGCCATCTTCTCACCCTGGCTATGGCGGGCTTGGCGCATCCCGCCTGGGCCCTGCCTCCCGCCCACATGCAATTCCCACGCGACCTGGGTAGCCACCCGGAGTTCGGCACCGAGTGGTGGTACATCACCGGGCGGGCTGTCAGCATCCATGGCAGCAGCACACGCGAATTCGGCTTTCAGCTGACCTTCTTCCGCAGCCGCGTGACCGCTACGCAGGCCATGGCCTCGCGCTTCGCAGCCAAGCAATTACTGTTTGCCCACGCCGCCATCACCGACGTGCAGGGTCAAAAGCTCTGGCACGACCAGCGCATTGCCCGCGCCGGTTTCGGCATTGCCGAAGCCAGCGAGGCCGACACCGCCGTGCGGCTGCGCGACTGGTCGCTGGTCCGCACCGGTGAGCAATACCACGCCGAACTGCCAGCCCAGGACTTCGGCCTGCATCTGCAGTTGGCGCCGACGCAGCCGCTGCTGTTGCAGGGTCAACAAGGCCTGTCGCGCAAAGGCCCGCAGCCCGACCAGGCCAGCTACTACGTGAGCCAGCCGCAGTTGGCGGTCAGCGGCCACCTGCAACTGCAAGGCCAGCGCTTCGAGATCAGCACAGACACCAGCCGCGCCTGGCTGGACCACGAGTGGAGCCAGGCCTACCTGGCGCCCGAAGCCGCCGGCTGGGACTGGCTGGGCATGAACCTGGCGGACGGCAGCGCCCTCACCGCCTTCCGCATCCGCCGCAAAGATGGCAGCACGCTGTGGGACGGCGGCTCGTTCCGCAGCCCGCAAGGGGCGCTGACGATCTTCCAACCCGGCCAGTTGCGCTTCACCCCAGGTCGCGTCTGGACCAGCCCAGCGAATCAGGCGCACTACCCAGTCGAATGGACGCTGGACACGCCCATGGGCCGCCTTCAGGTGCAGGCCGCTATCGACAACCAGGAACTAGACAGCCGCCAGTCCACGGGTGCCGTGTATTGGGAAGGCTTAAGCCGGCTGCTGGACGCGCAGGGGCGGCTGGTCGGACATGGGTATCTGGAGATGACGGGGTACGCAGGAGTGTTGCGGATGTAGCGGCAGGCAGGCTCCATAAAGCCTGCTGCTGCATCCAACGGGAACGACGAGGTCTGCCGCGTTAACTGAGGTCTTCAATCACCAGTGTGCGGTACTTTTTGGCACAGGAAAACGGCAAGCGGCGGATGACAGCCATAACCGCTTCGGATTCAGCCGCCTTGGACGCGTACACCATCAGCGCGCAATGGCCCTGGCTAGCCAATTCCACAAACTGTCTGACGCTGGCGCCTTTGGCCCCGACCGATGGCAAGGGAATATCCGCAGCTACTGTGGTGTGCGGCAGGCTATCAAGCACATTTTTATCCGACAACAGCAAGGTCGGTTTTTCTGGATTGTCCTGGGGCAGTTGCGACACCACCTGTTGCGCATCTTCCAGGCGTGGAAACATGGCAAAAACATAGCCGGTGGGGTAGAAGGCGCCACCCATCGTGAGCATGCTGCTGGTGAGTTCAAAGTTCTGCATAGCGGCCCCTTGTCGTTGTGTCTGTCCACCCATTAACCGGCCACATCCACACATAGTCTGTCGGACGGGGCATGGGGCATGTGGCATGTGTAGGACGGCAGCACGACGAACTTCAGCATATCTTTTGCACCACGCGCATGGCAGCCGCCAAGCAGTTGCGCTACGGGTACGCTCAGGTCTTGGCTGGCACAGCTGGCACGCATGGTGTCGGGGTTTCGCGCAGAAAGGTAAACACCACTGCCGCCGTCAGCAGGGTTACTGCCGCGAGACCGAAAAGCAAATGCTGGAAGGCTGTGCCATAGACCTGCAGCAGCGTCTCGGCGCGCAGGCCGGGCAGCAAAGCCAGAGCCTGCTCCAGGCCACCAGTGGCCAAGCTCTGCGCGGCCTGCGACACGGAATCCTCGGCTACGCCGGGCGCCGCAAGCGCCAAGCCGTGGGCGATGAGGATCGTCAAGACCGCACCCACCAGAGCCAATGCCAGCCCCTCGCCCGTCACCCGCACAGTACCGAAAATGCCAGTGGCCATGCCAGCGCGCTCTCGCGGCACCACGCTGACGGCCAAACCATCCATCAAACCCCACGGCAGACTGATACCGCTGCCGATCAGCAGCAAAGGTAGGGCCAGCGCCAGGCCTGTGGTGCCAGGTGGGCAGTAGCCCAACCACAGCAAGCCGGCGGCGCACACCAGCAACCCACTGCCGCACAATCCTCCGGCCGAAAACCAGCGCGTCAGATAGGCGGCCAGCAGAGGTAACAGCAACATGGGAGCGGACAAGGCCATCAACGCACGGCCTGCATCTGCCGCACTAACGCCCTCGATGCCGACAAGGCGCAGAGGCAGCAAGACCAACAGCACCACATAGGCATAGGCCGGCGCAGCAGCCAGGCACTGCACCCCCACAAAACGCGGGTAGCGAAACAGCGACAGGTCCAGCATGGGCCGCGCCGCCTGCTGCTGCGTGCGTACAAAGCCGTACAGCAGCAGTGCCGATGCAGCAAAGCAAGCCAAGGTCGCGCCACCGGCCGAACCCCAGGCGGGAGCCTGCAGCACGGCCAGGGTGAATAAGCCCAAGGCTCCGGTAAACGTCGCGGCGCCCCGCAGATCCAACCCCGCAGCCTGTGGGTCGCGCGACTCGGGCATGCACCAGCAGGCCAGACCGGCTGCCAACCCGCCCACCAGCGCCAGCAACAACCCAAAGCTGCGCCACCCCGCCTGCTCCATCAATTGGCCCGCCAGAAAGGGACCAAACGCCAGGCCCACTCCAAAAGTGGTGCCGAGCAAACTGAACGCCCGGGTACGGGCCGGGCCATCAAATGCCTGAGCCAGCGCGGCGCCGCCACCTGCCAAGGCTGCCGCCGCCCCCAGTCCTTGCAAGCCGCGTAGAACGTTAAAGCTGGCGATACCAGGCGCTACGGTCCAGGCCAGCGAGGCCAGCACGAACACTACCAAACCGCACAAGAACACGCGTCGCCGCCCATGTGCATCAGCCAGCGCCCCCATCGCCATCAGGCAAGCGCCAAAGGCCAGCATGAATGCATTGGTGACCCAGTTCAGCGCCGCCGGGCCACCGCCCAGGTCCTGGTGGATAGCACGCAGTGCCAAGGCCGGACCGGTAAAGCATAAAGGCATGCTCAGCGCAGCCAGGCAGGCGCTGAGCAAGATGGCCAAACGCTGGGGCATAGGGAGAGGGGAAAGTACGGAAGATGCCATGGTGTTCGTAGGTGGGAAGTGAACTCCATCGTATTTACGTTCCAATCAGAGATAAACCATTTGAAAATCCGTTATTTACGGAGTGAAAGTTGTGAATTGAGCGATAGCAGTTTTGACAACCTCACAGGGCTGACCTCGTTTGTGCGGGCGGCCGATACCCGCAGCTTTGTGGCCGCCGGGCGTCTGCTGGGCATCTCCGCGTCTGCGGTAGGCAAAAACGTGGCCAAGCTGGAGACGCAACTGGGTGTGCGCCTGTTCCACCGCAGTACCCGCCACATCCGGCTGACGGCCGAGGGCGAGGTGTTCAACGAGCGGGCCCGGCGCATCCTGGACGACCTGAACGACGCGCGCGCCATGATGCTGCAGTCGGCCCAGGCCCCCCAGGGCCGGCTGCGCGTCAGTCTGCCGGTGATCGGCTACCGCTTTCTGGTGCCGCACTTGCCCGAGTTCAGCCGACGCCATCCGGCGATTGAACTGGAGCTGGATTTCAACGACCGTATGGTGGATGTGATTGAAGACGGGCTGGATGTAGTGATACGCAGTGGCGCGCTGCCGGACTCGGCCCTGGTGGCGCGCAAGCTGGGGCCGTTTCGCAACTTGCTATTGGCAGCAGACAGCTACTTGCAACGGGCCGGTACACCACAGCAGCCGGACGACTTAGCCCGCCATACCTGCCTGCGTTACCGATTCCCCACCAGCGGCAAGCTCCAGGAATGGCAACTCAACAAGGACCAGGCAGTCACCGCACCAGCCACGCTGGTGTGCAACAACATGGAAGCCATGCTGGAGTCCTGCATCGCCGGCATGGGCATCGCTTATATGCCTGACTTTGTCTCGCGTGATGCCTTGCAGCAAGGCGCATTGCAGGCCGTGCTGCCGGAACACACGCAATACGGCGGCGACTTCTGGATGTTGTGGCCATCCAGCCGGCAGCTATCGCCCAAGCTGCGGGCGTTTGTGGACTTCATGGCCCCCAGGTTGTTTGCCCCGCAGGACAAGGCTTAACCGGCAGCGGAAGCCGCCTGGATATCGCGCAGACGCCGGGCTTCCTTGCGCACCACATACGCGCTGTAGAAGATGATGCCAATCGACACCACGGTAATCAGAATCGCAGCCGCCGCGTAGATGGACGGGTTCACACCGCGCCGGGCATAGCCAAAGATCACCTGCGGCAAGGTGGTCACACCGGGGCCGGACAGGAATTCCGAAACCACCACATCGTCAAATGACAGGGTGAAGGTCAACATCCAGGCCGCCATCAGCGAAGGCGCAATATTGGGCAGCGTCACCAGAAAGAACACCTGGGAAGGACGGCAACCCAGGTCCATGGCCGCTTCTTCGATAGAGCGGTCCATTTCACGCAGGCGCGCGCTGATGACCACCGTGGCATAGGCCATGCCCAGCAAGGTGTGGCCCAGCACGATGGTAACGGCACCCCGGTCGGGCCAGCCCAGGCTGCGCTGCACCGCCACCGACAGCAGCAACAGTGACAGGCCGATGATCACCTCCGGCATCACCAGGGGCGCGCTGACCAAGCCCGCAAATAGCGTACGCCCCCTGAAGCGCAGATAGCGCACCATCACAAAGGCCGCGAAAGCCCCGAGCACGGTAGACAGCGTGCCGGTGATCACTGCGACCTTGAGCGATAGGAAAAAGCCGTCCACCAGCCGCGAATCGCCGGCCAACGCGGTGTACCAGCGCAAGGAAAATCCGGTGAAAACGCCGTCCTGGCGCGTGCTGTTGAACGAGAAGACGATCAAAAAGACCAGTGGCAGGTACAGGAATAAATACACCGCCGCCAGCCAGAAGCGGCCGAAGTAGCGTTGCACAAGGCGCTGAAAGGGGCGCTGAAAAGGCCGGGTCATCGCTTGCATGTCAGGCCTTTTCGTTGTGGTTGTGGGTATCGCTGTAGCGGTTGTAGACCGCCATGGGCACCAGAATGAACAAGATCATCACGATCGCCAGCGCGCAAGCGCGCGGCCAGTTGTTGCTGCTGAACATTTCGTCCCACACCACACGGCCAATCATCAGGTTCTCTGCGCCGCCCAGCAGGGATGGGATGACAAATTCGCCCACCGCTGGAATGAACACCAGCATCGAGCCGGCGATGATGCCCGCCTTGCTCAGCGGCACGGTCACCAGCCAGAACGCGCTCCAGGGAGTGGCACCCAGGTCGTAAGCGGCCTCCAGCAGCCGCGTGTCCATCTTGGACAGCGTGGCATAGAGCGGCAGGATCATGAACGGGATGTAGACATAGGTCATGCCTACCAGCATGGACACATCGGTGTAGAGCATCTGGATAGGCTCGTGGGTGATGCCCAGCCATATCAGCAGATTGTTCAACACGCCCTGGTCTGCCAGGATGCCCTTCCAGGCATAGACACGCAGCAGGAACGATGTCCAGAACGGCAGCATCACCATCATCAGCAAAGGCACTTGCGCGCCGGGCTTGGCCCGGGCAATGAAATAAGCGAACG
>JAPLPK010000168.1 GCA_026400275.1 Burkholderiales bacterium
CCTGCGCCATTCTGTCTGCTGGACGAGGTGGATGCGCCACTGGACGATGCCAACACCGAGCGTTATGCCAAGCTGGTGTCGAGCATGAGCAAGTCGACGCAGTTTCTGTTTATCAGCCACAACAAGATCGCCATGGAAATGGCTGAGCAATTGATTGGGGTGACGATGCAGGAGCAGGGTGTCTCGCGCATTGTGGCGGTCGATATGGAGTCGGCCCTTTCGATGGCCGAATTGACATGACAACTACCCTACAACTGGGGCTGGCGGTGGGGGGCGGCCTGGTACTGGCCGCCGTCGTCGCGCACAGCACCTGGACCGCCCGTAAAAACGCGCCCAAACAACCCGATCCACCACCGCCCAGCTCCTCCCCTGTGGGGGAAGAAGACGTGGCGCGCCAGGAACCTTCGTTCGAGGGCGAGCTGCCGCCGCTGCCCGTGCCTGAGCGCAAGCCCGGCATGGACGCCTTGATCGACGGCTTGGCCACGGTGGCCGTGGAGCAGCCGGTGTCGGGTGACGCCGCCCTGGCCGCCATGCCGCCGACACGCCGCGTGGGCAGCAAGCCCTTTGCCATTGAAGGCCTGAACGCCACCAGCCAGCAATGGGAAACCCCGGTCGCCGGCCAGCGCTACACCCAGTTCCAGACCGGCGTGCAGCTGGCCAACCGCACGGGTGCGCTGAATGAGATCGAGTTCTCCGAGTTCGTGATGAAGACCCAGGCCTTTGCCGACGCGGTCAACGGCCTGCCAGAGTTCCCCGAGATGCGCGAAGAAGTAGGCCGTGGTCGCGAGCTGGACCAGTTCGCCAACGACCACGACGCCCAGCTGGGCTTCACCCTGCGCGCCGTGCACGCGGCCTGGAGCCCCGGCTATGTGCAGCAGCACGCGGCACGCCTGGGCTTTGTGCCCTCGCTGATCCCGGGCCGTATGGTCTTGCCCTCGGCCACGGCGGGCATGCCACCAGTGCTGGGCCTGGCTTTCGATGCCCAGGCCGCGCTGGCCGAAGACCCGGACCAGTCGGCCCTGCGCGAGGTGTCGCTGAGCTTGGACGTACCCCAGGTAGACCGCGCCGAGCAGCCCTTTGTGCGCATGCGTGAAACCGCCAAGGCCCTGGCCGAGGCCATGGACGGCAGCATCACCGACGACCGAGGCTACCCCTTGCCCCAGGACGCGCTGGATGGCATTGGCGCCGAGCTGGAAAAGCTTTACGACACGCTGGAGTTGCGCGAGCTGGCTGCCGGCTCTGCATTGGCAAGACGTTTATTCAGTTGATATGCCGGAAAATTTAGAGCTTTTTGGGGCTCCCGCGCAGCTAAATCCTGCGCCAGAAGCTATCAAAATAGAAGCATTGCGCACGCAGCTCAATGCCTGGAGCCACAGCTACTACGTGATGGACGCGCCCACCGTGCCGGATGCCGAGTACGACCGCGTGTTCCGTGAACTGCAGGCATTGGAAGAGGCGCACCCCGAGCTGCAGACGGCCGATTCGCCGACCCAGCGCGTGGGCGGCAAGCCGCTGCCCGAGTTCGCCTCGGTGCGCCACGCCGTGCCCATGCTCAGCATCCGCACCGAGACCGATACCGAGCCCAGCGGCGCGCTGAATTTCGACACCCGCATCCGCAAGGAGCTGGGCCTGCTTGAGGGCGATGCGCCGGTGGAATACGTGGCTGAACCCAAGTTCGACGGCCTGGCCATGAGCCTGCGCTATGTGAACGGCGCGCTGGTGCAGGCCGCCACGCGCGGCGACGGCGAGTACGGCGAAGACGTGACGCAAAACATCCGCACCATGCGGCAAATCCCGCTGCGCTTGCACGGCGATGCGCCCGCACTGCTGGAGGTGCGCGGCGAGGTCTATATGCGGCGCGACGACTTCGACGCGCTGAACGAGCGCCAGCGCGAAGCTGGCCTGAAAACCTTTGTGAATCCGCGCAATGCGGCCGCCGGCGCGGTGCGCCAGCTGGACCCGGGCATTGCGGCCCAACGTCCGCTGAAGTTCTTTGCCTACGGCCTGGGCGAGTTGACGCCGGTGGAGCAGGGCGGCCCGGTGTTCGACACACACTACGCAATGCTGCAGACGCTGAAGTCTTGGGGTTTTCCGGTTGCAGCACAGGTGCGCATTGCGCAGGGTGCTTCTGAATTGATAGCATTCCACCAGCAGACCGGTGCCGCACGCGACCAACTTCCTTACGACATCGACGGCGTGGTCTATAAGGTCAATGCCCTGGCTCTGCAGCGCCAGCTGGGCTTTGTGTCGCGCGAACCGCGCTGGGCCGTGGCGCATAAATACCCGGCGCAGGAGCAGTTGACCACGGTGACGGCCATCGACGTGCAGGTCGGCCGCACCGGCAAGCTCACGCCCGTGGCGCGGCTGGCGCCGGTGTTCGTCGGCGGCGTGACGGTGACCAACGCCACGCTGCACAACCTGTTCGAACTGCGCCGCAAGCGCGTGCGCGTGGGCGATACCGCCATCGTGCGGCGTGCCGGCGATGTGATTCCCGAGGTGGTTGGGGTGGTTGAAAAGCTGCGTGAAATCTACGTGCCCAACTTCCGCATGCCGCGCCAATGCCCCATCTGCGGCAGCGCCGTGGTGCGCGAAAAGACCGAGATGAACCACCGCTGCAGCGGCGGCCTGTTCTGCCCGGCGCAGCGCAAGGAGGCGATATTGCATTTCGCCCACCGCCGCGCGGTGGAGATCGAAGGCCTGGGCGACAAGCTGGTCGAGCAGCTGGTGGACGCGGGCATCATCCGCACCTTGCCCGACCTGTACAAGCTGGGCCTGACGGCCTTGTCCGAGCTGGACCGCATGGCCGAAAAGTCGGCCAAGAACATCCTGGCCGCGCTGGAAAAATCCAAGGACACGACCTTGCCGCGCTTCCTGTTCGGTCTGGGTATCCGCCACGTCGGCGAGGCCACGGCCAAGGAGCTGGCCCGGCACTTCGGCAAACTCGACAGCATCATGGACGCAACGGTGGAGCAGTTGCTGGAGGTCGCCGACGTCGGCCCGATCGTGGCTTTAGCGATCCGCACTTTCTTCGACCAACCGCACAACCGCGAAGTAGTCGAGCAGCTGCGTGCCTGTGGCATCACCTGGGAAGAGGGCGAGCCCGCCGCCCAGGCACCCAAGCCTTTGGCCGGCCAGACCTTTGTGCTGACTGGCACCTTCCCCACGCTAAGCCGTGACCAGGCCAAAGATTTGCTTGAAGCCGCCGGCGCCAAGGTGGCCGGTTCGGTGAGCAAGAAAACCCATTACGTCGTCGCCGGCGAGGAAGCCGGCAGCAAGCTGGACAAGGCGCTGGCATTGGGCGTGCCCGTGCTAGACGAGGCGCAGATGCTGGCTTTGGTGAATGAAGGAGTTGCCCCATGACCGTACACGCCATCCTGAAAATGGGCGACGCCCGCCTGCTGCGCGTGGCCCAGCCTGTGACCCATTTCGATACCGACGAGCTGCACCTGCTGGTGTCCGACATGCTGGATACCATGCGCGCGGCCAACGGTGCCGGGCTGGCGGCGCCGCAGATCGGGGTGGACCTGCAGCTGGTGGTGTTCGGCACGCGCGAGGCTAATCCGCGCTATCCGGACCGCCCGTTGGTGCCACCTACGGTGCTAATCAACCCTGTGATTACGCCCTTGGACGATGCAGAGGAAGACGACTGGGAAGGCTGCCTGTCGGTGCCCGGTCTGCGGGGCCTGGTGCCGCGCTGGTCCAAGATACGCTACACCGGCTTCGACCAGTACGGCGACCCTATCGACCGAACGGTGGAAGGCTTCCACGCCCGCGTAGTGCAGCACGAGTGCGACCACCTGATTGGCCGGCTGTACCCCACGCGCATGCGCGATTTGACGCAGCTGGGCTACACCGAAGTGTTGTTCCCGGGCATCGCGCCGTCGGACGACGATTGAACCGGAAATGGCCGGCTTTTCGGCCATTTACCTTGCCTATCCACGGGGCACGGGCACCTAAGATGGCGCCATGAAAGCAGTACTTTGCACTCTTGTCTTGGCTTTGGCCGGTTGCGACACGGTTAGCACCAAGGCTGTGTCCTATTTGTACTCCAGCATGCCTGCTTTGGCGGTGGTGGACGGCGTGGCCTACCAGGGCACCGCCACCGTCGCGCTGGACCGTACGGGTTCGGTTCAGTTGACGTCCATACAGCCGCCTGAGCGCGTCTGCGCTGGCAATTTCCGCTACACGGCCACGACCACAGGTGTCTTGCAACTGCATTGCGCGGGTGTGCCCACCCGCATGGCTTTTACCGCCATCAACGATGTGAAAGCCTATGGTTGGGGCGGTACCGAGAGCAATCCGGCCACCTTTACCTTTGGCATGGCGCCGCAGGATGCGGCTGCCTATCTGCGCCTGCCGGCTGCTGCCGCGACGCCCATGCCGGAACCAGCAGCTCCGGCCGTACCGGCTCAGCCTGCCAGGTCTGCGGTTTCCAGGCCGGTGACCTGAACCCAGCGCACCCTTGTTCTCGCCTCTTGCGCCCAGCGCGCGGGCAGGGGATAGTGAGCGCCTGGCCAATGCCTTTTCCGGGCGGTTGGTAGATCCTCAATGCCCTATTCCACAACCCTGATTTTCGGAGTAACACCATGCAATTCAAGCACTTGGGCGTGCTCGGCTATGGCGAGGTCGGTAAGATTTTTGCTGCCGGCCTGGCCCCCCATGTGGGCGCGGTCAGCGCCTGGGATCTGCAGTTCAACGACAACCATGTGCGCGACGCCGTACCGGGCGGCGTACAAGCCTGCGCTTCATTCCAGGAACTGTATGCGCAGGCCGACTTGGTGGTGTCAGCCGTGACCGCCTCGAACGCGCTGGATGTTGCTGAAGACGCCGGCATGCACATCCGCGAAGGCAGTGTTTACCTGGACCTGAACTCAGCCTCGCCCAGCACCAAGAAGCGCTCGGCTGCCATGCTGGCTGCCGGTGGCGCGCACTACGTGGATGCAGGCGTGATGGCGTCGGTACCGCCGTACGGCATACGTGTGCCCATGCTGCTGGGTGGCCCCAAGGCCGAGGAACTGGCCAAGACCCTGCGCGCTTGGGGCATGGATGCCAAGGCCGTGTCGGATGAGATCGGCGTGGCCTCGGCCATCAAAATGTGCCGCAGCGTGGTGGTCAAGGGAATGGAGGCCTTGGTAATGGAGAGCTATGCCGCAGCCCGCCACTACGGTGTGGAGGAGCATATGCTGGCCACATTGGCCGAGACCTTCCCGGGCATCGACTGGCAGCAGCAGGGCAGCTATTTCTTCCAGCGGGTGGCGCAACATGGCAAGCGCCGTGCCGAAGAAATGTTCGAATCCGCCCGCACCGTGCGCGACGCGGGCCTGGACCCGACCATGGCCACTGCTACCGCCCACAAACAAGACGCCATGGCCCGCCTGGCCCGTGCCAAGCTGTTTGCGGATCTGGGGCCAGATGCGCGCTGGAAAGACTACGCGGATCGGCTGCTGGGCAAAGAGTGAATTGCTATTGTATTGAGAGCTTCTGGCGCAGGTAAATACTGCGCCAGAGCATGTTTTGACTCTTAATTTTTGCGGGCTCAGCTGCGCAAATTTTGGTTGAAAAATGACAGCGTGCGCTCCCACGCCAGCGTGGCCGCTGCAGCGTCATATCGGGGTGTGGTGTCGTTGTTGAAGCCGTGCTGTGTGCCTGGGTACTGGTAGGCGGTGTACGGTACGCCAGCGGCCTTCAGCGCAGCTTCGTAGGTAGGCCAGGATGCGTTGATGCGTTCGTCTACTGCAGCAAAGTGCATCAGCAGCGGGGCTTTGACTTGTGCAGCGGCACTGGCGGCAGGTTGGTTGCCATAAAAGGGGACAGCGGCACCCAAATCGGGCAGGCGGGTAGACAGCATGTGTGCCACACCGCCGCCAAAACAAAAGCCGACTACGCCTATCTTGCCGCGCACTTCTGGGCGTGATTTGAGGAACTCGGCTGCGGCAACAAAGTCCTCCGCCGTTTTGCTTTGGTCTAGCTGGCCGAAAAGGACGCGGGCTTTTTCTTCGTCGCCAGGGTAGCCGCCCAACGGAGTCAACGCGTCGGGTGCGAAGGCCACAAAGTTGTCGAGCGCCAGGCGCCGGGCGATATCTTCGATGTGGGGATTCAGGCCGCGGTTTTCATGCACTACCAAGATGGCCGGCAGCGGGCCGGTGGCATTCGCGGGGCGTGCCAAATACCCTTTGACGCTGCCATAGCCCTTGGGGGAAGGAAATGACAGCGTTTCGGTGGCAATGCGCGGGTCGTTTGGGGGGACTTGTTGGCCGAGTGCGAAATCGGGGCTGAGTGCGCCTAGCAGCATGGTGGCTGTGACGCCACCGACTGCGAATTTTTGGGCCTTTTCCAGGAAGCCTCGGCGGTCCAGGTTGCCGTGTACATAGGCGTCAAATAGTATTAACAGTTCCTGGTCGAAATCCTGGGCAGTTTTGCGTTGCATCGAAGGTCTCCAAAATTTGGAGCATATCGGTTTGCTGTATTACGGCAAAGACCGTAAGTTGCCGCAGGTCTTGCTCAGGGTTTGGCTTCTGCTTCAGGCTGTGGCGTGACGCGGCGGGCGCCATCGAAGCGGCGCTGCCAGTAGGCTTCACGCATGTCTTCCACGCGCACTTGAGAGCCTGTGCGAGGAGAGTGGATGAACTTGCCATCGCCCACGTAGATGCCGACGTGGCTGAAGGCGCGTTTCATGGTGTTGAAGAAAACCAAGTCGCCCGGGCGCAGTTCGCTCTTGTCGATGCGGTCGGTGGCGGCGGCTTGCTCTTTGGCACGGCGCGGCAATACCAGGCCCACGGTTTGTTCGTACATGGCGCGTACGAAGCCGCTGCAATCAAAACCAGTCTCTGCGGAGTTGCCGCCGCGCTTGTAAGGAACTCCCAGGAAACCCATGGCATTCACCACCAAATCCGAGGCCTTGCTGCTCATGCTTTGGCGCACTTGCTCTAGCTGGTCAATGGTGTGGTTCAGCAGGCCTTTGTCGGCCAGGATTTTGTCTATCTCTTCATTGCTGGGCGGGGGAGGGGCGGCGTGGGCGGTGGAGCAGGCGAGAAGTAAAACGAGTATCCATTTGGGCATCCGGCGCAGGTTAGAGGGATTTGGCAGTCAAGTCAAGACAGAAAGCCCAGCTTTGCAAAGCGGTCTGAAACTTGGCGTAACCTTTGAAATTCTTTTGTATGCAGTTGTTCATGCATACTGGTTTTGAAGGCAATATTTTGGGCTGCAAGTGGCGCGATATGCTGCCGTATTGGGCTGCATTGCCCCTTGGGCTGTCAGATAAGTTGGAGACCCGTATGCATAACTACAAGAGTTGGTTTGGCCTGGCCACGGTTGTTTTTGCCTTGTTAGGCGGCCTGCCGCAGCAGGCTCTGGCATGGGGCCACCAAGGACATATGGTGGTTGGCGCGCTAGCCGATCAATTGCTGACGGATCGTGCCCGGGCGGGCTTGCAAGCCGATCTGGGCCTGACGCTGGAGCAGGCTGCACCATGGGCAGACTGCGTGAAAAACGTGGCCTTTGGGCCGAAAGGCTTTGCCTATGCAGCAGATGAGCGCTGGCCGTCACCTGCCTGCACTCGCTTTGAGACCCAGGAGGGCGTGCGGGCAATGCGGGACTACGTGGTGCGCAACTGGGATGCTTGCGGCCAGCGCGTTGACTGTCACAAGACCTACCACTTCACCGACGTGGCCTACCAGCATCTCCGTTACCGGGCGGACTATGTAGGGGTGAATGGGCATGACTTGGTGCATGCGATCCGAGCGGCGGTGGTCATGCTGCAAGGCAAGCCTGTGCCTGCACCCTTCAGCATTGCGAGCCGCGCAGAAGCCTTGTTGTTGCTGGCCCATTTTGTGGGGGACCTGCACCAGCCTTTGCATGTGGGCGCGGTATATCTGGATGCCGATGCGCAGCCTGTAGACCCTGATGCAAAGAATGCGGCTTCTGACGCGGTGTTTGCCACCCGGGGCGGCAATAGCCTGGAGGTTGGCAGCAGCAATTTGCATGCGATGTGGGACGATATTCCGGATACCTTGCGTTCCAGCAGCATCCCGGTCGCCATGTTGCACGATGCACGGGTCCTGCGCGCCAGCCTGGCCAAGCCGGAGCGCTGGGTGGATGCGTGGGCCCAGGATTCACTTACGGCGAGCAGGGAGGTTTTTGTGGGTGTGCATTTCAGCCCAGCATCGCTGCAGAAGGGCGCCCGTGTATGGCAAACCAGCTTCGACGATGAGGCAGGCTACCGCGCGCGCCGGGAGCAGTTGCAAATTCGCCAGTTGACCAAGGCAGGTGCGCGCTTGGCCCAGCTGGTGAATGCGCTCTACCGATGAACCCGGGTGGTTGCACTTTTAAGCAAAATAGGCTTCTGGCGCATATATTTCGTGCGCGGCGTGCTATAAAAATAAAAGCAATAGACTGCAGCGGGTTGCTGCTTGATTCAACTACAGGAGCATTCGTTTATGGCGGTAGCCAAAAAAGAGAACATGACCTTCAACGATCTGGAAAATTGGCTGAACCAGCGCAGGGTGACGGAGGTGGAGTGCCTGGTACCTGATTTGACGGGCGTGGCCCGGGGCAAGATATTGCCCCGCGAGAAGTTCACCGAAGACCGCGGCATGCGCATACCCGAGGCGGTGGTGGCAATGGGCGTGACCGGTGAACTGCCGTCCCAGGGGCCTTATTACGATGTGGTCAACCCCACAGACCGCGATATGCACTTGCGTCCCGATCCGTCCACGGTGCGTATCGTGCCCTGGGCCACGGACCCCACGGCGCAGGTGATCCACGACTGCTATGACCGCGATGGTAAGCTGGTGCCATTTGCGCCGCGCAGTGTGTTGCGCCGGGTTTGTGATCTCTATACCGCGCTGGACTTGGAGCCGGTGGTGGCGCCAGAGCTGGAGTTCTATCTCGTGGCGCGCAACACCGATCCGAACACGGTGTTGCGCCCACCGATTGGCCGCAGCGGCCGGGCCGAAACCTCGCGCCAGTCCTACAGCATTGATGCGGTGAACGAGTTCGACCCGCTGTTCGAGGAGCTGTACGACTACTGCGAAAAAATGGAGCTGAACGTGGACACCTTGATCCACGAGGCGGGGGCAGGGCAGATGGAGATCAACTTCTTCCACGCCCACCCCCTGGGCCTGGCAGACGAGGTGTTCTTTTTTAAGCGCACTGTGCGTGAAGTGGCTTTGCGCCACGATATGTACGCCACCTTCATGGCCAAGCCCATCGAGGGCGAACCGGGCAGTGCCATGCATGTGCACCAAAGCATCGTCAGCAAAGCTACGGGGCGGAATATCTTCAGCAACGACGATGGCTCGCCTTCGGAAGCCTTTTTTCATTACATCGGCGGCTTGCAGCGTTATCTGCCCGCAGCCATGGCCCTTGTAGCGCCGTATGTGAATAGCTACCGCCGCTTGTCGCGCAATACCGCCGCGCCCATCAACACCGAATGGGGCTACGACAACCGCACCGTGGGCATACGTTCCCCCATTTCCACGCCGCAGGCGCGGCGGATCGAAAACCGTGTGATCGGTGTGGACGCCAATCCGTATGTGGCCATGGCCATGACCCTGGCCTGCGGTTACCTGGGCATGCAAAAGAAGATCAAGCCGAAGTCCGAGATGAAGGGGGATGCGTATCTGGCACCCTTTACCTTGCCGCGCAGCCTGGGGGAGGCATTGGACTTGCTACGCAATGAGCCCGATCTGCATGAGATATTGGGCGAAGATTTCATCACGGTCTACACGGAGATTAAAGAAATCGAGTTCGAGGAATTCATGAAGGTCATTTCACCGTGGGAGCGGGAGCATCTCCTGCTGCATGTGTAACTGCGTATCAGTTTTGCTTTATACAATCTGATTTTTTCGGGGTTCTCACTTTTTTATCTGTTCCTTCTAGGAGTCTTAAACGCTATGAAACAGCAAGCACTGGTTATTGCTTTGTCAGCCCTTTTTTTAGCCGCCTGCGGTAAAAAAGAAGAGGCGCCTGCGGCACCAGCCTCTGCGCCCGCACCGGCTCCGGTGGCTTCGGCGCCTGCTCCAGCACCTGCCAATACCGAAGAAAAAGTGCTGAACGTCTATAACTGGCCCGACTACATCGCTGCAGATATGGTGGCCAACTTCGAAAAAGAAACCGGCATCAAGGTCAACTACCAGACCTTTGAAAACAACGAGGCTTTGCACGCCAAGCTGGTGGCCGGCAATAGTGGTTTTGACATCGTGGTGCCAGGCGCCGTGTTCGCCAAATCGCAAATTGATGGCGGCTTGCTGATGGCGCTGGACAAGAGCAAGATCCCGAATTTGGCCAATCTGGATCCGACCATCATGGAGAAGGTCGCCAATGTCGATGCGGGCAACGCGCACTTGATCCCCTGGGCTTGGAGCTACACCACCGTGGCTATTAACAAGGCCAAGGTTGCCAAGGCACTGGGCTCCACACCCTTGCCTGACAATGTCTGGGACCTGGTGTTCAACCCCACCTACACCTCCAAGCTCAAGTCTTGCGGCATTGCGTATCTGGACTCCCCCACCGAAGTGATTCCTCCAGCGCTGCACTACCTGGACAAGAGCCCGTACTCCGCCGATGTGGCGGACCACAAGGCTGCTGGCGCCATGCTGGCCAAGGTGCGCAAGGACATCCGCTTGTTCTCCAGCACCATGATCGACGACATGGCCGGTGGCAAGGCCTGCGTGGGCTTGGGCTGGGCCGGTGACTTGAATATCGCCAAGGCGCGCGCTGTGGAAAACAAGAATGGCAACGACATCGAAGTGCTGCTGCCCAAGAACGGCGGCCTGATCTTCTTTGACAACCTGGCCATTCCTAAGGATGCGCAGCACCCCAACAACGCCATGGAGTTCATGAACTACTTCCTGCGTCCAGAGGTATCGGCATCCCTGACCAACGAGTTGAGCTACCCCACGGCCAACAAGGCCAGCATCGAGAAGGTCAAGCCTGAAATCGCTAACGACAAGACCATCTTCGTGGACGCGGAAAATATGGCCAAGATGGTGTCTCCCACCAGCTTGAGCAATGAAACCCGTGAATCCATGAGCAACGTCTACACGCTGTTCAAGAAGAGCAAGTAAGCTGCTGCTTCTCCGGCCACGAGCAGGCCGCGCACTGTGTTAAGCGGTGCGCGGCTTTTTTCATGGGGCCTGTTGTCAGCCGCCGATCAGCCGGTGCGTCAGGTCGGCGGCGGTGTTGGCTTGGTACTTGCGCATCAAACGTGCGCGGTACAGCTCCACCGTGCGGTGGCTTATGCCAAGCGCACGGCCGATTTCCTTCGATGTGAGCCCGCTGATCACATGGGCTGCTACTTCGCGTTCACGTGGCGTCAGTGTGGCCTGCACGGGGCGGCGCGATGACAGGTCTTCAAAGCTCCAGATGCCCGCCGCATGCGGTGCGTTGCGGTCAAAGGCGCGGCCTGTCACATGGCACCAGAAGACCTCGCCTTTGAGGCGGCCACCCACCCGCTGCATGATGCGTTCGTCGGCGTAATGGCCTGTGGCGTTGAGTATGGGAGCGATGCGTGCGCCTATGCGCTCGAATTCTGCAGCGCTGGGGTAGAGCATCTGAAACGACTGCCCAAGCAACTGCGCACGTTCTGCGCCAAACATATCGCATAGATGCTGGTTGCAATCCACAATGCTGCGGTTGCGCGAGACCACCAGGCCGACAGGAGCCAGCTCAAACGCCAGACGGTAATCAACATCCATCAGGTGGGCCCTCTACGAAAAACTACGTACATGAATACGTAGTATCGTATGCGTTGATCTTTTAACCGGAGAGCTGTGTGAACAAAATTTTCCCTTCTGCGGCGCAGGCGCTGCAAGGCGTGGTCCAGGACGGCCAACTGCTGGCGGTAGGCGGCTTTGGTCTGTGCGGCATCCCCGAAGCGCTGATCGATGCCCTGCGCGACAGCGGCGTGAAAGACCTGACGGTGATCTCCAACAACGCAGGCGTCGATGGCTTTGGCCTGGGCAAGCTGCTGGAGACCCGGCAGATCAAGAAAATGATCTCCAGCTATGTGGGAGAGAACAAGGAGTTCGAGCGCCAGTTCTTGGCTGGCGAACTGCAGCTGGAGTTCACCCCGCAAGGCACGCTGGCCGAGAAGCTGCGGGCGGGCGGCGCCGGCATACCCGCTTTCTTCACCAAAACCGGCGTAGGCACGCTGGTGGCCGATGGCAAAGAGCTACGCGAATTCGATGGCGAAACCTACGTCATGGAGCGCGCCCTGGTGCCTGAGGTGGCCCTGGTCAAAGCCCAGCGCGCCGACAAGTCCGGCAACCTGCAATTCCATTTGACTGCACGCAACTTCAACCCTGCCGCTGCAATGGCGGGCAAGGTGTGCATCGTGGAAGTGGAAGAGATCGTGGAAACCGGCAGCATGGAGCCCGACCAGGTGCATCTGCCCGGCATCTACGTGCACCGCATCGTGCTCAATGCGAACCCCGAAAAGCGCATCGAGAAGAGAACCCTCACCGAGAAAGCTGGAGCATAAACATGGCCTGGACACAAGACCAAATGGCGGCCCGCGCGGCCCAGGAGCTGGAAGACGGCTTTTACGTGAATCTGGGTATTGGCATCCCTACACTGGTGGCCAACCATGTGCCCGCCGACAAGGAGGTCTGGCTGCAGAGCGAGAACGGCATGCTGGGCATTGGCCCGTTTCCCACTGAAGACCAGGTAGACGCCGACCTGATCAATGCGGGTAAGCAAACGGTGACTACGCTGCCCGGCTCGTCCATCTTTGGCAGCCATGAAAGCTTTGCCATGATCCGTGGCGGCAAGATCAACCTCAGCATCCTGGGCGCTATGCAGGTCAGCGAAAAGGGCGATCTGGCCAACTGGATGATCCCCGGCAAGATGGTCAA
>JAPLPK010000066.1 GCA_026400275.1 Burkholderiales bacterium
CCACCCATGAAGCGCGCTACGAATTCGCTGGCGGGGCGGTTATAGACCTCGTGCGGCGAACCCACTTGCTCGATCAAACCGTGGTTCATCACCACCATGGTGTCGGCCAGCGCCATCGCCTCTTCCTGCGAATGGGTCACGTGGATGAAGGTCAGGCCCAGCTCCTTTTGCCAGCGGCGCAGCTCGGCGCGCATCTGTATGCGCAGGAAAGGGTCCAGCGCGGACAAAGGCTCATCCAGCAACAGCACTTTGGGCTGTGTGATCAGCGCACGGGCCAGGGCCACACGCTGCTGTTGGCCGCCCGAGAGTTCACCTGGCTTACGGTCGGCCAGATGGCCCATGGCCACACGTTCCAACAAGTCCTTGGCCTTGGCGTGGCGCTGGGCCTTGTCCACGCCTTTCATCTTCAGGCTGAAGGCCACGTTGTCCAGTGCGGACAAGTGGGGGAACAGCGCAAAGCTCTGGAACATCATCGCCGTACCGCGCTCTGCCGCAGGCAGGTCGGTGATGTTGCGGTTCTCCAGCAGGATGTCGCCGCTGCTGACCGACTCGTGGCCGGCCACCATGCGCAGGGTGGTGCTCTTGCCGCAACCCGACGGGCCCAGCAGGCAGCAGTAGCTACCGCTGGCGATGCGCAGATTGATGCTGTCAACGGCTGGCTTGCCCGATCCATAGCGCTTGGTCAGCGCGATGATTTCAATGGCCGAGGGCGAGGAGGTGGGGGTGGAGGCTTGCATAGGGTTGCCCTATGCATAGGCCGTGCCAACTTATGTGCTCAATTCAAAGAGAAGATTGTGTACAAAGTGCACCAGCTATGTGCACACAATGCGGCGCAACCCGGCTACTAGCGCTGGCTTGGTGCGCTGGCAGGGCAGGCGCTCATTCCCCGGACGCAATTTGGCGCAAAGCGCGCTCAAACACCTCGGGCGGCTGGCCGCCGGAGATCAGATGCTTGTCGTTGATGATGATGGCGGGCACCGAATGGATGCCGTGGTCGGTATAGAAGCGCTCACGCTCGCGCACATCGTCGGCATAGGTGTCCGATTCCAGAATGGCTTGCGCCTGCGCAGTGTCCAGGCCCACTTGCCCGGCCACGCGCACCAGCAAGGTGTGCGAGCTGGGGTCTTCGCCTTCGGTGAAATACGCGTCAAACAAAGCCTGCTTCAGCGCGTGCTGCTTTCCCTCCAGCTCGGCCCAGTGCAATAGGCGGTGCGCGTCGAAGGTGTTGTAGATGCGGTGGCGCTTGTCCATGCGAAAGGTAAAGCCCAGCTCGGCCCCCCGGGCGCGGATGTTTTCACGGTTGGCAGCGGCCTGCTCCGGGGTGGAGCCGTATTTGCGGGCCAGGTGCTCGTTGGTGTCTTCGCCCTCGGGCGCCATTTGCGGATTCAGCTCGAAGGGCTGGAAGTGCAGCTCCGTCTGGATGCTGTCGCCGACGCGCTCCAGCGCCTGTTCCAGCGACTTCAAACCCACCACGCACCAGGGGCAGGAGACGTCAGAGACGAAATCAATCTTCAAAGGGGAGGCCATAAAAATCCTATGTTTAAAAGCCTGTGGATAGTTCTGGCACAACGCAGTAGTTATCCACAGGAGATCATGGTTTTCAAAAGTTGTTCATATTTGCGTGACACCAAAAATGCAGGGTCACACACATCCAGGTACACGGCCTAAGCTGTTGATAACAAAGCCAAAAACCGGCTTACCCACAGACAAGACCCATGCTTACTACTACTACTATGTATTAATAAAAGATTTAGAAGAATAGCCAACACAGAAGTCCGCATGCGATCCGTGGATTTTTGGCAAGGTGCCAGCAGCGGTCAAAATTTTTTAAAAACCGCATTTGCTATTTAATTTATAGCTACCTGCGCAGTTAATACGTGCGCTACAGCCGTATTTGTTTCAAAACCATAAAAAAAACCTCCACAGCGGCCAAAGGCACGCCATGGAGGCTTCAGGTGGGTTTCTGGGTGGTTTAGGCGGGCAGCGCGGGGTAGTCGGTATAGCCTTTGGCGCCGCCGCCGTAGAACGTAGCTTGGTCAGGCGGGTTCAGGGGCGCGTTGTCACGCAGGCGGCGTACCAGGTCTGGGTTACTGATGAAAGGCTTGCCAAAGGCCACTAGATCGTCTCCATTCAGCAAGGCTTGCTCGGCCAGGGCCTTGGTAAAGCCGTTGTTCACCATCCAGGCGGCTTTGCCACCGGCTTGGCGGTAGGCCGCTTTCAGGGCGGGGTAGTCAAACGGGCGGTCAGGCAGCTCACGCGGACCGCCGGTCGCGCCTTCCACCACATGTACATAGGCCAGGCCCAGAGGCGCCAGCGCGCGCACCACGTAGTCAAACAGCGGCTGTGGCTCAGCGTCATAGATGTCATTGGCGGGGGTGACGGGCGAAATACGCAGAGCAGTGCGGCCGCCGCCGATTTCCTCGGCCACGGCACGCATCACTTCCAGCAGCAGGCGGGCCCGGTTTTCGATGCTGCCGCCGTAGTCGTCGGTGCGTTGGTTGGCACCGCGTTTCAGGAACTGGTCCAGAAGGTAGCCGTTGGCCGCGTGGATCTCGACCCCGTCAAAGCCGGCCTGGATGGCGTTGCGTGCCGCGTGGCGGTAGTTGTGGACGATGCCAGGCAGTTCTTCGGCCTTCAGTGCGCGGGGCTCCGAGGTGGGTACGAATTGGCCCTGGCCGTCTTGGATGATGTAGGTTTTGGCCTTGGCGGCAATGGCCGAAGGGGCGACGGGCGCCAAACCATCTGGCTGCAGGTCCACATGCGATATGCGACCTACATGCCACAGCTGTACCACGATCTTGCCGCCCTGGGCGTGCACAGCGTCGGTAACGCGCTTCCAGCCGTCCAGCTGCTCGGTACCGTACAGGCCGGGCACGTCCGCATAGCCCTGGCCTTGCTGGCTGATGGCGGTGGCTTCGGTGATGAGCAGGCCGGCGCTGGCGCGCTGGGCGTAGTACTGGGCCACCAGCGGGGTGGGGATGGCGTTGGGCGAGCGGTTGCGCGTCAACGGTGCCATCACGATGCGGTTGGCCAGTTGCAGGCTGCCGGCCTGTACCGGGTCGAACAATGAAGTCATGTGGGTTCCCTGTGAAAAAACCGCAGGGTAAACCCAAAGAAGAAGCCTTGCTGGTGACGGTTAACCGGACTTTGCGGTAGGACAAGTGGCCCGCTCTAACTGGTGCAGATAGTGCAGCGCGTGGGCTTGGTTCGCACCGCACATGTCTGCGGCGGGTTGCAATTGGCCGCAGACGGCCGGGCGCTCCGGTTGGCCGAAGATGCGGCACAGGTTGGCGTCGTCGAGTTGCACGCAGCGCACGCCGGCCGGCTTGCTGATGCCGTTGATGACCGGCATGCCCGGAATGGGCGAGCTGATGCTGGGCGCGATGCAACAGGCACCGCAGCCGAGTCTACATTCCATATGCTATTGAATTAAGAGCTGCCTGCGCAGGTATTACCTGCGCCAGAGGCCAATCAAGCATGGAACTTACGGCCGGCCCACAGCACTTGGTCGATGACGATTTGCACGCTGGCGCGGTGGGCGTCTTGTTTCAAACTGCCGTCTTCGGCGAAGGCTTCAAAGGCGCGGCTGAGAGCGAACTGCTTGGGGGCGACCCAGCACTGCAGGTTCAGCATCAGCGGTGCCAGATGCGACAGTGAACGCAGGCCGCCCAGTCCGCCGGGCGAGGCACTCAGCAGGCCCACCACCTTGCCGCTGAACGAGCGCATGCCGTCCTTCCACACCGGGTCGGTTTTGACGGGGCTGGAGGCCCAGTCCAGCGTGTTCTTCAGCAGGGCCGGGTAGCTGCCGTTGTACTCGGGGGCGCAGATGATCCAGGCCGGGTGTTCGAACATCAGCTGCTTCAGCCGCATTACGTCGGCCGGCGTGCCTTCGGCTTCCAGGTCGGCGTTGTACATGGGGATGTTGAAGTCGGCCAGCTCGATGTGCGTCACCTCGGCCCCAGCAGCCGTGGCCAGCAGGGAGGTGGCCGCAGCCAGTTTGCGGTTGTACGACTGTTGGCGGGTGCTGCCCGCGAAGATGAGGGTTTTCATGCCGCAGATTTCACCACAGCCCGGGTCTGCCGATAGGCTTTGGGCGTTTGCCCATGCTGCGCACGGAAGGTGTGGATGAAGTAGCTGGGGTTGGCAAACCCGCAGGCCCAGGCGACTTCCTTGATGGCCAGCGCGCTCTCCGTCAGCAGGCGTGCGGCGCGGGCCATGCGCATGCGGTTGATATAGGCCACCAGCGCCTCCTGGGTTTGCTGGCGGAACAGGTGCGACAGGTAGTCGGCCGTGCAGCCGCATTGCTGGGCCAGGCCGCGCACGCTCAAATCCTGGTCGCCCAGCTGGTTTTGCACCAGCACGCGTACCCGTGTAATCCAGGTGGATTCGGGTGCGGCCTGCGGGTCTACCGTGTCCAGCGCGAGCAACACGCCGGCAGTAGCGGCGGCCACCAGGGCTTGCACCTGGGTGGGGCCCCACGCAGTGTCGCCATCCTGGCCTAGCTGTGCGGCATCGCTCAGCCAGTCGTGGATACGCCGGGCCTGGGGGTGTTGCCGCATTTCCAGATGGCGTATGCCGGGCTGGCTGGGCTGTGTTTCCTGCGCCAGATGGCAGGTCAGCGCATGGGCTTCGGCATAGACCACCAGGTTGGCAAATGGCTGCGGGCCGTCTGCGCCCACCTGTTCGTGGTGCAGCAGCTGCGGGGGCATCAGCAGCGCCTCGCCCGGACCCAGGGTCAGCTGGCCGTAGGGAAAGCTGAAGCGGGTCCAGCCACCGGTCTGCAGGAACAGCTCGGGGCCGATGTGGAAATGCCCCTCGCCGCGCGTGACTTGTGCGCTGCGTGGCAGGTGCACCCGCAGCTGGCCCGCCATGGCGCGCTGTACGAAATCACCCAGGTGTTGGCGCATGGCGTGGGCGTCTGGTCCGTTGGCTGGTGCGTCCAGGCTGGCCTGCAAGCAGGAGCTGGCTTCAAGTCTGCGGTCCATGATTTTTGCTATTCATTGCGGATTTTTGGCAGCAATCGGGCTTGAGGCAGCCCGATCGCAAGCCTACAGTCTAGGCCACTTAGCTGGACAGACCGGCCTACATTCCTAACCCAGGAGCCTATCCGTGAAAACCCGTATTTCTGTTATTGTGTGGAACGAATTTCGCCATGAACGCGAAAACGATGCCGTCCGCGCCATCTACCCCGAGGGCCTGCACACCACCATCGCGCAAGCGCTGCAGCGCAGCCCCGGCGCGCTGGCACTGGATGTGACCACCGCCACGCTGGACGAGCCCGAGCATGGCCTGAGCGAAGAGCGCCTGGCGAACTGCGATGTGCTGGTCTGGTGGGGCCACAAGGTGCACAACCTGGTGGACGACGCCATCGTGGACCGCGTGCAAAAACGTGTGCTCGAAGGCATGGGCCTGATCGTGTTGCACTCCGGCCATTTCAGCAAAATTTTCCGCCGCATGATGGGCACGAATTGCTCGCTGAAATGGCGCGAGGCGCATGAGAAAGAGCGCCTGTGGGTGGTCGAACCATCGCACCCCATCGCCGCCGGTTTAGGCGAATATTTCGAGCTGCCGAACGAGGAGATGTACGGCGAGCGCTTTGACATTCCGCAGCCGGATAGCACGGTGTTTATTTCGTGGTTCGAGGGCGGCGAGGTGTTCCGCTCGGGCTGCTGCTGGGAGCGCGGCCATGGCCGCATCTTCTACTTCCGCCCCGGCCACGAGGCCTACCCCACCTACCACGACAAAAACGTGCAACGTGTGATTGCCAACGCCGTGCAGTGGGCCGCGCCGCGCGTGAACATCGTCGATGTGTGCCCGAACGCCGCGCCGCTGGAGCCCATCAGCCCCAAGCCGGGTTTCACCAACGTCGGCATCACCCAAACCAAGGCAGATCTCGTATGAGCGCAGTACAAAAACTACGCGTAGGGGTTATCGGCCTGGGCATAGGCCGGCACCACATCAAGGGCTGGCAGGAACACCCGCTGGTCGATGTGGTGGCGATTGCCGACCCCGATGCAGAGCGGCTGGCGCTGGTGGGCGATGAGTTTGGCATTGCGGGCCGCTACGCCAGCGCAGCGGCACTGCTGGACAACGCGCAGCTGGACGTGGTCAGCGTCTGTACGCCCAACAAGTTCCACAAGGAGCTGACACTGGCCGCATTGGCCGCCGGCTGCCATGTGCTGTGCGAAAAACCGATAGCGATGAACGCGCAAGAGGGCCGTGAAATGTTGGATGCGGCCCATGCGGCGGGCAAGCGGCTGATGATCAATTTCTCGTACCGTTTTTCTGCCGCTTCACGCGCGCTGAAGACGCAAGTGGATGCGGGTTTGTTTGGCGACTTCTACTTTGGCCGCAGCATCTGGCACCGCCGGCGCGGCATGCCGGGTTTTGGTGGCTGGTTTGGCACCAAGGCCCTGGCCGGTGGCGGCCCGCTGATCGATCTGGGCGTGCACCGCCTGGACCTGGCACTGTGGCTGATGGGCTACCCGCAGCCGACCTGGGTGATGGGCAGCACCTACAACCCCATCGCCAGCGAGATCGCTACAAAGGCCGGCAAGACCTTTGACGTGGAAGACCTGGCCGCCGGCTTCATCCGCTTTGAAAACGGCGCCACGCTGGCGCTGGAGGCCTCCTGGGCCGCGAACATCCAGGAGGCCGAGCTGATGGAGACCCGGCTGCTGGGCACCAAGGCTGGTTTGCTGCAGAAGAACTTGAACGAGGGCTACACCTTTGACGCCCATGTGTTCACGGAGGTGAACGGCGCGCCGGTGGATATGCACCTGTGCCCGCCCACCGCGCTGGCCAAGTCGGCCATGCACGACTATGCCGAGGCCATACTTAGCGGCCAGCCGCACCCGGCGGGGGGCGACCAGGGCCTGGTGGTGATGCAGATTCTGGACGCGCTGTACGAGAGCGCGCGCACGGGGGCACCAGTAAAGATTGGTTAGCCAGGCGGTGCGCGGTTTACCATGCCGCGCATGAATGATCTGGATACCTTGCAGTCCATGGGATTGACCTTGCCCAGCCCGGCCTACCTGGTGGGCGTGCTGCTGTTCAGCATCGTCGGTTATGTGGCTTTTCGCCATGGCCGTAAGGCCGAGCGCAAGGACCATCTCTGCGTGGGCCTGGCCTTGATGTTCTACCCCTATGCCGTGTCGCAGACGCTTGCGCTGTGGCTGGTCGGTGCGGTGATGAGCGCCTGGGTGGTATGGAAGTGGAACTGATGGGCGGGCGCGCGCATCCTAGCTGCCATTACAGTGGGGCTGCCATGCAACTTCGTCAAAACTTGTGTCTGTTTCCGTTGGCCGCCGCGCTGCTGGTGCTGGGCGGTTGCGCCAGTCCGCCCCGGGCGCCAGAGGCCAACAACATTGCCAGTGCAGTTCCGTCACGCCTGTCGGTAGACCAGGCGAACGATGTCACCCTGTATGCGCTGAGCCTGGTGGGCACGCCTTACCGCTATGGGGGCAACACACCAGACGGTGGCTTTGACTGCAGCGGGCTGATTGGCTACGTGTACCAAAGCCGCGCCGGCCTGCGCCTGCCGCGCACCGTGGTGCAATTGCAAGGTGAAGGCCAGGCCGTACCACGGGACCAGCTGCGCACCGGTGACCTGGTGGTGTTTGGCCGGGGTACGCATGCTGGGATTTATGTGGGCGAGGGCCGTTTTGTGCATGCGCCGTCTACGGGTGGCGAAGTGCGGCTAGACCCGCTGGATACACGTTACTGGGCCAGCCAGAAGGTGGCCTTCCGCCGGCCGTAGCTATCTGCAGCGATAAGGACTAGACTGGTCCGCTGGCCCACCGTTTTTACGCTGGCCGGATGCACCATGAACATCAATGACTTCGTCAAGGCCAATGCGGTAGCCCTCTACCTGGGGACGAATGCGAGCCAGCAGACGGCAAATTCGGGAAGTGCGGGCAAGACCGGACTGGCGGCACAACCTGGCTTCCAAAAGGCTGAAAAGCGCATACAGGCGCAGGTGGATGTGGCTACGGCCCAGCTCTCCTCGTTTGGCAAGCTCAAGTCTGCACTGTCGGATGTGCAGACTGCGGGCCAAGGCCTGGCGGCGTTGCCGGGTGGTGGTGGCAGCACTGGTAAGCCGGCCGCGCAGAAGGCCGCGTTAGGCCAGTTCGTGGCGGCCTACAACGCCGCCATCGACAGTGCGAAGGCCGCAGCCTCCGTCACCGGTGATGGTGCGGCCACGCAAAGCGCGCTGCGCACCATCAAGGACTTGCTGCATGCGGTGAACGCCAAGAACGGCAGCCAGAGCGTGTTGGGCCAACTCGGTTTAGATCTGGGTGCGAATGGCAAGCTGGTGTTGGATGCAAACGCCTTTGAAGCCGCGCAAAAAGCCGATCCGGCCGCCGTGGCCCAGGGTCTGGGCGCGCTGGGGCAGCAGGTGGCGGCCACCAGCACGCAGGAGCTGGCCATGGACGGCCATCTGGGCCTGTATCTGTCCTCCCTGGCCCAGCGCACCAGCATTTTGAAAAGCCAGCAGGGCATGTTGGCGTCCTTGGGTCTATACAGCAGTACCAGCCAGGCCAGCAGCACGGGCGGCGCCTATGACTTCGGCCTGGCGGCCTACCGCAAGAGCCTGCAATCGGGCGTCTGAATAACCCTGTGCTGCACGCAGTGCAGCTTAGGCCTACCATGCCCGCTTGCCCTCTACCGGAGACCTCGATGTCTATCGCCAAAGCCTACGCCGCCACATCCCCCACCGCCGCTCTGGCGCCTCACAACATTGAACGCCGCAGGCCTGGCGCGCAAGACGTAGCGATGGATGTGCTGTACTGCGGCGTCTGCCATTCCGACCTGCACACCGTGCGCAACGAGTGGCAGAACGCCATCTACCCCGCGGTGCCGGGCCACGAAATTGTGGGCCGCGTTACCGCCGTGGGCAACCTGGTGTCCAAATACAAGGTGGGTGACATCGTGGGCGTAGGCTGCATGGTGGACAGCTGCCAGCATTGCAGCGCCTGCGCCGAAGACCTGGAGCAGTACTGCGACAACGGCATGACCGGCACCTACAACAGCCCGGAGCAGGGCACGGGCGCCAACACCTATGGCGGCTATTCCAGCCACATCGTGGTGCGCGAGTCCTTTGTGCTGAAGGTCAGCCATGCCGAGTCCGACCTGGCCGCCGTGGCGCCGCTGCTGTGCGCCGGCATCACCACCTATTCGCCGTTGCGCCAGTGGAAGGTGGGACCGGGGCAAAAGGTCGGCATCGTCGGCCTGGGCGGGCTGGGCCATATGGGCGTGAAGATCGCCGCCGCCATGGGGGCGCATGTGGTGCTGTTCACCACCTCGGCCAGCAAGCGCGAAGACGCGCTGCGCCTGGGCGCCAAGGAAGTGGTGGTGTCCAAGAACGCCGACGAAATGGCTGCGCACGCCAACAGCTTCGACTTCATCCTGAACACCGTGGCGGCTTCGCACAATCTGGATGATTTCATTGCCCTGCTCAAGCGCGACGGCACCATGACCCTGGTGGGCGCGCCCGAGCACGCCCACCCCTCGCCCAATGTGTTCGGCCTGATCATGCGCCGCCGCCGCATTGCCGGCTCGCTGATTGGCGGTATCCGCGAGACGCAGGAGATGCTGGATTTCTGCGCCCAGCACGGCATCACCGCCGACATCGAAACCATCGCCATGGACCAGATCGAAGCCGCCTACGCCCGCATGCTCAAGAGCGATGTGAAGTACCGCTTCGTCATCGATATGGCTACTCTCTAGATTTATAAGGAAAATGCTGGAAGCGCAGATATAAGCTGCGCTAGTAGCTGCAAAAAATATAGCAATTTGAAGGAAGACACGGATGTCGCAAGCCGATAAAGACCTGCTGCCCGAGCTGCTGCGCCAGGAAGATGCCTTGCAGTTCAGCCGCTTCTCGCATGCCACGGCGCTGGACCTGGGCCTGGCCGTTGTCAGCGCGGCGCAGCGCGTGGGCCAACTGGTGATGGTGGACATACGCTGGGGCGACTTGCAGGTCTTCCAGCACGCCATGGAGGGCACGACGCCCGACAACGCCGACTGGGTGCGGCGCAAGGTCAACGTGGTGCGCCGTTTTGCCCATAGCTCGTTCTACATGGGGGCGCTGTACCGCAGCAAGGGCAAGGACTTTGAAGCCGACTCCGGCCTGGACCCGCGCGAATATGCGGCCCATGGAGGCGCGTTTCCGCTGCGCATACGCGGGGCCGGCCTGTTCGGTGTGCTTACCGTGTCTGGCCTGCCCCAGGCCGAAGACCACGCGCTGGCCGTGGCCGTACTGCAAACCATGGTGTGATTGATTTTGGCGAAGGAATGATGGGTATGCGTACTTTCCGTACCTTGGCGGGCGCGCTGTGTGCCGCCGCAGTGGTGGCGCTGGCGGGCTGCGCCGTTACGCCCGGGATGACCCGGGATGAAGTCTTGTCGGCGCGCGGTAAACCTACCGCCGAACTAGACCGCGCCGGCGTGCACCGCCTGCAGTACTCCCAGCAGCCCATGGGCCAGTCGGTACTGATGGTGGACATGGACGCCGGCGGTAAGGTGCAGCAGGCGCGCGAGGTGATGAACCTCAACGCGTTTTCGCAAATCGACCTGTCTGGCAGCACCACCCGCGACGACATCCTCTGGGCCTTCGGCCCACCGGCCCAGGTGGACCATGTGATGTCCTGGACCGGCGACATCTGGGCCTACCGCTGGCGCGAGCTGCAGGACATGTGGTTCTGGGTCTACTTCGACCCGCAAGGCGTGGTGCGGCGCACGCAGCAGGGCTTGGACTTGTCGTTATTCAGGCTGGTGCGTTGACGCTGCTGTGCGTGGGTAATTGATGTATTTTGGCTGCAAGCGCAGGCAGAATATGCGTGAAAAGCTACTAAAAATGTAGCAAAAGTCTTATTTCTTCTGCTTGTAAACGTACCAGGCGGCAAACACCGTAAATGCCAAGATGATGGCCACCACCACCCAGAAGCCTTCAGGGTGCTGGGCCAGCGGGATGCCGCCCACGTTCATGCCCAGCAGGCCAGCGACGATGTTGATGGGCAAAGCCAGCACCGTGACCATGGTCAGGGTGAAGACGCTCTGGTTGGTCTGTTCGCTGACCTGCGCGGCGATTTCTTCCTGCAGCAGCTTGATGCGCTCTTTCAGTTCCGACATGTCGCGGATGGTCAGCGAGAACTCTTCCGTGGCCTGGCGCAGCTCTTCCAGGTCGTGCTCGCTGATCCACGGCGGCGGTAGGCGCAGCAGGCGGAACAACGCGCCTGGCTCGGGCGCCAGCAGGCGCTGCAGGCGCACTAGCACGCGGCGCAGTTTGCCCAGGTCGGCGCGCCGGTTGTGCAGCCGGCCCACCAGAAACTTGTCTTCGATCACGTCCACCTGCACCGTGGCATCGCGCACGATGCGCACCAGCACGTCGCCTTGTTCATGCAGCAAAGTGTTCAGGAAGGCGACGGACGAGGCCAGTGGTTTGCCGTTCTTCACGGCGGCCCGCATGCGGTCTATGGAGCGCAGGGGGTGCGAGCGGGCGCTCAGCGCCAGGTGCGGGCCCACGTTAAGCCACAGCGTGGCGATCTCGGCGGGGTCGAAGGCGAACTCGTAGGCCACGTCGTTGACCACCGCGATCAGGTTGTCGTGCGCGTCTTCGATGCGGGTGGAGCGGGAGCCCTCGTGCAGGGCTTCAAAGAACTCGGGCACCACGTCCAGCTGCTTGTGGATGCAGGCCTCGGCGGCGGCGTCGCTCAGGTTGAAGTGCAGCCAGACGAAGTCTGACTGGCCCTTGGGCTGCTCGCTGCGCAGCCAGGCGCTGGCCTGGGCCAGATCGACCGGCGTGCCGGGCGCACCGTTTTCAAACAGGTAGCCGCACAGCAGCCCGTTCTTGTCGGAACCGTAGGTAATGTCCATCCGTCGCCAAGCTAAAGGGCCGAGTGTCTGGCGTTTGTGTGACAGTGATGTGACTTTTGCATGAAACGGCGCGCGCCCAGGCGGTGCCATGGCGCGTCGTCTCAGATCACATCAGCGGTGCAAAGCGCCAGCCTGGCATTTAGAAAATGTGGGCAAACAGCCAGTACAAGGAGCCCGACAGCAGGATGGACGCGGGCAGTGTCAGCACCCAGGCCATCAGCAGGTTGCGGATGGTGGACATCTGCAGGCCCGATTTGTTGGCCGCCATGGTGCCAGCCACGCCGGACGACAGCACATGCGTGGTGGACACCGGCAGGCCGTACATATCGGCCGCGCCGATGGTCAGCATGGCGACCAGCTCGGCGGATGCGCCTTGGGCGTAGGTCAGGTGGGTCTTGCCGATCTTCTCGCCCACGGTGACGACGATGCGCTTCCAGCCCACCATGGTGCCCAGGCCGAGTGCGATGGCCACGGCCACCTTGACCCACAGCGGGATGAACTTGGTGGCGTCGTCGATGCGGCCTTTGAAGGCTTTCAGATTGGTCTTGGCGTCGGGGCTCAGGTGGGCGGCTTCGGATTTGTCGAGGAAGCGGATGGCTTCGGACGCCAAATACATGTCGTTGCGCATATTGCCCACGGCGGCGGCGGGCACCTTGGCCAGCGTGCCGTGTTCTTTGACCTGTGTGCCGATGTCGCCCACCACTACGCTCAGCGCGGGCACCACCTCGGGTGTGAACTCTTTGGTGCGCAGGTAGGTGGTCAATGTTTCACGTGGATCAATGGGTGCCACGACCGTATTGGTGCTTCCCAGCGATTGCTGCGTGACCTGGGCCATGGCGGCGAACTGGACCACCTGGTCGGCGGGCATGGCGCGGTTCAGCGCGTAGGCCATGGGCACGGTGCCCACCAATATCAACATGATCAGGCCCATGCCTTTTTGGCCGTCATTGGAGCCGTGGGCAAAGGACACGCCGGTGCAGGTCAGCACCAGCAGGCTGCGGATCCACCACGGTGGTGGCTTGTTGCCTTTGGGCTCGGCGTACAGCTCTTTGTTCTTCACCAGGGCGCGCAGGGCCAGCAGCAGCAGGGCGGCGCAGCCAAAGCCTACCAAGGGCGACAGCAGCAGCGAATAACCGATCTTGGTGGCCTGGGCCCAGTCCACGCCGCTGGTGCCGTCACGGCCATGCATCAGCGCGTTGGCAATGCCCACGCCCAGGATGGAGCCGATTAGCGTGTGCGAGCTGGATGCCGGCAGCCCCAGCCACCAGGTGCCTAGGTTCCACAGAATGGCAGCGATCAGCAGGGCGAACACCATGGCAAAGCCGGCGCTGGAGCCCACATGCAATATCAGCTCTACCGGCAGCAGCGAGATGATGCCGAAGGCCACCGCGCCGCTGGAGAGCAGCACGCCCAGGAAGTTGAAGAAGCCCGACCACATCACCGCCACATTCGGCGGCAGGGAATGGGTGTAGATCACCGTGGCCACGGCGTTGGCCGTGTCGTGAAAGCCGTTAACGAACTCAAAGCCCAGCGCGATCAGAAGAGCCACGCCCAGCAGCAGATAGGGCAGCCAGGTGGTGGCGACGGCGCCGGCATCCTGCACATCGCTGACCAGGCTGTAGCCGCTGAACAGCAGGCCTGCAGCCAGCAGCCCGATGAATACGATGGCCGTCATGGGTCCGCTTTTGCGGTCCAGTTGCGGCCGTGAGGTGGGTTGGGGGTGTGCCGGCTTGAAGGGCGCGGCTGCCGAGCTTGCGGTGTTCATGGAAAGAGCCTCTTATGGGTATAAATTCCCGCAAGTGTCTTTCTGGGCGGTGACAGCGCTATGACAAGCCCGCCCTGGGCGTTAGTGGAGAAATGAGGCTGTAGCGCAGATGCTAGTTGCGCTGGCAGCTATAAATTCAGTAGCGTATCAGTGCGCGGCCTTGCCAGGACGCAGGCGCTGCACCAGCGTCACGCCGGCCAGTACCAGCGCGCCGGCCAGCACGCCGGTAATGCCGTCCGCCAGCAAGGGCAGCAGGGTGGCGGCACCGGGCACGGCGGCCAGTTGCTGGGTAGCGGCCTCCACCCAGTGGTGCAACACGGGCAGGCCGTGGGTCAGAATGCCGCCTCCCACCAGGAACATGGCGGCCGTGCCGACGACCGACAAGGCCTTCATCATCCACGGCGCGAACACCAAAATGCCCCGGCCCAGACGTTGCTGCCAGGCGCTGGCCTGCTGGGTGAGGTACAGGCCGCCGTCGTCCAGCTTCACGATGCCGGCCACCAGGCCGTACACGCCGATGGTCATCACGATGGCGATGGTGCTCAGCACCGTCAGCTGGGTGCTGAAGCCGCTGGTCTGCACCGTGCCCAGGGTGATGGCGATGATCTCGGCGGAGAGGATGAAGTCGGTACGCACCGCGCCCTGGATCTTGTCCTTCTCCAGCGCCACCAGGTCCACCTTCGGGTCGGCCACGGCGGCTGCCAGGGCCTGGTGCTGGGCGGCGTCCTCGTCCGGGCTGTGCAGGTATTTGTGCGCTAGTTTTTCAAAACCTTCAAAGCACAGGTAGGCGCCGCCCACCATCAGCAGCGGAGTTACGGCCCAGGGCGCGAAGGCGCTGATCGCCAGCGCCGCCGGCACCAGGATCAGCTTGTTGCGCAGCGAGCCCTTGAACACCGCCCACACCACCGGCAGCTCGCGTTCGGCCTTGACGCCCGCCACCTGCTGCGCGTTCAGCGCCAGGTCGTCGCCCAGCACGCCGGTGGTCTTCTTGGCTGCGACCTTCGTCAGCAGGGCCACGTCGTCCAGGATGGAGGCAATATCGTCAATCAACACAAACAGGCTAGAGGCCATGGGGCAGGGTCTTTTCAGGTAAGGAGTTGCGACAGATTGTCGCCGGGGCGGCGCAGCGGCTACCGGAGTGTGGCGGAAGATTTAAAGAAAAAAGGCCGCTGGCGCAGAAACTACCTGCGCAGGTAGCTACTAAATAAATAGCAAATTGCCTTGGCCCGTGTAAGGTTTACTTGGCGCGGCCTTTGGTGGCGCGGTCGTACTTGTGCCAGTAGGTGAAGGCGTCTTCATGCACCTCGATGTCCACCTCCATCACCCGCGCCTGCAGGCGCTCTTGCACGTCGCTCACGCCCTGGTTGTAGACCAGCGGCCCGATCTCTTCGAGGAAGAAGCCCAGCAGGGCGCCAGCAGCGACGTTGCCGATCTTCTCGTCCATGTTCTGCTGGAAGTAGCGTTCGATGGACGCGATGGCTTGGGTGCGGGCTTCTTTGGGGATGGTGATGGGCATGGGAGCAGTCGGGGTGTGGGGAATCGGGCACAGGGGGGCAAAAACGGCCCAGCCCACTAAAATATACAACCCCCCAGCTTTGTACCCCGCACGACGCGCCGACGCGCCCGTGCATGGACCAGTGGGCGCTTGAACCGATAGAGGAATGCGTATGTTGTACCCCCAGGAATTTGATGTGATCGTGGTTGGCGGCGGCCATGCCGGCACCGAGGCCGCGCTGGCCGCTGCGCGCATGGGCAGCAAAACCTTGCTGCTGACGCACAACATTGAGACCCTGGGCCAGATGAGCTGCAACCCGTCCATCGGCGGCATTGGCAAGGGCCATCTGGTGAAAGAGGTGGACGCGCTTGGCGGCGCCATGGCCTTGGCGACCGACGAGGGTGGCATCCAGTTCCGTATCCTCAATTCCAGCAAAGGCCCGGCGGTGCGCGCCACCCGCGCCCAGGCTGACCGGGTTTTGTACAAAGCCGCGATCCGCCGCATGTTGGAGAACCAACCCAACCTGTGGCTGTTCCAGCAGGCGGTGGACGACCTGATGGTGGAGGGGGACCGCGTGGTGGGTGCTGTGACTCAGGTCGGCATCCGCTTCCGCAGCCGCACCGTGGTGCTGACGGCCGGTACTTTCCTGGACGGCAAGATCCACGTCGGCCTGAATAACTACGCCGCTGGCCGTGCCGGTGACCCGCCAGCGGTGTCGCTGAGCGCACGGCTGAAGGAACTCAAGCTGCCGCAGGCCCGCCTGAAAACCGGCACGCCGCCGCGCATCGATGGCCGCAGCATCGACTACAGCAAGCTGGCCGAGCAGCCTGGCGACGGCACGCCGGGTGGGGTAGGGGATCAGATTCCGGTGTTCAGCTTCATGGGCAAGCGCTCCATGCACCCAGCACAAATGCCGTGCTGGATCACGCACACCAATGCGCGCACGCACGAGATCATCCGCTCTGGCTTCGACCGCAGCCCCATGTTCACCGGCAAGATTGAGGGCGTGGGCCCGCGCTACTGTCCCAGTGTGGAAGACAAGATCAACCGCTTTGCCGACAAGGAAAGCCACCAGATCTTCCTGGAGCCCGAAGGCCTGACTACGCATGAGATCTACCCTAACGGTATCTCCACCAGCCTGCCGTTCGACGTGCAGTACGACCTGGTGCGCTCCATGGTGGGGCTGGAAAACGCCCACATCCTGCGCCCTGGCTACGCCATTGAATACGACTACTTTGACCCGCGCAGCCTGAAAAGCAGTTTCGAGACGCGGCAGATTGGTGGCCTGTTTTTTGCCGGCCAGATCAACGGCACCACCGGTTACGAAGAGGCGGCGGCCCAAGGCCTGTTCGCCGGCATCAACGCCGCGCTGCAATGCCGGGGTGAAGCCAGCTGGCTGCCAGGCCGCGACCAGGCCTACCTGGGTGTGCTGGTGGACGACCTGATCACCAAGGGCGTGACCGAGCCCTATCGTATGTTTACCAGCCGCGCGGAGTTCCGCCTGCAGCTGCGCGAAGATAACGCCGACATGCGCCTGACCGAAGCCGGCCGCCAAATGGGCTTGGTGGATGATGCGCGCTGGGAGTCGTTCAACCGCAAGCGCGATGCTGTTTCACGTGAAACAGAACGCCTGCGTGGTTTGTGGATCAGCCCCAAGAATCTGGCGGCAACCGAGTCCGAGCGGGTGCTGGGCAAGGCGATAGAACATGAATACAGCCTGGCCGAATTGCTGCGCCGCCCGGATGTGAGCTATGGCCAGCTGATGACTTTGGCCGGGGGCAAGTTCGATGTGGAGGAGTTCTCCGCGACTGTTTCACGTGAAACGGCCGAGGCAGACTTTGTGGCCTCCGTGCTGGAGCAGGTGGACATCAACGCCAAATACTCGGGCTACATCGAGCGCCAGAAGTCCGAGATCGACCGGGCCGCACATTATGAACACCTGAAGATTCCCGCCGACCTGGACTACCTGGCGGTGACCGCATTGAGCTTTGAAGTTCGCCAAACCCTGAACAAGCATCGGCCTGAGACACTGGGCCTTGCCTCGCGCATGACCGGCGTGACGCCGGCGGCCATATCGCTGCTGCTGGTGCACCTGAAGAAAATGGGCTGGAAGGACCGGCCCACCGTAGCCACAGAGGAAACCGTTTCGTGAGCGACCGTTTACAGATACTGACGACCAGCGCCGAAAAGCTGGGCCTGGCCCTCTCGGCCGAGCAATACCAAACCCTGCTGCGCTACCTGGACCTGATCCTAAAGTGGAACAAGGTTTACAACCTGACGGCGCTGCGCGACCCGGCCGAGGCCTTGACCCACCATTTGATCGATAGCCTGTCTGCCGTGCCGCCGCTGCAAAGGCATTTGGCCACGCTAGGGCAGGGTGCGCGTTTGCTCGACGTGGGCTCGGGCGGCGGCCTGCCGGGCGTGGTGTTTGCCATCTGCTGCCCGGAGCTGAGTGTCAGCTGCGTGGACACGGTGGGCAAAAAAGCGGCCTTTGTGCAGCAGGTGGCGCTGGAGCTGAAGCTGCGCAATCTGCGCGGCGTGCATGCGCGGGTAGAGAGCCTGACCGAACCCTACGAGGTGGTGAGTTCGCGCGCCTTTGCCTCGCTCTTGGACTTCACCACCTGGTCGCAGGCTGCGCTGGCCGAGCAGGGCGTGTGGCTGGCCATGAAGGGCAAACACCCCGATGCCGAACTGGCCGCGCTGCCCGCCACGGTCGAAGTGTTTCACGTGGAACCACTATCTGTGCCCGGCCTGGACGCCGAGCGCTGCATTGTCTGGATGAAGCGGAAATAGCCCTCGCTTAAACTCGGCGTTCACTCCGAGGATTTCCACCATGTTTGGCATTGCAAACTACGGCGCATTTGTCGCTGCCATCATCGTTTTCCTGCTGATTCCCGGCCCCGGCAATCTGGCCTTGATCACCTCCACCAGCAAGGGCGGCATCCGTGGCGGCCTGGCGGCCACCCTGGGCGTGATCCTGGGTGACCAGGTTCTAATGTGGACAGCGGTGGCCGGTGTGGCTGCTTTGTTGGCCAGTTACCCGGTGGCGTTTGCGGCAGTGCAGTGGCTGGGCGCTGCCTACCTGGCCTACCTGGGCGCCAAGATGCTGCTGGCCAAGCCGGGCGACGCGCCCATTTTGAATATCCGCCCATCGCACTTCCTGCGCCAGGCCCTGATGATTACTTTGCTGAACCCCAAGGCCATCGTGTTCTATATGGCTTTCTTCCCGCTGTTTGTGGACCCGGTGCACCACCAAGGTTTGTTGACCTTCGCGGTGATGGCGCTGACGATTGCTGCGCTGACCTTTGTGTACGGCCTGATCGCCACCCTGTTGACCCATTTTCTGGCCGAGCGCATGCGTGCGAACCCGGTCGTGTCCCGCGCGCTGAACAAGCTGGCGGGTGTTTTCCTGATTGGCTTCGGCGTCAAGCTGGCCCTGTCGAAATAAGTTAAGTAAGCGCTGAAAGTTTCCATGGCTAAAGTATTCTGTGTAGCGAACCAAAAGGGTGGAGTGGGCAAGACCACCACTACCGTCAATCTGGCGGCCGGCCTGGCCAAGGTCGGCCAGCGTGTCTTGATGATCGACCTGGACCCGCAGGGCAACGCCACCATGGGCTCGGGCGTGGACAAGCGCACGCTGGAGCTCACGGTGTACGACGTGCTGCTGGAGTCGGCCACGATTTCCGAGGCGCGGGTCAAGTCCGAGAAATGCGGCTACGACGTGCTCGGCTCCAGCCGCGAACTCAGCGGTGCCGAGGTGGAACTGGTGGCCATGGAGCGGCGCGAAAAGCGCTTGCACGCGGCCGTCGAGGCGGTGGCTGCGGACTACGACTTTGTGCTGATCGATTGCCCGCCCAGCCTGTCCATGCTGACCCTGAACGGCCTGTGCGCCGCTAACGGTGTGATCGTGCCCATGCAGTGCGAATACTTTGCGCTGGAAGGTCTGACCGACCTGGTCAATACCATCAAGCAGGTGCACGCCAACCTGAACAAGGACCTGCAGATCATCGGCCTGCTGCGCGTGATGTTCGACCCGCGCATTACCTTGCAGCAGCAGGTGAGCGACCAGCTGAAGGCACATTTCGCCGACAAGGTGTTCAACAGTGTCATTCCGCGCAACGTCCGCCTGGCTGAAGCGCCCAGCTACGGCCTGCCGGGCGTGGTGTTCGACCCGTCCGCCAAGGGCAGTGTGGCCTACATCGAGTTCGCCGAAGAGATGGTCCTGCGCATTAAAACCATGTAATAAATAGGCTGCTTGCGCAGGATTTACCTGCGCAAGCAGCTACTAAATCAATAGCAAATGACATCAGCACGCGTACTCTTGCTTCCCGGCTGGCAAAACTCCGGCCCCGGCCATTGGCAAACCCTGTGGGAAACCCAGTTCGGCGACCTGCGGGTCGAACAGCACGACTGGATGCAGCCCCTGCGTGGCGACTGGATCACCCGCCTGGAAGAGGTGGTGCAGCAACAAGACGGCCCGGTACTGCTGGCAGCGCACAGCCTGGGCTGCCATTTGGTGGCGGCCTGGGCGGCGGTGTCGCGTAGCACCGCGAAAGTGCAGGGCGCTTTGCTGGTGGCGCCGCCCGATGTGGCGCAGCCTAACTTCCCACCACAGCTGCACCGTTGGGCCGTGCCGGTGTTGACTGCGTTGCCGTTTCCGTCCGCTCTGGCGGCATCCACCGACGACCCCTATTGCAGCTTTGACGCGGCGGCCCAGTTTGCCGCGCACTGGGGTGCGTCGCTGTACAACCTGGGCGCGCGCGGCCATATCAATGCCGAATCCGGCCTGGGCGACTGGCCGCAGGGCAGGGCGCTGTTAATGAATCAAAAATAGAAAGCACACGAACATGGCAACTCCTAAACGCAAAGGCCTGGGCATGGGCTTGGACGCCCTGCTCGGCCCCAAGGTGCAAGACCCCGTGCCGCAAGAGGCCGGCCTGCCCACCGAGCTGCTGCTGACAGAGATGGTCGCCGGCCAGTACCAGCCACGCACCCGCATGGACGAGGGCGCGCTGTACGAGCTGGCCGAGAGCATCAAGGCCCAGGGCATCATGCAGCCCATTCTGGTACGGCGCCTGCACAGCGGTGAGAACGCCGGCAAGTACGAAATCATCGCCGGTGAGCGCCGCTTCCGGGCTGCCCGCTTGGCCGGGCTGGACCGCGTGCCGGTGCTGGTGCGCGATGTGCCGGACGAGTCGGCAGCCGCTATGGCGCTGATCGAAAACATCCAGCGCGAAGACCTGAACCCGCTGGAAGAGGCCCAGGGCCTGCAGCGCCTGGTGAAGGAATTCGGCCTGACGCATGAGTTGGCCGCCCAGGCCGTGGGCCGCTCGCGCAGCGCCGCCAGCAACCTGCTGCGCCTGCTGAACCTGGCCGACCCGGTGCAGACGATGTTGATGGCCGGCGACCTGGACATGGGCCACGCCCGCGCCTTGCTGTCGCTGGACCGGGCCACACAGATCACGGCCGCCAGCCAGATCGCCGCCAAGAAGATGTCGGTGCGCGAGGCCGAGGGCCTGGTCAAGAAGCTCAGCGCGGAGTTTTCGCTGACCGCCTCGCCCAAGGCCAAGAAAGAGAAGTCGCGCGACCTGAAGCGGGTGGAAGAA
>JAPLPK010000029.1 GCA_026400275.1 Burkholderiales bacterium
ATCTACGTGCTGGAAGTGAACCCGCGTGCATCCCGCACCGTGCCCTTTGTCAGCAAGGCCACCGGCATCCAGCTGGCCAAGGTGGCGGCGCGCTGCATGGTCGGCCAGTCGCTGGACGCGCAGGGCATCTTCAAGGAAGTCACCCCGCCGTATTTCAGCGTCAAGGAAGCCGTGTTCCCCTTCGTCAAGTTCCCCGGTGTGGACACGATTCTCGGCCCCGAGATGAAGTCCACCGGCGAGGTGATGGGGGTGGGCAAGACCTTCGGCGAAGCTTTTGTGAAGTCGCAAATCGGCGCGGGCACCAAGCTGCCGCGTTCCGGCAAGGCGTTTGTGTCGGTTAAAAACAACGATAAGGCGCGTGCCGTGGAAGTGGCGCGTGGATTGGCGGCCTTGGGCTTTGATTTGATCGCCACCAAGGGCACATCGGCGGCTTTCCAGGCTGCGGGTATTGCTTGCACCACGGTCAACAAGGTCACCGAAGGCCGCCCGAACATCGTGGACATGATCAAGAACAACGAGATTGCCTTGGTCATCAACACCGTGGAAGAGCGCCGCAACGCGATTGCCGATTCGCGCCACATCCGTACCTCCGCCTTGCTGGCCCGCGTCACCACCTTCACCACCATTTTTGGTGCTGAAGCGGCGGTGGAAGGCATGCAGTACCTGGACGACCTGGATGTGATCTCGGTGCAGGAAATGCACGCTCAGCTAGGCGCCTAAAGTAAAGATACAGGTTCACTATGTCCACTCTCCCTATTACAAAGCGCGGTGCTGAGACACTCAAGGCCGAGTTGCACAAGCTCAAGACGGTTGACCGTCCGTGGGTGATCAACGCCATTTCAGAAGCACGCGCCCAAGGTGACTTGAGCGAAAACGCCGAATACGAAGCCGCGAAAGACCGTCAGGGCTTTATCGAAGGCCGTATCCAGGAGGTGGAGGGCAAGCTCTCCGCCGCGCAGATCATTGATCCTGCCGCACTGGATGCTGGTGGTCGTGTGGTGTTCGGTGCAACTGTTGATCTGGAAGACGAAGATTCTGGCCAGGCAGTGCAATACCAGATCGTTGGCGAAGACGAGGCCGACCTGAAGCTGGGCCGCATCAACGTGTCCAGCCCGATTGCCCGCGCCCTGATCGGCAAGGAAGTCGGTGATACCGCCGAGGTAAACGCGCCGGGTGGCCTGAAGCGTTACGAGGTGATGGCGGTCAGCTACATCTAAGCTAAGCCATGCGCCAGCGTTTGCCTATTGGTTTGGCCGCCCTTTGGTGGGGCAGCCTGACCACGCTTGGCTTTATGGTCGTGCCGTTGCTGTTCATGGTGCTGCCGAGCCCTGCGATTGCGGGGAGTGCGGCCGCCAAGCTGTTCACGGCGCAAACCTGGCTATCCATGGCATGCACCCTGTTGCTGCTGTTGATTTCCAGGTCAAATGAGGCTCTTGCGCAGGCAAAGCATGCGCCTGTAGCTACTATTTTGATAGCATTTGGTTTGCTTGTTGCAGTGCTGGCGGAGTTTGCCGTGTCCCCGCACATCGTGGCGCGGGAGAACTTGAAGCTGTGGCATAGCCTGGGTACAGGCTTGTATTTGCTGCAGTGGCTGGCAGCGGGCGCGACACTCTGGAAGGTGTCGGCCCCGCAGACCTAGATCAGGTCTGGCTGCGCTTTTTGAGGCTGGTTTTGGGCTTTGGCTTGGCGCGTTTCACGGTGCCACCAGCCGTCAGGCGCTGGTTGCCCAGAACCCGCAAAGTTTTTACTTCAGGACGCTGACCACCACGCGTGCTATGTTTCAGCACCTTGAAATCGCGCGGACCGGGCATGCGGTCTTCGTCGATCTTGCGTTCCTTGGTGATTTCCGGCTGCGGGCGCCAGAGTACCAGCAGTTTGCCGATATGCTGAATCGGGGCTGCGCCTAGTTCGTCCGCCAGAGTTTGGTACATGGTTTCGCGGGCGACGCGGTCGTCCGAGAAAATACGTACCTTGATCAGGCCGTGTGCGTTCAGCGCCAGGTTGACTTCTTTGATGACAGCGGGGGTCAAGCCGTCGCTGCCAACCATCACCACCGGGTTTAAATGGTGGGCTTCAGCGCGATGAACCTTGCGCTGGGCAGGGGTAAGTTGTATTTGAGACATGTGCGTATTATCAAGGCCAAGATGAAAGTTAAAACACAAAGTAAAAAAGTCAACAAGGCTTGGTTGAACGATCACGTCAACGACCCCTATGTAATTTTGGCCAAAAGAGAGGGGTACCGTGCCCGCGCGGCTTATAAATTGAAGGAAATTGACGAGGCCTTTCAGTTGATCAAGCCCGGACATGTAGTGGTCGATCTGGGTTCCAGTCCTGGTGCCTGGAGCCAGTACGTGCGGCGCAAGCTGTCGCCCAAGACGGCGGTGGGTGGTGGTGCTGCGGTGGGTGAGCTCAACGGCAGCATCATTGCCATCGACCTGTTGCCCATGGAGCCTATCGAAGGCGTGGTGTTTTTCCAGGGCGATTTTTGCGAGCAGGGCATGCTGGACAAGCTGGCCACGGAGTTGGGCGGACGTCTGGCGGATGTCGTCGTTTCTGATATGGCGCCCAATCTGTCGGGTATCCATTCGGCGGATGCGGCCCGAGTCGAGGGTTTGGTGGAGTTAGCCGTGGATTTTTGCCAAAGCCATTTGAAACCCCAGGGTGCTTTGGTGGTGAAGTTGTTCCATGGTGGTGCCTACGATCCGCTGGTGAAGCTGTTCAAGCAGTCGTTCCATACGGTGAAACCCATGAAGCCCAAGGCTTCGCGGGACAAGTCTACGGAGACGTTCCTGGTAGGTCTGGGCTTGAAATCAGTGGCCAAAACCCAGCAGTAGTTTCGTAACAGTTCCGTAACAGCTCGGTGAATTGCCTGGTTATGCCGTTAAACCCTTGTTACGCCTATGGCTGCCATAGTCAAGATATACGGTGCGTGGCCTTGAAACGCCTAAAATAGTACGCACTTACGTTGAAGTCTTTCTACCGGAGCCTTGCTTGAAAAATCCGTGGTTTTCCAAAATTGCCGTCTGGCTCGTCATTGCGATGGTGCTATTCACGGTTTTCAAACAGTTCGACACCCGCGCCAGCGTGGGGTCTGGCTATCTTGGCTATTCCGAGTTTCTGGATGAAGTGCGTAACAAGCACATCAAGACAGCAACCATCCAGGAAGGCCAGGGCGGTACCGAGATCGTGGCCATCACCAATGATGACCGCCGTATCCGCACCAATGCCACCTATCTGGACCGTGGCCTGGTTGGCGACCTGATCGCCAACAACGTCAAATTCGACGTCAAGCCGCGTGAAGAGGGCTCCTTGCTCACCACGCTACTGGTCAGCTGGGGCCCCATGCTGCTGTTGATCGGCGTCTGGGTGTACTTCATGCGCCAGATGCAAGGCGGTGGCAAGGGTGGAGCATTTAGCTTCGGCAAGAGCAAGGCCCGCATGCTGGACGAGAACAACAACGTCGTCACCTTTGCCGACGTGGCGGGTTGCGACGAGGCCAAGGAAGAAGTCAAGGAAGTCGTGGACTTCTTGAAAGACCCGGCCAAATTCCAGAAGCTGGGCGGCCGCATTCCCCGTGGCCTGCTTTTGGTCGGCCCTCCCGGTACCGGCAAGACGCTGCTGGCCAAGGGCATCGCAGGCGAAGCCAAGGTGCCTTTCTTCTCGATTTCTGGCTCTGATTTCGTTGAAATGTTCGTCGGCGTGGGCGCGGCCCGTGTTCGCGACATGTTCGAAAATGCCAAAAAGAACGCACCTTGCATTATCTTTATCGATGAAATCGATGCCGTTGGCCGCCAACGTGGTGCCGGCTTGGGTGGTGGTAACGACGAGCGCGAACAAACCCTGAACCAGATGCTGGTCGAGATGGACGGTTTCGAAACCAATCTCGGCGTGATCGTGGTCGCTGCCACCAACCGCCCTGACATTCTGGATGCAGCCTTGCTGCGCCCAGGCCGTTTTGACCGCCAGGTCTATGTGACTTTGCCGGACATCCGTGGCCGCGAGCAGATCCTGCATGTGCACATGCGCAAAGTCCCGGTCAGCCAGGACGTGAATGCCAGCATCATTGCTCGCGGTACGCCCGGAATGTCGGGAGCCGATTTGGCAAACCTGTGTAATGAAGCTGCGCTGATGGCGGCCCGTCGAAATGCTCGCGTGGTGGAAATGCAGGACTTCGAGAAGGCCAAGGACAAGATCCTGATGGGCCCGGAACGCAAGAGCATGGTCATGCCCGAGGAAGAGCGCCGCAACACGGCCTACCACGAGTCTGGCCACGCGCTGATCGGCAAGCTCTTGCCCAAGTGCGACCCGGTGCACAAGGTTACTGTCATCCCCCGTGGCCGCGCCCTGGGCGTGACCATGAGTCTGCCAGCCCAAGACCGTTACAGCTACGACAGTGAATATATGCTGAGCCAAATCAGCATGCTGTTTGGTGGCCGTATCGCCGAAGAAGTGTTCATGAACCAGATGACCACCGGCGCCAGCAACGATTTCGAGCGTGCTACCTCCATTGCCCGCGATATGGTGACCCGCTACGGCATGACTGATGCACTAGGCCCGATGGTGTATGCCGAAAACGAAGGCGAAGTGTTCCTGGGCCGCTCGGTGACTAAGACCACCAATATGAGCGAACAGACGATGCAGAAGGTGGACAGTGAAGTTCGCCGCATCATCGACCAGCAGTACTCCTTGGCGCGCAAGCTGATCGAAGAGAACAGCGACAAAATGCACGCCATGGCCAAGGCCTTACTGGAATGGGAAACCATCGACATCGACCAGATTGATGACATCATGGCCGGTCGTGAGCCACGCCCCCCCAAAGACTGGACGCCGCGCACACCAACCGGTGGCGGCAGCAATGGTGGCAGCGGCGGAGCACCTGCCGTTTCTACCGACCCAGCACCTACCGCAGCCTGAGCGCTGCGCCTGTTGAAAAGGGCCCTCTGAGGGCCCTTTTTCTGTTTTTGAAATAGTCCCTCTCGGTATTCAACGGTCATGTATTGGCAAACGTCCCGCCTCCAGATCCATTTGGACCAGCCCCAGGTCATGGGCATCGTCAACGTCACCCCTGATTCGTTTTCAGACGGAGGCCAGCATGCTGCCACCTCGGCTGCTTTGGCGCATTGTGAGCAGTTGCTGCGCGACGGGGCCCAGATTCTGGACCTAGGCGCGGAGTCCACCCGCCCCGGCGCGCAGCCGGTACCGGTAGAGCAGGAGCTGGCTCGTTTGCTGCCGGTATTGCGTGCGGCAGCCACCTTGGGTGTACCGATTTCGGTAGATACCTACAAGCCGCAGGTCATGCAGGCCGCGCTGGATGCTGGAGCGGACATCATCAACGACATCTGGGCGCTGCGCTGGACGGACCCTGCCGCACCGCAGTATCGAGGTCCCGACATCGTAGCCAGCCACCCGGCATGCGGTGTCTGCCTGATGCATATGCACCGCGAACCTTTGACCATGCAGACCGCCCCCATGCAAGGCGACGTAGTACAACAAGTGCTATTATTTTTGCAGCATTCTGCGCAGGTTTTATCTGCGCTGGGGGTTGAAAAGGCTCGTATTACACTCGACCCTGGTGTTGGCTTTGGTAAAACTGTGGAGCAGAACTTTGCCTTGCTGGCGCGCCAGTCTGAACTGCTGGCATTGGACTATCCGCTATTGGTGGGCTGGTCCCGCAAATCTTCTTTGGCCCAGATGGGCGCCGGTGGCGGGGCTTTAGCGCCGCAGGAGCGGTTGGTGCCCAGCGTGGCTGCTGCTTTGCTGGCGGTGGAGCGTGGGGCCCACATCGTGCGCGTGCACGACGTGGCCCAGACGGTACAGGCACTCAAGGTCTGGCGGGCGGCAAGTGCTGGCTGAAACGGCTATTAGAAAACTAGCAAAACTGCGATGTAATCGCACGCATTTCATAAGAACAGGAAAAAAATGACCCGTACCTATTTCGGCACTGACGGCATTCGAGGAACCGTCGGCCAGGCTCCCATTACCCCTGATTTTGTACTGCGCCTGGCCCATGCTGTGGGGCGTGTGCTGAAGCAGACCGAGGCCCGCCCTACCGTGTTGATCGGCAAGGACACCCGTATCTCCGGTTACATGCTGGAGAGTGCGCTTGAGTCCGGCTTCAACTCTGCCGGCGTGGATGTGGTCTTGCTGGGCCCACTGCCAACGCCCGGCGTGGCCTACCTGACGAGGGCGCAGCGCGCCAGCCTGGGCGTGGTCATCAGCGCCAGCCACAACCCGTTCCCAGACAACGGCATCAAGTTCTTCAGCGCCGAAGGTACCAAGCTGCCCGATGCCTGGGAAATGGCGGTCGAGGAGGCCTTGGATAAACCTCCGGTGTGGGCCGATTCCGCCTCGCTGGGTAAGACGCGCCGCCTGGAAGATGCCGCTGGCCGATATATCGAATTCTGCAAAAGCACTTTCTCCAATGCGTTGACGCTGAAAGGCATTCGCATTGTGGTGGATGCCGCCCATGGCGCGGCGTACCACATTGCGCCCAAGGTGTTTCATGAGCTGGGCGCCGAAGTCATTGCCATCGGCTGCGCACCGGATGGCCTGAACATCAACTACAAGGTGGGTGCAACCCACCCCCAAGCCCTGGTAGAGGCCGTCAAAGCCCACCAGGCCCACTTTGGCGTGGCCTTGGATGGCGATGCCGACCGTCTGCAAATGGTGGACAGCCAGGGCCGGCTGTTCAATGGCGACGAGATCCTGTACCTGATGGTGAAAGAGCGGCTGTCGCGGGGCGGCAAAGCCGGCAGCAAGCGCGCGGGCGATGCCGTGCCCGGCGTGGTCGGCACCTTGATGACCAATATGGCGGTGGAGCTGGCTTTGCAGGAACAGGGCGTGGAACTGGTGCGCGCCAAGGTGGGCGACCGCTATGTGTTGGAAGAACTGGAAAAACGCGGCTGGCTGCTGGGCGGAGAAGGCTCCGGCCATCTGCTGGCGCTGGACAAGCACACCACGGGCGACGGCCTGGTCAGCGCGCTGCAAGTGCTGCAAGCCTGCGTGCGTGCCGGCCAAAGCCTGTCCGAACTTTTAGCAGACCTGACGCTGTTTCCGCAAACCCTGGTTAATGTGCGTCTGCAGCCTGGCCAGGACTGGAAACGCGTGCTGATACGTGCCAGCGGCACGGAGCCCCTGGTGCGTGTCATGGTGGAAGCCCGCGACGCGCAGCAGGCCCAGGCCTACGCGGAGCGGATCGCAGCGACCCTGCGCTGAGTCTCCATGCCTTAGAAGAAGGGTCGTCGTCTGGCGGCCCTTCGTGTTTAGTCCCGTCGGCGCCCGCGTCAGATGTATCAGTTGTAATGTCACGCCGGCGCCATAAAACCTACACGGTGCTGTCATGACGCTCTTTCAGACTCTCCTCAACACAGGAGAAGTCCATGAAAGAACTGCCTACCCCCACCTTTGCGCTCTCGCCGTTGACGCCCGCGTCTTTGCTTCGGGGGTCGCTTCATCGACCCTCAGAACGGCTGGAAACACCGGGCAGCCGTGCGGATGCGCAGCCTGGGGCGGGGATCGTGGTTTCCTGGGCGCGGCAGCAGGATGAAGTCCGCGAAGCCCAACGCCTGAGGTACCAGGTTTTCGCGGTGGAAATGGGCGCACGCCTGTCCAGCCGCGTACCGGGCCACGACGTGGACCTGTTCGATGACTTCTGCGAGCATTTGTTGGTGCGGGATTTGGCCACGCAGGAGGTCATCGGCACCTACCGCGTGCTGACTCCGGTACAGGCCAAGCGCGTGGGCAGCACCTACAGCGACACTGAATTTGACCTGGTACGCCTGCGCAGCCTGCGCAGCCGCATGGTGGAGCTGGGCCGCAGCTGCGTGCACCCCGCGCACCGCCACGGTGGCGTGATCCTGGCGCTGTGGGGCGCCTTGGCCGAGTTCATGCAGCGCAACCAGCTTGACACCATGGTGGGCTGCGCCAGCATCCCCATGCTGCACAACGGCCTGGTCAGTGGCGATGCGGCAGCCAGCATCTGGCGCCAGTTGCAGGCCAGCCATATGGCACCGATTGAATACCATGTGCAGCCCCGCTTGCCGCTGCCTTTGCACCAGTTCGACGGCAGCCTGGACATCGAGCCGCCGGCTCTGATCCGCGGCTACCTGCGCTTGGGCGCCAAGGTGCTGGGCGCCCCGGCCTGGGACCCAGACTTCAACACCGCCGACCTGCCCATGTTGATGCGCGTAGCCGACCTGCCTGGCCGTTATCGCAAGCAGTTCAAGGGATAACTGAGTGCCGGCCAAGCGCCGGCGGCTAGACCGGGGAATACGCTAGGCGCACGTAGATTGGCGCAAAGGCCTCGGCCTGGACGATTTCCACCAGGGTCTCCTTGCCCAGCTCCAGCAGGGCGATGAAGGTCACCACCAGCACCGACATGCCCTTGGCGGGGTCGAATAGTTCTTCAAACTCGACGAACTTGCGGCCCTGCAGCACCTTCAGCACAAAGCTCATGTGCTCGCGCACCGACAGCTCCTCGCGGCTGATCTTGTGGTGCTGCACCAGCTTCGCCCGGCGCAGAATGTCGCGCCAAGCCTCTTGCAGATCGGCGATATGGACCTCAGGCAGGCGGGGCTGCAGCGCCTGTTCGATGTAGACCTGGGCCTTCAGGAAGTCGCGGCCGAACTGCGGCAGGGCGTTGAGCCGGGCGGCGGCCAGTTTGATCTGCTCGTACTCCAGCAGGCGGCGCACCAAGGCGGCACGCGGGTCTTCAGCCTCTTCACCCTCGGCCACCTTCTTGGGCGGCAGCAGCATGCGCGACTTGATCTCGATCAGCATGGCCGCCATCAGCAGGTAGTCGGCCGCCAGCTCCAGGTTGCGACTGCGGATCTCGTCCACATAGGCCAGGTACTGGCGCGTCAGCGGCGCCATGGGGATATCGAGGATGTTGAAGTTCTGCTTGCGTATCAGGTAGAGCAGCAAGTCCAGCGGCCCCTCGAAGGCCTCCAGAAACACCTCTAGCGCGTCCGGTGGGATGTACAGGTCCAGCGGCATGGCGAACAGTGGCTCGCCGTACAGGCGTGCCAAAGCCACCTGGTCAACGACCTCGGGCATGCTGTCCAGGGCTGCAGCACTGCCAGCGGGCAATGCGTCCGCGTGGGCGGGCTTGGCGGATGCCATTGCTGCTATCGAAAGAGTAGCTGCTTGCGCAGGTAATACCTACGCCACAAGCAGTTTTTCTATTTAGCTATTGGTTTGGTAGACGTAGGGCTTTTGCTCAACGCGGCCGGCGCGGAATTCGGCCTGGGCGTCACGGTCCACTTTTTTGTCCCACAACAGGGCACGGCCTGCGAGCTGCTGGGCTTCCAGCTGGGGTTTTTGCGATTTGAGTTGGTCGATGAAGGCCGTGGTTTCGGACGTGTAGTCGGCGCGGCGGAAGAAGGGCATAAACTAAACCTCAGTGTTGGCTCGGGCATGCCGCAGAACGGGCATGTATGGGTGTGATTTTACCGGGGGTATGTGTGGTGCAAAGGATTCGTCAAATGGCGTTGTTGGCGGCAGTGTGGGCGTCGGCGGTGGGCTTGCTGGGCTGCGATGCGCAGCGCATCGACCAACTCGAAGAAGGCGTGGCCACTGAGGCCGATGTGCGCGCCCAGTTCGGTACGCCCGAGAACATCTGGGACGCACCCGGTGGCGCCCGCATCTTTGAATACAACCGCCAGCCCGCCGGCCACCGCAACTACATGGTCACCATAGGCCCGGACGGCAAGATGGCCGCGCTGCGCCAGGTGTTGACGCCAGAAAACTTCGCCAAGGTGCAGCCCGGCATGGCCATGGAACAGGTGCGCCGCATGCTGGGCAAGCCCATGAAGATCACGCCCTTTGTGCTCAAGCATGAGACCGAATACGACTGGCGCTACCTGCTGCCGCCCAACCAGTCCATGGTGTTCACCGTGGTGTTTGACCCGGACATGCGGGTGCTGCGCACCTTGTCCGTCACCGACCCGGACACCGAGCGGCGCTAGCTTAGTAGCGCGTGGCCGGCGCCGGCTGGAAGCCGTTCAGCCGCGCCGCAAAGCCAGAGCGCTCCATCAGCCCGCGCGGCTGCGGGTTCACATGGCGGATGTGCAGCTGGCCACCGTGCTGTAGCACCACCTTGAACAGCTGCTCCAGCGCGTCCAGGCCGGTCGCGTCGAGCGAGATGAGCTGCGATGCGTCCAGCTCCACCCGCACGCCGCCAATGTGGCTTTCCACCGCCTGCACGATGGGGTCGATCTTGGCCACCGCGCCAAAGAACAACGCGCCGTAGAGTTTGAAAGCCAGCACGCCTGTGCGCGTGGGCTGGGGCGCCACGCGAAACAGCGAACTCATCCTGCGTATGAACAGAATGCAGGCCAGCACCATGCCCACTTCCACGGCCACGGTCAAATCAAACACCACGGTCAAAAAGAAGGTGCCCAGCAACAGCGTGCGGTAGTGGCTGCTGAAGTTGCGCAGCCGCACAAACTCATGCCATTCGCCCATGTTCCAGGCCACGAACAGCAAAATGCCCGCCAGCACCGCCAACGGGATGTACAGGGCCAGCGGCCCGGCTACCAGCACCACCGCCGCCAACACCAGGGCGTGCACCATGCCCGCAATGGGCGAGGTAGCACCGGAGCGGATATTCGTCACCGTGCGCGCAATCGTGCCGGTGGCTGGCATGCCGCCGAAGAATGCCACGACGAAGTTGGCGATGCCTTGCGCCATCAGCTCCTGGTTGGGGTCGTGCTTCACGTGGTGCGGATCGGTGGCCAGTTGGTCGGCCACGCGGGCGCACAGCAGCGATTCGATGGCGCCCAGCAGTGCGATGGTGATGGTGGGCGTCACCAGCAGGCGCACCGTGGCCCAGCTGAAGTCGGGCAGCGCAAACGCCGGCAGGCCGCCGGGAATCTGGCCAAACCGGCTGCCCAGCGTTTCCACCGGCAGGTCCAGGCCCCAGGCCAGCAGCGACAGGCTGACCAGCGCCACGATGGGCCCCGGCACACGTGCAAAGGTGCGCACCGTGCGCCCCTCCAGCAGGCGCACCACTGGCGAGCCCTGCATGAATATGCGCGGCCAGACCACCAGGCCCAGGATGCACAGCGCGCCTAGCGCCAGCGCATAGGGGTTGGTGCTGTCCAGGTGAGCGGCAATGGTCTTGATCTGCGAGAAGAAGTCGCCCGGCATCTTGGCAATGTCCAGCCCCAGCAAGTCTTTCAGCTGCGACAGTGCAATCAGCACTGCAATCCCGTTGGTGAAGCCGATAACGATGCTCACCGGCACATAGCGCACCAGCGTGCCCAGCTTGAACAGACCCAGCCCAAACAGCAGCACGCCCGCGCAGGCGGTGGAGATCAGCAGGTTGGCGACGCCGTAGCGCTCAACAATGCCGTAGACGATGACGATGAAGGCCCCCGCTGGCCCGCCAATCTGCACCGTGGTGCCGCCAAGCGCCGAGATGATGAAGCCGGCGATGATGGCCGTCCACAGCCCCGCCAGGGGGGACAGCCCGCTGGCAATCGCAAACGCCATGGCCAGCGGCAGGGCCACGATGCCCACCGTGACGCCCGAGCCCACGTCCTTGGCGAAACGCTCCCCGCTATAGCCCCGCAACGCGTCCCACAGACGCGGGCGGAAGCGGGCAAGCGGAGAGGCCATGGTGTGCGGCGGTTAGCCGATGCGCATACCGGGTTGCGCTCCGGGGAAGGGTTCTAGCACATAGACGCCGGGCTGGGCTTTTTCATCGGCATGGCTGGCGGCCAACACCATGCCTTCGCTGATGCCGAACTTCATCTTGCGCGGCGCCAGGTTGGCCACCAGCACGGTGAGCTTGCCGACCAGTTGGTCCGGCGTGTAGTGGGCGGCGATGCCACTGAACACATTGCGCATGCGGCCTTCGCCAGCGTCCAGGGTCAGGCGCAGCAGCTTGGTGGAGCCTTCGACCGGTTCGCAATTTACGATCTTGGCAATGCGCAAGTCCACCTTGGCGAAGTCGTCGATGGTGATCACTGGCGCAATTTCCTCGCCGCCCGGTACTACAGTTTCTGTAGCTGCTTGCGCAGATTCTGCCTGCGCTGGAGGCTCAAAGAGTGCATCCAATTGTTTGATGTCCACGCGCTGCATCAGGTGCTTGTAGTCGCCAATGGTGTGGCCGGCGCCCAGCTGCGTGTCTGCGTCGGCAAAGCCCAGCGGCGCCACGTTCAGGAAGGCTTCGACCTGGGCGGCCAGCGCCGGCAGCACGGGTTTCAGGTAGATGGTCAGCAGGCGGAAGGCTTCGATGCAGGTGCTGCAGACGTCTTGCAGGCGGGCGTCCATGCCTTCCTGCTTGGCCAGTTCCCAGGGCTTGTTGGCGTCCACATAGGAGTTCACGCGGTCGGTCAGCAGCATGGTTTCGCGCAGTGCCTTGGCGTATTCGCGCTGTTCGTACATGCTTGCGATGCTCTCTTTTTGAGAGCTGATGGCGCTTATCAATGCTGCGCCATCGGCCGAAATGGTGCCCAGCTTGCCGCCGAAGCGTTTGGTCAGGAAACCTGCCGCACGCGACGCGATGTTCACGTACTTGCCGATCAAATCGCTGTTCACGCGGGCCATGAAGTCGTCGGCGTTGAAGTCGATGTCTTCGTTGCGGGCCGACAGCTTGGCTGCAATGTAGTAGCGCAGCCATTCGGGGTTCATGCCCAGGCCCAGGTACTTCAGCGGGTCCAGGCCGGTGCCACGGCTCTTGCTCATCTTCTCGCCGTTGTTGACCGTGAGGAAGCCGTGCACGAACACCGAGTCCGGCGTCTTGCGGCCGCTGAACTTCAGCATGGCGGGCCAGAACAGGGTGTGGAAGGTGACGATGTCCTTGCCGATGAAGTGGTACTGCTCCAGGTCGGGGTTGGCCATATAGGCGTCATAGCTCTCGCCGCGCTTGTCCAGCAGGTTCTTCAGGCTGGCCAGGTAGCCCACAGGCGCGTCCAGCCACACATAGAAGTATTTGCCCGGCGAGTCCGGGATTTCGATGCCGAAGTAGGGCGCGTCGCGGCTGATGTCCCAGTCGCCCAGGCCTTCGCTGGTCGTGCCGTCGGGGTTGGTGCGCACGGTGAACCATTCCTTGACCTTGTTCGCCACTTCGGGCTGCAGGCGGCCGTCTTGGGTCCAGCTTTCCAGAAACGCCACGCAGCGCGGGTCGGAGAGTTGGAAGAACAAGTGTTCCGAGCTTTTCAGCTCGGGCGTGGCGCCAGACAGGGCCGAGTACGGGTTGATCAAATCGGTGGGCGCGTAGACCGAGCCGCAGACTTCGCAGTTATCGCCGTACTGGTCTTTGGCGTGGCACTTGGGGCACTCGCCTTTGATGAAGCGGTCGGGTAGGAACATGTTCTTCTCGGGGTCGAAGAACTGTTAGATCACCTTGCTGGAGATCAGGCCGGCTGCCTTCAGGTCGCGGTAGATTTGCTGCGCCAGGGCGTGGTTTTCCGGCGCGTCGGTGCTGTGCCAGTTGTCGAAGGCGATGTGGAAACCGTCCAGATACGGTTTGCGGCCGGCGGCGATGTTGGCCACGAACTGCTGGGGCGTGATGCCGGCTTTTTCGGCGGCAATCATGATGGGCGCGCCATGGGTGTCGTCGGCGCCGACGAAGTTCACTGCGTTACCCTGCATGCGTTGGAACCGTACCCAGATGTCGGCCTGGATGTATTCCATGATGTGGCCGATGTGGAAGTTGCCGTTGGCGTAGGGCAGGGCGGTGGTGACGAAGAGTTGGCGTGGCATGGACAGACGGGCTTTCAGAACAGCCTTTGATTTTAGTCGGGGGCTATCGCTTCGGGGTGTGCCGTTGCCAGAGGGCCTTGTTGGTTCAGCGGAATGCGTGTTTGCGCCGCTCGACCCGGGGCGTGGCGGGGTCGGCCTGGGGATCGGTCCAGCCGAAGAATTTGCAGATTTCGGCGCGTTGCCGCTGCGCGTCGGCATAGCCCAGGGCCATCAGCTCGCGGGTGAAGTTGGACTCGAACAGCAGATAGCTGGCCAGGGCCGAGCCCTTGGCGTCGTCGGATTGCGAGCGCATGCCCAGGCCGCCCAGCATGGTGCGTATGGAGTGGGGCAGGTCTTGCACATGGCGCGCGGCGATTTCGTCTATGCGCTGCGACGGGGCAATCAGCAGCAGCTCCACCGGGCGCAGGGCGCTGTTGTGGCGCAGCTCGGCGGGTATCAGCGACAGGGTGTGGTTGATGCGCCGCACCCGCTCCACGTCCACCGCCAGCGCGTCCAGGAAGATATTCGCCAGCGCGTGGCCGGCGATTTGCGCCAGCGAGGGGTAGCTGTCATTGGGCTTTTTCGAGGCGTCTTCGCGCGGCTCGTGGATGCGGCCCGCGCCGATGACCAGCACACGCTCGGCCCCCAGGTGGATGGCCGCGCCCACCGGCGCCGACTGGCGCATGGAGCCGTCGCCAAAGTATTCGGTATGGCCGTGGATCTGTAGCGGCTGGGCCGGAAACACAAAGGGAATGGCCGAGGAGGCCAGCAAATGGTTCAGCCGCAGGCGCCCGCGCACACCCTGGCGCTGCGAGCGCACCCAGGGTTTGAGGTCGGTTGTGCCCTGAAAGAAGGTCAGATGCTCGCCCGAGCTGTAGCTGGACGCGGTGACGGCCAGCGCCCGCACATGGCCCTGGCGCATCAGGCGCGGCAGGCGCTCCAGTGGCACCAGGTGCTTCAGCAGGTCGTGCAGGGGACTGTTGTCCAGCAGCGAGCGCGGGTGCACCTTGCGCCACTTGGCCAGCATCCAGCCCACCGACAGCAGGGTCAGCCAGCGCGCGCCGCTGCGCATCACGCCGATGGCGTCGGTACGGTAGACCTGGTCGGCGCTGAAGTTCTTCCAGATGCCCACCATCTGGCGCACGATGCTGTCAAAGTCGTCGGCGCCACAGGCCAGCGCGGCGGCATTGATGGCACCCGCCGAGGTGCCGGTGATGATGGGAAACGGGTTGCCCTGGTCGCCCGCGCCGCAGGCCAGGCGCAGGTCGGCAATGGCCTCCAGCACGCCCACCTGGTAGGCCGCGCGGGCACCGCCGCCGGTCAGCAACAGACCCGCGGGGGGGAGGGGGGGCGTGGAGGACATGGCTGCATTGGACGGTGCCGCGCAGGCCGCCGTCAATCAGGGTTTATGGGGCTGGCGCACACGCGTTGCATGCTATTGAATGTGTAGCTGCTTGCGCAGGCGATATATGCGCTGGCGGCTCTTTTTGCTTTATTTTTGGCCACGGCTGCGTAGTTGTTCCAGGGTTTTTTCCAGCCAGGCCAGCATGCCGGGGTCCTTGCTGGTGGCGATGTTTATGCCCATCCAGGTGCTAGGTGTTTGCCGCAGCGAGAACAGCGCGCCCGGACGCAGCAGGTAGCCCGCGTCCAGCCCCAAGGCGGCCAGATGGTTGGTGTCCACCCCGGTGTCGAACCAGCCCAGAAAGCCGGCCTGCGGCTGGCAAAAAGCCTGTAGTCCCAGGTCTTGCATGCGCTTGAAGGCGGGCTCGCGCAGGCTGTCCAGAGCTGCGTGCACCCGCTGGCAGTGCTTGCGGTAGCTGCCCTCGGTCAGCGCCTTGTAGACGATGCGTTCGTTGATCTCGGGGGTTGTCAGGGCGGTCAACAGCTTGTGCGTGGTCAAGGTGTCCACCAGCTCGGCCGGGCCGGCCAGATAGCCCACGCGGATGTTGGGCGCGAGCATTTTGGAGTAGCTGTTCACATACACCACGCGGCGCAGCTGGTCCAGGCTGGCCAAGCGCGTCACGGCCATGCCCTGGGGCAGGAAGTCGGAATAAATATCGTCTTCGATGACCAGGATGTCGTGGGCCTCGGCCAGCCGCAGAATCTGGTAGGCCGTGGCCGCATTCAGCAGGGTGCCGGTGGGGTTGTGCAGCACCGGGTTGAGGAACATCAGCTTGGGCTTGTGCTTCTCGACCAGCGCGGTGAGGGCCTGTACGTCGAGTCCTTGCGGGGTGTAGGGCACGCCCACCACCTCCACGCCTTGCAGCCACAGCAGCGGATTGCACCAGCCTGGCTCACCCACCAGTACGGTATCGCCAGGGCGCAGCAGCATGCGAAAAATCAGGTCGATGGCCTGGGCCGCGCCGTTGGTGGTGAGTATTTGCGCCGGATGGGCCTGGATCTCGCGCTCGGCCAGCGTGCGCTGGATTTGCGTGCGTAGCGGGGCGTAGCCCTGTGCCGAAGCCCCTTGCGCCAACTGCTGGCTGGTGCTGTGGTTGGCCATCGCCCGCAGGCCCATTTTGAGCAGGTCGCCACCGCACATATCGGGCGGCAGATAGCCCGAGCCCGGCGACAGGTGCGCCGGAATGCCACTGGTCATGTTGCGCACCATCCAACCCATGTTGATGGCCTGCTGCGGTTTGGCGAGGGCAGGGGCCGACTTGGCGCGTGTGCTGGGCGGCGGCGCGGCTTCGCGTACAAAAAATCCCGCCCCGCGCCGCGCCAGCAGGTGCCCGCGCGCCACCAGCCGTTCGTAGGCCGCCACCACCGTAAAGCGCGACACCCCGCGCTCCTGCGCCAGCTCGCGCACCGAGGGCATGCGCATGCCAGGGCGAAACACCTGCTGCTGGATGCGCTGCTCGGCCCACTGCACCAGTTGGTCTACCAGGGTGGTCTGTGCTCCCAGGGTTGCGCTGAGATCGGTGGAGGATGTGGGCATGGACTGTATTGGTGATTTGAGCAGGCCAGTGGCGGTGGTTATTCGGTGAACTGTACCGGTACTGTATAGGTGTCAAGACTACAGTGAATGCCACTCCACTGCAAGCCGTGGTGGGTGATTTTTCAGGAGACGGCAATGGTCAAAATTGAACACTTCGAACTGCGCACACCCGACGTGGTGGGGCTGCGTTTGGCCGCAGGCATGGTGCTCCGTGTCAGCAGTGGTCGTTTGTGGTTGACGCAGGATGGCCACAGCGAAGACGTGTGGCTGCAAGCCCCCGCCAGTTGGACTGCGCCGCACGCGGTCAACGTGCGGCTGAGTGCCGAGCCGTCGGTGGACTTTCAGATTGCGCGGCCAGCGGCGGTGCGGCGTGTTCCGCGCATCCGCATGGCGCTGACGAGGCTGGACATCGCAGGTGCCATCGGCGCGGCCTGATGGCTGTGTAGGGGGGGGCACTGGGCGGGGTGGAGGTGGCGGGTGTTATGCCTGCATAGGACGGTGCCGTGTGCGCCGCCGTCAATCAGGGTTTATGGGCTGGCGTGCTTGCGTTGCATGCTATTGAATATATAGCTGCTTGCGCAGGTTGTATGTGCGCTGGCGGCCTTTTCTATTTAAGAGGCGGCTTTCTTGGCAGGCAGCAGGCGCTGCACCAGCGGGTGCTGCACCTTCTTCTCAGTGCCAATCGCGTAGAACTGTTCTTCCACTCCCTGGCAGGCGCCTATGCGCTGCACGCCGTAGCGGGTGGTCAGGTCTTCATGTACCCAGTCTGCCGCCGCAAATACACCCATGCCTTCGGCACCGAAAGTAGCCAGCAAGGCGCTGTCTTCAAACTCACCGGTGATATGCGGCTTGATACCCAGGTTTTCGAACCAGTGGTCCAGCCGGGGGCGCACGGCGGCATGCGTGGTGGGCAGCAGCACTGGCACTTTGGCCAGGCTGCGGGGGAAGTCCTGCGTGGCGGCATCCAGCAAGTTGGGTGGCGCGTACCAGGCCATGTCGGACGCGCCCAGCCGGTGGCTGTAGACCTTGAGGTTGGGGTTGGGCGGGGCGGCGCGGTCGGCCAGCACCACGTCCAGCCGGTGCAGGGCCAGGTCGCCCAGCAGGTCTTCGAATTCGTCTTCATGGCAAATTAGGTGCAGGCGCGGCTCCTGCATCACCGGCTGCAGCAGGCGCCGGGCGACCAGCTTGGGCAGGCCGTCGGATATGCCCACGGCCAGCCGCACGGACGGCGCGCTGACGGCGTCGCGCACCGTTGCGGGCAACTGCTCGCCCAGCTGGAAGATCAGGTCGGCCTGGCGCAGTGCGGCTACGCCTGCCTCCGTCAAGGCCAGCCCACGGCCATCAGGCTTGAGCAGGGTCACGCCCAGCGAGCGTTCCAGCTCGCGCACCTGGGTGCTGATGGTTTGTACCGCCATGCCCAGGCGATCGGCTGCGCGCGACATGCCTCCCTCGTGCGCAACGACCCAGAAATAGTGCAGGTGCCGGTAGCTGAAGCTGTGTTCCATATTCAGGTATTTATGAATGGTTGTTTCTAAATTATCTGCTTTTTAAGAAGTAATGCGCGGCGTATGGTTGGGGCTTGTTTCCTCATTTGGAGAAAGACTATGGAAAACCTCAACTCAAGCGTTCGCACCCACCCGGGTAGCGGGCTGGTCACCACGGCGGGGTCGCAGACCATGCCTGTCAACCGCGTGCTGCGCAATACCTACGCCCTGCTGGCGATGACGCTGCTTTTCAGCGCCGTGGTTGCCACCGCCAGCCTGGTGTTGCGGGCGCCGTCGCCCGGTTTGCTGATCAGCCTGGCGGGTAGCTTTGGTCTACTGTTTGCGGTGTACAAGCTGCAAAACAGCGGCTGGGCCTTGCCGGCGGTGTTTGCCTTCACCGGCTTTATGGGCTACACGCTGGGGCCTGTGCTGGCACGTTCGCTGGCCTTGCCCGGCGGCGGTGAAGTGGTGGCGATGGCTTTGGCGGCCACGGGTGTGACCTTCTTGGCCCTGTCGGCCTGGGTGGTGACGACGCGGCGCGACTTCAGTTTCCTGGGCGGCTTCTTGTTTGCCGGCATGGTGATCGCGCTGTTGGCCGGCTTGGCTGCTGTGTTCATGGAAGTGCCCGCGCTGGGCCTGGCGGTGTCGGCCATGGTGGCTTTGCTGTCGGCAGGCTTCATCCTGATGGACACCAGCCGCATCGTCAACGGCGGTGAAACCAACTATGTGCTGGCTACCGTGGGCCTGTACCTGTCGATCTTCAACCTGTTCAGCAGCTTGCTGAGTTTGTTTGGCATCGGCAGCGACGACTAAGGTTGGCAAGCCCCTACGCGGAAGGGGCGCGCTGGTTTGAAATAGACTACGCGCCCCTTAGGAGTTATGCATGCCTCTCTCAGAACAGCAGGTGCTGGACGCCATCAAAACCGTGGTGGACCCCAATACCGGCACCGATTTCGTCTCCGCCAAAGCCATCCGCCATCTGACCATCACCGGCGGCGCGGTGGCGTTTGGCGTGGAGCTGGGTTACCCCGCGAAAAGCCAGGAAGCGGCCTTGCAAGCGGCCCTTGCCACAGCGGTGCAGGGCCTGGACGGTGTGAGCAGCGTCAACATCACCATCACCACCAAAGTTGCCGCCCATGCGGTGCAGCGCGGTGTGCAGCTGCTACCGGGCGTGAAGAACATTGTTGCCGTAGCCTCGGGCAAGGGCGGCGTGGGCAAGAGCACCACGGCGGTCAACCTGGCGCTGGCACTGGCTGCAGAGGGTGCCAAGGTCGGTTTGCTGGATGCCGACATTTACGGCCCCAGCCTGCCCATGATGCTGGGCATAGCAGGCAAGCCCGAAAGCGCTGACGGCAAGACCATGGAGCCCATGGAGCACTACGGCGTGCAGGCCATGTCGATCGGTTTTCTGGTGGACCAGGACCAGGCCATGGTCTGGCGTGGCCCCATGGCAACCCAGGCGCTGGAGCAGCTGCTGCGCCAGACGAATTGGAAAGACCTGGACTATCTGGTGGTGGACATGCCGCCCGGCACTGGCGACATCCAGCTGACGTTGAGCCAGCGCGTGCCCATGACCGGCGCGGTCATCGTCACCACGCCGCAAGACATTGCTTTGCTGGACGCGCGCAAGGGCATCAAGATGTTTGAAAAAGTGGGCGTGCCCATTTTGGGCATCGTGGAAAACATGGCCGTCCATGTATGCAGCAACTGCGGCCACCAGGAGCATATTTTTGGTGCCGATGGCGGCAAGAAGATGGCGGCCGACAACGGTATGGACTACCTGGGCGCCTTGCCTTTGAACATGCAGATCCGCATCCAGGCCGACGGCGGCAAGCCCACGGTGGTTGCCGATCCAGACGGCGAAATTTCCGCTATCTACAAGCGTATTGCCCGCCAGGTGGCGGTGTCGATTGCGGGCAAGAACAAGGACTTCTCGTCCAAGTTCCCGTCAATCACGATCTCCAAAAACACCTGAGCTTTGATGCTCCTGTTGCCGCCCCCGTTTGGGGGCGGTTTTGTTTCTGAAGCCTGAATAACCCTTTAGATAGGAATGATTCTTGTGCAGTGTTACCCATTGTTTGTGTAACTAATTGTGTAGACTGTTGCAGCCCGCTTCGGGCTTTTTCTGCAATGGAGGAATGAATGGCAGGATTTCTAGACAAGGAACGCATCATTGCGGGCCCCGGCTTCAACCGTTGGTTGGTGCCGCCGGCTGCGTTGGCGATCCATCTATGCATCGGCATGGCCTATGGCTTTTCGGTGTTTTGGCTGCCTTTGTCCAAGGCGCTGGGTATCAAGGAAGCCATCAAGTGTGGCCCCGAAGTGGGTTTCTGGGCTGAGCTTTTTACCACCAGCTGTGACTGGAAGATTTCCACCCTGGGCTGGATGTACACCCTGTTCTTTGTGCTGCTGGGTTCGTCGGCCGCGCTATGGGGTGGTTGGCTGGAGCGCGTGGGCCCGCGCAAGGCTGGCGTGGTGTCGGCTCTGTGCTGGTGCGGCGGCATGTTGTTGTCTGCCTTGGGTGTGTATCTGCACCAGTTCTGGCTCATGATTGTGGGCTCGGGCGTGATCGGTGGCGTGGGCCTGGGTTTGGGCTACATCTCGCCGGTATCGACACTGATCAAGTGGTTCCCTGACCGCCGCGGCATGGCCACCGGCATGGCCATCATGGGCTTTGGTGGCGGCGCCATGATCGGCTCGCCCCTGGCCGCTGATCTGATGAAGTATTTCGCCACCCCGACCAACGTGGGCGTGGCCCAGACCTTCGTGGTGATGGCCGTCGTGTACTTCGTGTTCATGATGGGCGGCGCCCTGACCTACCGCGTCCCTGAAACCGGCTGGAAGCCCGCCGGCTGGACGCCGCCGCCAGCCCAAGTCAACAACGCCATGATCACCCAGCGCCACGTGCACGTGAAGAAGGTTTGGGGCATTCCCCAGTTCTGGCTGGTCTGGATGGTGTTGTGCATGAACGTGAGCGCCGGCATTGGCGTGATCGGCATGTCGTCACCCATGTTGCAAGAAGTGTTTGGCGGCACCTTGATTGGCGTGAGCCAGAAGTTTGGCGAGCTGGATAAAACCCAGTTGGCGGCGATTGCTGCCGTGGCAGCGGGCTTTACCGCCTTGTTGAGCTTGTTCAACATCGGTGGCCGCTTCTTCTGGGCCAGCCTGTCCGACAAGCTGGGCCGCAAGCTGACCTATGTGGTGTTCTTCGTGCTGGGTGGCGTGATGTATTTCAGCGTGCCTGGCAGCGCGGCGGCTGGCAATATCGTGCTGTTCGTAGGTGCGTTCTGCGTTATTTTGAGCATGTACGGCGGTGGTTTTGCCACCGTGCCGGCCTACTTGGCCGACCTGTTTGGTACGCAAATGGTGGGCGCTATCCACGGTCGTCTGCTGACCGCCTGGGCTACGGCGGGCATTCTGGGCCCGGTGGTCGTGAACTACATGCGCGAGTACCAACTGGGCCTGGGCATTCCCCGTGAGCAGGTCTACAACCAGACCATGTACATCCTGGTTGGCATGCTGGTGATCGGCTTGGTTTGTAATCTGCTGGTCAAGCCGGTGGCAGACAAGTATTTCATGACGCCCGATGAACTGGCCCATGAAAAACGCCTGGCCCATGAAAAGGCTGCAGCCTCCGAAGTCGGCTCCAGCGGTGTGGTGGACGACCACGCGGTGAGCCCGGTCTGGGTGGCGCTGGCCTGGGTGGCTGTAGGCTTGCCGCTGACCTGGGGTATTTACCGTACCCTGCTAAGCGTAGCCAAGTTCTTCAACTAACGCTTCGCTGAACAAGGCCTGTCAGTCGCTGTTGGATACAGTGCCTGGCAGGCTTTTTTGCTTTTCCAACGAGACAGGGTTTAACGCAATGCAGTTATTGAAATCCTTGAAGCAACGCATCGAATCTGCAGCCAAGGCATTTGCGTCAAGCTTGCCCGAGGGGTTTGCGCTGGACGCATCGCAGCAAGTCGATGTGCAGGGCAAAAAGACGCCGGTGCTGCGCTGTGGCAACCGGGTGCTGAACTTGGACTTCTCCGTGCCCGACGGCTTTACCCAAAGAACCGGTATGCGGGCCACCATCTTTGTGCGCATGGGTGAAGACTTCATCCGCATCACCACCTCCGTGCGCAAGCAGGACGGTGAGCGCGCCATTGGCACCCCGCTGGACCGGTCCCAGCCGGCCTACCGGGCGGCGCTGGTCGGTAAGTCCTATGTGGGCTACGCGACGATTTTTGGCAAGCAATGCATGACCCGATACGACCCTGTGCGCGACGCCGCAGGCCAGGTGGTGGGTATTTTGTATGTGGGCCTGGACGTGAGCGATATGGCACCGGTCCATGTAGCACCCAGGATGGCGACCACCATAACTCTGGCATTTGGAGTGTTGGCTTGCGCCTTCCATGCAGCCACCGGCAAGTTGCTGGACCCGCTCAGCGTTGGTTTTACGCTGTTGTCCATGGCCATGCTGTGGGCTCTGACCTATTTCCAAATGCGGCGCCATGTCACCGAGCCCATGAACCAGGGCCGGCAAGCCGCGCTGCGCCTGGCCAGCGGTGACCTAACCAACCAACTGGACGTACGTGACCGCGACGACGTGGGCAAATTGCTGCTGGCCATCAACGGTATCAGCGTCGGCCTGACCGGCTTGGTGGGCAATGTGCGCCAGGCTGCTTCCATGGTGGCCAGCGGCACCAGCGAGATCGCCGACGGCAACAACGACCTGGCGTCTCGCACGGAAAAGCAGGCCGGCGAGATTAACTCTGCCGCTTCTGCCATCGTCGAACTTACCGCCACCGTAAGCCAAACTGCCGACAAGGCCAACCAGGTGAACGCCTTGGTCGGTTCCGTGGCCAAGCTGGCGCACAGCAGCGGCGGCGTGGTAGGCCAGGTGGTGGACACCATGGGGCAGATCAAGTCCAGCGCGCACCGCATCAACGACATCATCGGCCTGATCGACGGTATTGCCTTTCAGACCAACATCCTGGCCCTGAACGCGGCCGTGGAGGCGGCCCGTGCGGGCGAGCAGGGGCGTGGCTTTGCGGTGGTTGCGTCGGAAGTGCGCAGCCTGGCGCAGCGGTCCGCGACTGCCGCCAAAGAGATCCGCAACCTGATTGCCGCATCGGTGCAAACCGCTAATGTCGGGGGCGAGCTGGTGGAGAAAGCCCAGCAGTCCATGACCGACATCACCAGCTCCATCCAGCAGGTGGTGGGCTATGTCGACGAGATAGCGCTGGCCAGCAACGAGCAGCGCGCGGGCATTGCCGATGTCAACCGTAGCGTGGCTGAGATTGACGAAATGACGCAACAAAATGCCGCGCTGGTAGAAGAGTCTGCCGCTGCGGCCATGAAAATGCGCGAGCAAGCCACCGCGCTGGGTGCGGCGGTGAACAGCTTTAAAACCCCTTAGCCACCAGGGTAGGGTGCAAGGTCGTATAAAACGAGACGAAAGAATCTCCCATGAGCGAACAAAAAATTGAGTTTTATACCGGCCCCGCAGGCGGCTGGGGTGCCCTGAAGAGTGTGGGCAAAGCCTTGGTGCACCAGGACGCGGCCCTCAAAGGCGCCAAGACCTTGCTGCATGCCAACCAGCCCGACGGCTTTGACTGCCCGGGCTGTGCCTGGCCGGACCGCAACCACGCATCCACCTTCGAGTTTTGTGAAAACGGCGCCAAGGCCGTGGCAGCCGAGGCCACGGCCCGGCGTGTGACGGCGGACTTCTTCGCCCAGCACACCGTGACCGACCTCGCCACCCAGAGCGACTTCTATCTGGAAGACCAGGGCCGGCTGACCGAGCCCATGGTTTTTGACCCGGCCGACGACAAATACAAGCCCATCGCCTGGGACGACGCTTTTGCGCTGATCGCTCGGCACCTGAACGCTTTGCCCGACCCGAACCAGGCCATCTTCTACACATCGGGCCGGGCCAGCAACGAAGCCGCATTTTTGTACCAACTGTTCGTGCGCGAATACGGCACCAACAACTTCCCCGACTGCTCCAACATGTGCCACGAGCCCAGCGGCAGCGGCATGCGCGAAAGCGTGGGCATAGGCAAGGGCACGGTCACGCTGGATGATTTTGAGCAGGCCGATGCCATCTTCATCTTTGGCCAGAACCCCGGCACCAACCACCCGCGCATGCTGGGCGAGTTGCGCCAGGCGGCCAAGCGTGGCGCGCGTATCGTCAGCCTGAACCCGCTGCGCGAGCGCGGGCTAGAGCGCTTCGCCGACCCGCAGGACAAGCTGCAGATGGCCACGTTGACCGACACACGCATCAGCACCCACTACTTCCAGCTTGGCATTGGCGGCGACTTCGCCTTTGTCAAAGGCATGATGAAGCACCTGGTGGAGTTGCAGGATGCGGGCGAAGATGTGCTGGACCACGGCTTCATCGCCGAGCACACCACCGGTTTTGAGGCCATGCTGGCCGATTTGCGTACCGAGTCCTGGGCGCTGCTGGAGTCCGAATGCGGCCTGGGCGCAGAGCACATCCGTGCTGCGGCCGAGGTGTATCGCCAGGCCAAGAGCGTGATCGCCTGCTGGGGCATGGGCATCACCCAGCACCAGAATTCGGTGGCGACCATCCAGATGATCACCAACCTCTTGCTCATGCGCGGCAACATCGGTCGCCCCGGCGCCGGCCTGTGCCCGGTGCGCGGCCACAGCAATGTGCAGGGCGGCCGCACCATGGGTATCTGGGAAAAACCGCCCGAGGCCCTGTTGAATAACCTGCAAAAAGTGTTTGGCTTCACACCGCCACGCGAACACGGTTTTGACACGGTGGAATCCATCCAGGCCATGCTGGACGGCAAGGGCAAGGTGTTTTTCGCACTCGGCGGCAACTTCGCCACGGCCACGCCCGACACCGTGCAAACCTGGAAGGCGCTGCGCAAATGTGACTTGACGGTGCACGTCACCACCAAGCTGAACCGCAGCCACATCGTGCACGGCAAGGCTGCGCTGATCCTGCCCTGCCTGGGCCGTACCGAGATCGACATGCAGGCCGGCGGTGCGCAGGGCGTGACGGTGGAAGACTCGATGAGCATGGTGCACATCTCCATGGGCATCAACCCGCCCGCGTCCGAGCATTTGCTGTCCGAGCCGGCCATCGTGGCCCGGCTGGCTGCCACGACCCTGGCGGGTCGTACTAAAACGCCCTGGCTGTGGCTGCTGGAAGACTACAGCCGCATCCGCGACAAGATCGAAGCCGTGTTCCCTGACTTCAAGGACTTTAACCAGCGCATCCAGGTGCCTGGCGGCTTCCGGCTGCGCAACACCGCCAGTGAGCGGGTGTGGAACACCGCCTCCAAGAAGGCCGTGTTCAAAACCCATGCTGTGCCTACAGGCACGCCGCTGCAGCGCGCCCGCGAGCGCAAGGGCGACGCCATCGTGTTCGCACTGATGACCACCCGTTCGCACGACCAGTACAACACCACCATCTACGGTGCGGACGACCGCTACCGTGGTGTCTACGGCCAGCGCCGTGTGGTGTTTGCCAACGCAGAAGACATCCGCGCGCTGGGCATGAAAGACGGCGATTGGATCGACTTCCACACCGTATGGGACGACGGCGAGGAACGCCGGGCCGATGGCTTCAAGCTGGTGGCCTACAACATCCCGCGCGGCTGCGTGGCGGCCTACTACCCCGAGACCAACCCGCTGGTGCCGTTGTCGTCTGTGGCGGCCAACGCCGGTACGCCTACCTCCAAGTGCATTCCGGTGCTGATGCTGCCGCACCAGAAACCGGCTGCGCCTGCGTCGCAACGGGCCGAAGCCATATCAGCCGCAGCCTAGGTATGGCTGAGGAGCTGAACCGGGCCATCTTGCTGGCATTGCTTTCCGAGCCCGAGCCCATATCCCTGCCGCGCCTGGGCAAGCGTCTGGGCCTGGGCGCCAGTGTGCTGATGCGCGCTCTTACATTGATGGGTGAGGCCAGCTTGGGCGGTCAGCCCGGCCCGGGCTGGGTCACCTTGCGACTGGAAGATGAACGCTGGATGGCTGGGCTGACCGAGGCCGGCCGGCGCTTTTGTGCCGAGGCCTCGCATGGCTGAGCTGCCGCCGCCCCTGGTGTCCGTGGCGGTGCGGCGCTTTCCAGCCGACCAGGAGCAGGCCGACCAGGTGGCTGCCGAAGTACCGGTGGCCCTGGTGTTCAACGGTATCTCGCACGCGGTGATGATGGCCACGCCGCAAGACCTGGAAGCCTTTGCACTCGGCTTTGCGCTGAGCGAAGGCATTCTGGACAGCGTGGCCGACTGCTATGGCATCGAGGTGCAGGCCGGTGCCGGCGCCTGTGAGGTGCAGCTGGAGGTGTCTTCGCGCTGCTTTCAGCGCCTGAAGGAGCGCCGCCGCAGCCTGGCCGGCCGTACCGGCTGCGGTGTCTGCGGCATCGACAGCCTGGCCGCGCTGGACCTGGAGCCCACGCCCATGCCGCCGCAAGCCTGGGCCACCCAGCTGCAGGCAGCCACGGTGCTGAAGGTGCTGCAAGCCATGCCGCCTCTGCAGGTGCTGAACGCGGCCTGCGGCTCGCTGCACGCAGCCGGCTGGGCCACGCCGCAAGGCGTGTTGACCGATGTGCTGGAAGACGTGGGCCGGCATAACGCGCTGGACAAGCTGCTGGGCCAGTTGGCGCGCGCCGGGCGCCTGGGCGAGCCGGGCTTTGTGGTCATGTCCAGCCGGGCCAGCTATGAGCTGGTGCGCAAATGCGCCCGCCTGAACGTGGCGGCGCTGGCCACGATTTCAGCGCCCACGGCGCTGGCCATCCAGATCGCCGAAACCGCTGGGCTGCAGCTCTGGGGGCTGTGCCGCGACCCGCGTGCGGTGCGCTACACCGCCTGATATTGGGTGCTATATATTTAATAGCTTCCTGCGCAGGTTTTATATGCGCTAGAGGCTTATTTCTTATAAATCTCTATCAACCGCCGGCCACGCCCTGGGTGTTCACATAGAGGGCATAGACCGACTGACTTGCCGCCATGAACAGGCGGTTGCGCTTGGGGCCGCCAAAACACAGGTTGGCGCAGCGCTCGGGCAGGGCGATGTGGCCTATGGGTGTGGCGTCGGGGGCGAAGACCATCACGCCGTCATGCCCCGGCCCGCCACCCCAGCCGGCCCACAGATTGCCGTCCACGTCGCAGCGGAAACCGTCAGGGCTGACGCCGTCTTCGCAGGTGAAGAACACGCGGTCGTTCACCAGCGTGGCGCCATCGTCCGCCAGGTCAAATACCCGGATGCGCCGGGGCGACGCGCCGGACTCCACCACATACAGCAGCTTCTCGTCGGGCGAGAAGCACAGGCCATTCGGCCGTGCCACGGCATCGGTCACCACCGTGCACTGGCCGCTGGCCGTGTCGAAGCGGTAGACGCAGGTGGGCAGCTCGGGCGTGGCGTTGTGCCCCTCGTAGTGCCCCATGATGCCGAAGGGCGGGTCGGTAAACCACACCGTGCCGTCAGACTTCACCACTACGTCGTTTGGCGAGTTCAGCGGCTTGCCGTTGAAGCTGTCCACCAGCACCGTGGTGCTGCCGTCGTACTCGGTGCGCACCATGCGGCGTCCGCCGTGTTCGCAGGCCACCAGCCTACCCTGGCGGTCGCGTGTATGGCCGTTGGCAAAGTGGGACGGCTGCTGGAACACGCTGACCGCGCCGGTCTGCTCCTCCCACTTCATCACGCGGTTATTGGGGATGTCGCTCCATAAAAGATAGCGCCCATCGCCGAACCACACAGGCCCCTCGGCCCAGCGCATGCCGGTGGCCAGGCGCTCCACGGCGGCGGCATACAGGTGGTATTTTTGAAAACGCGGGTCCAGCACCTGGATGGCCGGGTCGGGGTAACGTTCGCAGGCTTGCCACATGGGGAGCTTCCTCGAAAAGCAAAGCGGCCAGTATGCCTGCGGCGCAGCCTATGGGGCCGCGTCGGGCCGGTCCCAGGGTGGAGTGTCGCCTAGCACTTCCAGCAGAAAGTCGATCAGCGCGCGCACCTTGGGGCTGGGGTAGCGGCTAGGCAGGTACACGGCGTACAGCGTGTCGGCCTCGGCCGGGCGGCCCACGGGTTGCCAGTCCTGCAGCAGGGGAACGAGCCGCCCAGCGCGCAGGTCGGCCCCGGCTGCATAGGTGGGCAGCACCGCCAGGCCCATGCCGGCCAGCGCGGCCACGCGCAGGGCCTCGCTGCTATTGGTGGTGAGGCCGCTTACAAACCGCAGCGCTGACTGCACGTCCACCGTCTCTTCGTGCCCCAGTGTGCTGTGGCGAAAGCGCCATTGCGCGGGCGTTTGCAGGTAGCCGAAGGTGAGGCAGCGGTGCTGGGCCAGCGCTTCCAGTGTGGTCGGCTTGCCGTGCTGCGCCAGGTACGCGGGTGTGGCGCACAGCCGGTACAGGATGGGGGCTAGCCGGCGCGCCACCAGTCCGGGGCTGGGGCTGGCGGTCAGGCGCAACACCACGTCGAAGCCTTCTTCGGCCAGGTCCACGTAACGGTCGTTCAGGCCCAGCACCACCCGCAGCTGTGGGTAGCGCGCGCAGAACTGCGTCATCAGCGCCGTGAGCTGCTGGTTGCCAAAGGCGGTGGAGGTGCTCAGCCGCAGCGTGCCCTGGGGCAGCGCCTGGCCGCCTGCGACTTCGGCTTCCAGCGCCTGGGATTCCTCCAGCATGCGCTGGGCGCGCTCGTAGACGCGGCTGCCTTCGTCCGTGGGGCTCACGCTGCGGGTGGTGCGGTGCAGCAGCCGGGTGCCAAGCTGGGCTTCCAGGCGGTTCACCTGTTTGCTGACGGCAGACTTGGTGCTGCCCAGGCGGCGTGCCGCTCCCGAGAGGCTGCGCGCTTCGATCACGCGGGTAAAGGTGGCAAGGTCTTCCAGGCGGCCCATAGTCGTTCTATTTGTGGAAACTATGATGCGCCATTTTGGTGGATTGTGTCCAAGGATTCCAGTTTCTACATTAGCGGGGCGGCCTGTCTGTGGTGCCGCAAGGAGTTCACCATGGCTGCATCCAGCACTTTTTCTGCGATTTCACCTCCCGGCCTGGCGCAGCGCCTACAGGGGCTGGCCGACGCCAGTCTGCCGCTGACCTTCATCCTGCTGTGGAGCACCGGCTATGTGGCGGGCAAGCTGGCGCTGCCGCATGTGGGGCCGTTCACCCTGCTGGTGCTGCGGTTTGGCCTGGCGGCCCTGGTGCTGGGCCTGGTGTCCTGGGTCAGCCGAGCGCCCTGGCCCCGGCGGGCGCGCGACTGGGGGCACCTGGCCGTGGTGGGTCTGCTGATGCAGGCGCTGCATTTTTCGGGCGTGTACTACGGCCTGCGGCTGGGCTTGTCGGCCGGGGTGGCGGGGCTGCTGATCGGGATGATGCCCTTGGCGACGGCGCTGGGCGCGCATGTCTGGCTGGGCGAGCGGGTGGGCCGTTTGCAACTGCTGGGTTTGGCCGGTGGGGTGTTGGGCGTGGTGTTGGTGGTGGCCGGCAAGGTGCCGGGCGGCGGCACCAGTGCGGCGGCGGTGGCTGTCACCTTGCTCGGGTTGCTGGGCCTGGTGGCGGGTACCTTGTACCAAAAGCGTTTTTGTGCCGGTATGGACTTGCGCAGTGGCGCCTGTGTGCAGATGGCCGTGGCCACCGTGGCTGCCGCCGCGTTGGCGGCACCGACCGAGGGCTTTGCCGTGCATTGGCAAGGTGAGTTGGTGTTTGGCGTGCTGTGGTTGGGGCTGGTGAACTCCATTGGCGCGTTCAGTCTGCTGTTTGTGATGGTGCGCCGGGGCCAGGCCGGGCAGGTGGCCAGTTTGTTCTATTTGATTCCAGGCGTGACGGCGCTGCTCGGCTTTGCGCTGTTGGGCGAGCGCCTGTCGCCGTTGGCGCTGGCTGGGTTTGCGGTATCGGCCCTGGCGGTGCTGGCCTGCGCGCGGGGCGGGGCAGCGGGACGTTGATCCGTTCCTATGGCCGACAGCCTGCGGGGTTTTGCAAGGGGTGCTGGGAGTCGGCTGGGGTTTACGCTAAGGTACGCCCCCATGCAAACATCATTCTTGCGCCTGGGCTGGCGCACCTTGTGGCGCGATCTGCGCTCGGGGGAATTACGCCTGTTGATCGTGGCCGTCACTTTGGCCGTCGCTGCTTTGAGCGCAGTGGGCTTTTTTGCCGACCGCTTGCAAGGTGGTTTGCAGCGCGATGCGCGCCAGTTGCTGGGTGGCGACGCGGTGGTCGTCAGTGACAACGCCATGCCGGCCAGCTTTCTGGCCCAGGCGCAGGCCCAGGGCCTGCAGTCCGTAGGCACGCTGACCCTGGCCACCATGGCCCGGGCCGAGGACGCGCAGGGCGGTGCCAGCAAGCTGGTGGCGCTCAAATCCGTGGCCGCCGGCTACCCTTTGCGCGGTAGCCTGACCGTGGCCGACAGCGCCGATGGCCCCCAGCACACCACACGCGAGATCCCTGCACCCGGTACGGCCTGGGTGGACGCGTCTTTGCTGGAGGCGCTTGGGCTGAAGCTGGGCGACAGCCTGCTGCTGGGCGATGCGCGCTTGCGCGTGGCCAAGACCATCGCCATCGAGCCCGACCGGGGCAGCGGCTTCATGTCGTTTTCACCGCGCGTGATGCTGAACGAGGCCGACCTGGCCGCCACCGGCCTGGTCCAGCCGGCCAGCCGCATCACCTACCGTTTCGCCGTGGCCGGGGCCGACCCGGCTGTGCAGCGCTATGTGGACTGGGCCACGGCCGAGCTCAAGAAGCCGGACATCCACGGCGTGCGCATCGAGTCGCTGGAAACCGGCCGCCCCGAGATGCGCCAGACGCTGGACCGCGCGAATAAATTCCTGAACCTGGTGGCCCTGCTGTCGGCCCTGCTGAGCGCAGTGGCGGTAGCCCTGGCGGCGCGCGGCTTTGCCGCCAACCACCTGGACGACTGCGCCATGCTGCGTGTGCTGGGCCAGAGCCAGCGCACCATCGCGCTGAGCTATGCCTTCGAGTTCGCGCTGGTAGGCATCTTCGCCAGTCTGCTGGGCGTGGCGATTGGCTTTGGCGTGCACTACCTGTTCGTGCTACTACTGGCCGGCTTGGTGGATGCCAGCTTGCCCGCCGCCACCTGGTGGCCGGCGGCCTTGGGGCTGGGCATGGGCATGACCCTGCTGTTCGCCTTCGGCTCGCCACCGGTGCTGCAGCTGGCCTCGGTGCCGCCGCTGCGCATTGCCGTGGGCGGTTTTGCGGGTGCGGTACTGGTATTTGCCGGCCTGGGCTGGGTGGCGGTGAAGCTGCTGCGCCGCAGCGTGAACGAGACCACCGCGCCGCGTTGGCTGGTACTGGCCACGCGGCAGATGTCGGCCCGCCCGGCCTACGCCGTGGTGCAGGTCAGCGCGCTGGCCGTGGGCCTGCTGGCCCTGGTACTGCTGGTGCTGCTGCGCACCGACCTGATCCAGAGCTGGCGCAAGGCCACGCCGCCGGATGCGCCCAACCGCTTCGTCATCAACATCATGCCTGACCAGGCCGCCGACTTCCGCAAGAACCTGGCTGACGCCGGGGTGAAGGATTACGACTGGTTCCCCATGTTCCGTGGCCGCCTGGTGGCCATCAACGGCAAGCCCGTCAGCCCGGACGACTACGTGGAAGACCGCGCCAAGCGCCTGGTGGACCGCGAGTTCAACCTGTCCAACACCGCCGAGCGGCCCGCACACAACCCCCTGGCCGCCGGCAACTGGGCGGACCAGGAGGCCGGCGCCATCAGCGTGGAGGAGGGCATTGCCAAGACCCTGGGCTTGCACCTGGGCGACACGCTGCGCTTCGACATTGGTGGTCAGCCCAGCGAGGCCAAGATCACCTCGCTGCGCAAGGTGGACTGGGGCTCCATGCGCGCCAACTTCTTCGTGATCTACCCGCTGGCGCAGATGCCGCCGGACATCGCAGTGACCTACCTCTCGGCCTTCAAGGCGCCCACCGCCAAGGGCTTTGACAACCAGCTGGTGCGCCAGTTTCCCAACATCACGGTGGTGGACCTGAGCATCACGCTGGGCCAGCTGCAGCGCGTGCTGGACCAGGTGGTGCGCGCCGTGGAGTTCCTCTTCGGCTTCACCCTGGCCGCCGGCCTGGTGGTGCTGTTTGCAGCCATCACCGCCACCCGCGAAGAGCGCGCCCGCGAGTTCGCCATCATGCGCGCCCTGGGCGCCCCCAGCAGCCTGCTGCGCCAGGTGCAGCGGGCTGAACTGGCCGGCGTAGGCCTGCTGGCCGGCTTCCTGGCCAGCCTGGTCGCCGTGGCCGTGGGCTGGGCCCTGAGCCGCTACGTGTTCGACTTCGCCTGGAGCGGCTCGCTGTGGGTGCCCTTGTTCGGCGCGCTGGCCGGTGCCGTGCTGGCCCTGGCGGCGGGATGGTGGGGTTTGCGTGATGTGCTGCGCCGGCCGGTGGTGGAGACGTTGCGCCGGGCTGCGGCGTAATCGCTCTTTTTTTGATAGCTGCTAGCGCAGAATTTATCTGCGCTAGCGCTAATTTTCATAGATTCTTAACCCGCGTGCCACAGCGCGAGGTTGGACAACAGAATCACCAGGCCCGAGGTATTGATTAAAAGACCGGCGGTGGTTTTCAGTTCTTTCATGGTGCTTGCTCCTGTGGGGTGGGGTCGGGATGTATAGGCTCAAATGGTAGAGAGAGCCTGGTGATTTGTGAAGTAAATCAAATGAATGCCATTGATAGTTTTTTTGAAACATCGATGCAGTAGCTCCGGGTGGCCGAAAATACCCGCTTCGGCCTGGCCCCGCGTAGCGGCGCTATGCTGCATTTTTAATAGCTGCTAGCGCAAGGTTTATCTGCGCTGCGGCCCTTTTTGCTCTGAGCCCATGCAAATCCAAGAAAAGCCACCTGCCGCTACCCCGTTCGAATGGATAGGCGGCGAAGAGCGGGTCAAGGCGCTGACCGAGCGCTTTTATGACCTGATGGACCTGGAGCCCGGCTACGCCGCGCTGCGCGGCTCGCATGGCTCCACGCTGGACAACGCGCGGCAGCGGCTGTTCATGTTCTTGTGCGGCTGGTTGGGCGGGCCGCAGTACTACACCGAGCAGTTTGGCCACCCTCGGCTGCGCGCGCGGCATATGCCGTTCAAGGTCGGCATCCTGGAGCGCGACCAGTGGCTGGCGTGCATGGACCAGGCCATGGGCGAAACTGGTGTGGACGAAGCCCTGCGCGCCCGCTTGCGCGACAGCTTTTTCCAAACTGCCGATTGGATGCGCAACCAGGGCGTGTGATGGCTGTGCCTGGCGCGGCACAATGGCCCGCATGACCAGCCACTTCATAACGCCCCGCGCAGTGCCTTGCCTGCTCGCCCGTTGGCCGCAGCGCCTAATGTTTATTGGCGCATTGACCGGCGCAATGTTGACGGGCTGCACCACGCCGCCGCGGCCGCCAGCCACTGCCACCACGTTAGCCACTGAGGTCACGTTTCCGTTGACCACCGCGTGGTTTGAGGGCGGACTGGTGCAGTACATCAGCACCGATGTATCGGATGCCGCCATGGCCCGGGCCAAGGACATGAATTTCGTGCCCGGACTGGCTGCTGCCTTGAAACCCGGCCAGCCCTCGCTGGTGGAGCGCATCTACGTGTTCCCCGACGGCAGCCAGCGCAATGTGCTGCCGTCCATGCCCGACCCGGTGGGCTATGCCAGTACGGACAAGTCGTATTCGCCACTCTGGCATTTGCACGCCGTGGCCTGGCAGGCAGGGCGCACGCACCGCGAGCTGCGCTCGGAAGAGCAGATATTGGACGCGGTGGAGCAGGGCGATGTCACGCTCACCCCTTTGCGGATTGTGGCCAACTGCTCGGTGGTCTACTCGGCCAAAGGCGGTTTGCTGCCCGGAACCCGGTTGGGCTATCGCCCGCCCAGCCCTTGAAGCACTTAGAAACGGAAACCTATGACTCAAGCACTATTCACCCCTTTGTCCGCCCCCATTCGCGTGGCTGTGATTGGCTACGGCTTGGCGGGCCGCGTCTTCCATGCACCCTTGATTGCTGGCGTGCCGGGGCTGAAACTGGCCTGTATCTGCTCCAGTAAGCCCGAGGCGGTGCTCGCCGACTGGCCGGATGTACGCGTGGTGCCCACGCCTGAGGCGGCGTTTGCCGACCCGGACATCGACCTGGTGGTCATTGCCACCAGCAACACCAGCCACCACCCGCTGGCGCGCGCTGCGCTGCTGGCGGGCAAGCACGTGGTGGTGGACAAGCCCTGCACCGTGACCCTGGCGGAAACCGAGGACCTGCTGGCCGTGGCGGCGCAGCAGCAGCGCGTTCTGACGGTCTACCAGAACCGGCGTTTTGATGGCGACTTCCTGTTACTACAGCAGGTGTTGGCCGGCGGCCAGCTGGGGCGCATCACGCATTTCGAGTCGCACTTTGACCGCTTCCGCCATGTGGTGCCCGGCAAATGGCGCGAGCAGGATATTCCTGGCTCTGACCTGTGGCTGGACCTCGGTGCGCACCTGGTGGACCAGGCGCTGCAGCTGTTCGGCGTGCCCGACGATATCTCGCTGGATGTGGCGCGCCAGCGTGAGAACACCCAGACGAATGACTACTTCCATGCCCAGTTGCGCTACGAGTCGGTGCACCCCGGCTTGCGCGTGGTGCTGCACGCCAGCTCCTGCGTGACCACATCCGGGCCCCGTTTTGCCGTGCATGGCACCGGTGGCTCATTTACCAAGTTCGGCCTGGACCCGCAGGAAGATGCGCTCAAGGCCGGTGGTCGTCCGCAGCTGGAGATGTTGGGTAACTGGGGCTTTGACCGCCTTCCCGGTCAGCTCACACGCCATTTAGACGGCGAAGAGGTGGGCGAGACCACGCCGGACGTGGCCGGCAACTACCTGCTGTATTACGCCGGTTTGCGCGACTACCTGAGCGGTGCCAGCGGCAGCGCGCCTGTCACGCCACGCCAGGTGTTCCAGGTCATGGCCATGCTGGGCCGGGGCGAGCAGAGCGCGGCCAGCGGCAGCTTTGTGGCGACGGCGGATTTGCGTTGAAAGCGTATTGCTCTAAGCCTCGACGTTGGTGATGCCGATCACAATGCTGGCGACGAAGCCGACATGGGCGTCGCCGCTGACGTTCAGGGTTTCGCAGGCTGGCACCGGGCGGTAGGGCTGGGCGGGCTCGCTGGCTGTCGGCGGAAAGCGCAGCTGCGTGCTGGCTGACGTCAGCGTGCGCGACGAGGGCACGGTGTTCGGCAGCAGCACCTGCATGTGCAACTGTCGTCGCTCCGGGTTGCTGCCCGGATACAGGGTCTTGAACGTGACCTTGCCGCCCGACGTGGTGCACTGCACGCCCTGCAGGGTGCTGGCGGCCTCGGTCGCCGCATCGTCGCTGCTGCTGCCGTGGCGCAAATACACCTCGGCGCCGCTGATGGCCCTGCCCTGGTTGTCCAGGTCTATCAGCTGCAGTGCCAGTGTGACGGGAATGCCCTTGCGGCCCTCGGTGATGTCCCAGCGCTGTAGTGCCTGGTTGTCCAGAATGTCCAGCAGCGAAGACGGGCCGGCGGATTCCGTGGCGGTCAGTACCACCATGGGCGTTCTAGGTGCTGCCTTGGCCGCTGCCGTGTACATGCTGGCCTGGACGGGCTCCGGGGTGGTGAAGAGCATGTTGGTGTTGGTTGTTTTATTTAATGGGAATATATCCCATATTTTCAAAGAGAATAAAAAATGCCCAATATCGGGCAAGCAATTGCCGTGCAAGTAGCGCGCAACTGGAAAACATCCGACAAGCCATGGACTTATGGGCATCGACATAAAATGCCCAGCCACCGCATATCCTTCCATCGCCTGTAGCTACAAAATGCGTAGCGGCATGGCGAGCAGTCATCCTCGCACCATGAAACGCCCCCGCTTTCTCCCCGATAACTTCACCCTGTGCCTGCTGGCGACCGTGACCCTGGCCAGCCTGTGGCCCGCCCAGGGCCCGGTGGCCCAGGGGTTTGAGATGTTGACCACGGCGGCCATCGCACTACTGTTCTTTCTGCATGGTGCCAAGCTGTCGCGTGCCGCGGTGGTGGCGGGCCTGAGCCATTGGCGCCTACATCTGTTGGTGGTGGTGTGTACCTTTGTGCTGTTCCCGGTGCTGGGGCTGCTGCTCAAGCCCGCGTTCTCGCTCATGCTCACGCCAGACCTCGCCGTGGGGATGCTGTTTCTATGCACCTTGCCGGCCACCGTGCAGTCCGCGATTGCCTTTACCGCCATGGCGCGTGGCAATGTGTCGGCGGCGGTGTGCAGCGCCTCGGCGTCCAGCCTGATTGGCGTGTTCATCACGCCGCTGCTGGTGGGCTGGCTGGTGGTGCCGGGCGGGGTGTCAGGCTCGGGCGAGCTGGAGGCGGTGGGCCGCATCATGCTGCAGCTGATGCTGCCTTTTGTCGCCGGCCAATTGCTGCAACCCTGGATTGGCGGCTTTGTGAAAAAGCATGCAGCCGGGCTGAAGTTTGTCGACCAGGGCTCCATCCTGCTGGTGGTCTACACCGCCTTCAGCGCGGCTGTGATTGAAGGCCTGTGGAAGCAGGTGCCTTTGCCTACCTTGCTGGGTCTGGTGGCTGCCTGCTGCCTGCTGCTGGCCTTGTCGCTGTCCATGACCACCTGGTCCAGCCGCATGCTGGGCTTCAGCACCGAAGACGAGGTGACTATCGTGTTCTGCGGCTCCAAGAAAAGCCTGGCCAGCGGCGTGCCCATGGCCAAGGTGCTGTTTGCCGCCCACACCGTGGGCGTGATGCTGCTGCCTTTGATGTTGTTCCACCAGATCCAGTTGATGGTGTGTGCCGTGCTGGCCCAACGCTACGCCAAGAGAGCCTCATGAGAAACCCTTTGAACACGATCCGACCCGACATCCGGGCCATGCATTCCTACCTGGTGCAGGACGCCACCGGCATGGTCAAGCTCGACGCCATGGAGAACCCGCACCGCTTATCAATCGCACTGCAGGCCAAACTCGGTGAGCGCCTGGGCGCCGTCGCGTTGAACCGCTACCCCGATGGCCGGGTGGACTACCTGCGCCAGGTGCTGGCCGCCCACACCGGCCTGCCAGAGGGCTATGGCCTGCTGCTGGGCAACGGCTCGGACGAGCTCATCAGCCTGTTGTCCATCGCCTGTGACCAGCCGGGTGCCAAGGTGCTGGCCCCGTTACCCGGCTTTGTGATGTACGCCATGAGCGCGCAGTTGCAAGGTCTGGAGTTTGTTGGCGTGCCGTTGACCGCAGACTTCGAGCTGGACCTGCCCGCCATGCTGGCCGCCATCGACACGCACCAGCCTGCCATCATTTACCAGGCCTACCCGAACAATCCCACGGCGAATCTGTGGGACGAGGCCGCCATCGCAGAAATCATCCAGGCCGCGCCCGGCCTGGTGGTGATCGACGAGGCCTACCAGCCGTTTTCCAGCAAAAGCTATCTGGACGTGATCCGCCGCGACCCGGCGCGACACAGCCATGTGCTGCTGATGCGCACCCTGAGCAAGTTCGGTCTGGCCGGCGTGCGCCTGGGTTATCTGGTGGGTCCGCAGGCGCTGATCGCTGAAGTCGACAAAGTGCGGCCACCGTACAACGTCAGCCTGCTGAACTGCGAGTGTGCCTTGTTCGCCTTGGAACATACCGAGGCGTTTGCGGCGCAGGCGCAGGACATTCGTACGCAGCGTGCTATTCTTTTCGCAGCGCTTGGCGTTTTGCCGGGTGTCAAGGTCTGGCCCAGCGAGGCGAATATGCTGCTGCTGCGCGTCCCCGATGCCGCCAAAACCTTCGACGCCATGAAGGCCCAGGGCGTGCTGGTCAAGAACGTTTCTAAAATGCACTCCTTGCTGGCCAATTGTTTGCGTTTCACGGTGGGTACCGCCGAAGAGAATGAACGCTTGTTGGCAGCCTTTCAAAAATCCCTATGACCACCCCCACCGCTCCTGTTCTGCAACGCACCGCCGAAGTCACCCGCAACACGGCCGAAACCAAGATCACCGTCAAGCTGAACCTGGACGGCACCGGCAAGTCCACCCTCAGCACCGGCATCGGCTTCTTCGACCACATGCTGGACCAGATCGCCCGCCACGGCCTGATCGACCTGGACATCGCCTGTGTGGGCGACCTGCACATTGACGGCCACCACACGGTGGAAGACGTGGGCATCACCCTGGGCCAGGCCGTGCACAAGGCGGTCGGCGACAAAAAGGGCATCCGCCGCTACGGCCACGCCTATGTGCCACTGGACGAGGCGCTGAGCCGCGTGGTCATCGATTTTTCGGGCCGGCCTGGCCTGGAAATGCACGTGCCGTTCACCAGCGGCATGATTGGCACCTTCGACAGCCAGCTCACCTACGAGTTCTTCCAGGGCTTTGTGAACCATGCTTTCGTCACTCTGCACATCGACAACCTGAAGGGTGTGAATGCCCACCACCAGGCCGAAACCGTGTTCAAGGCCTTTGCCCGTGCGCTGCGCTCGGCGTTGGAGCTGGACCCTCGTTCCGTGGGCATGATTCCGTCCACCAAGGGCTCTTTGTAAATTTAAAAGTAGAATCGGCCTCTACCGCACATTCCTTCTGCGCAAGCAGCTATGACATTGATAGCAAATAAAACGGTTGCCGTGGTTGACTACGGCATGGGCAACCTGTTCTCCGTCTCCCAGGCCGTGATGCACGTGGCGGCCTCCAGTGGCTACCAGGTGGTAGTCACCTCTAAACCGGAAGAAGTTTTCGCCGCCGAGCGCGTGGTCCTGCCCGGCCAGGGCGCCATGCGCGACTGCATGCGCGAGCTGCACGATTCCGGCCTCAAAGAAGCGGTGCTGGACGCCGCCCGCAACAAGCCCCTGATGGGCGTGTGCGTAGGCATGCAAATGCTGCTCGACCACAGCGAAGAACAAGACACCCCCGGCCTGGGCTTGATACCCGGCCGTGTGCTGCGTTTTGACCTCGAAGGCCGCTTGCAAGCGGACGGCAGCCGCTTCAAAGTACCGCAAATGGGCTGGAACCAGGTACAGCAGCAAAGCCCTGCTGGCAAGCGCCATGCCGTCTGGGGTGAGGTGCCGGATAACAGTTACTTCTATTTCGTCCACAGTTTTTATGTCAAACCGTCGGATGCGCACCACAGCGCAGGCCTGGCGGAGTACGGCGAGCCGTTCACTGCGGCCGTCGCGCGTGATAATATTTTCGCAACCCAATTCCACCCAGAGAAAAGTGCTGAGCACGGCTTAGCGCTGTACCGCAACTTCCTGCACTGGGCCCCTTAATCTCTCTTTCTCCACTTGCTGTTCACGGCACCATGCTTCTCATTCCTGCGATAGATCTGAAAGACGGCCATTGCGTGCGCCTCAAACAAGGCGACATGGACCAAACCACCACATTCGGCGAAGATCCCGCCGCAATGGCCCGTAGCTGGGTGGACAAGGGTGCGCGGCGCCTGCACCTGGTGGATCTGAATGGCGCGTTCGCGGGCAAGCCCAAGAACGAAATGGCCATTCGCAAGATCCTGAAAGAAGTGGGTGGCGAGATCGACGTGCAGCTGGGTGGCGGCATCCGCGATCTGGACACCATCGAGCGCTACCTGGACGCCGGCTTGCGCTACGTCATCATCGGTACGGCCGCTGTGAAGAACCCCGGCTTTCTGCAAGACGCCTGCACCGCGTTTGGTGGCCACATCATCGTGGGCCTGGACGCCAAGGACGGCAAGGTCGCCACCGACGGCTGGAGCAAGCTGACCGGCCACGAGGTCGTGGATCTGGCCAAGAAGTTCCAGGACTACGGCGTCGAATCCTTCATCTACACCGACATCGGCCGCGACGGCATGCTGACCGGCATCAACATCGAAGCCACGGTCAAGCTGGCCCAGGCTTTGAACACACCGGTGATCGCGTCCGGCGGCCTGAGCAACATCACGGACATTGAGCGTCTGTGTGAAGTCGAAGACGAAGGCATTGAAGGCGTGATCTGTGGCCGTGCCATCTACACCGGCGACCTGGACTTCGCATCCGCCCAAGAGCGCGCCGACACCTTCTACGGCGATGTCTGATCTGCAGATCAGCGCCGAGACCTTCCACAACCAGCCCTGCCTACGTCTGCGCCACAGCAGTGGCGACAGCGTGCTGGTCGCTTTGCACGGTGCGCACGTGCTGTCGTGGACCAGTGGTGGCGTAGAGCGCCTGTACCTCAGCCCGCGTTCGGTGTTCGATGGCAAGACCGCCATCCGTGGCGGTGTGCCCGTATGCTTCCCCCAGTTCAATATGCGCGGCCCGCTGCCCAAGCACGGCTTTGCCCGCAACACTGCCTGGACACCGGTTATGCAGACCGTGGACGCGCTGGAGCTGGAGCTGCACAGCGATGCGGACACGCAAACCATTTGGCCCCATGCCTTCCGTGCCACGCTTCGCGTCGATTTAGCGCCGGGCGTGGTGGAGTTCGGCTTTAGCTTGCAGAACCTGGGCAGCACGCCGCTGGACTTCGCCCTGGCTCTGCACACTTACCTCAACGTGCAGGACCTGGCTGGCTTGCGTCTGCAAGGCCTGGCCGCCCAGCCCTACTGGGACGACGTGGCAAAGACCAACCGGCTGGAGCCTGGCGTGGTCAGTTTTGACGGCGAGGTGGACCGCGTCTACCAAACGCCCGCAGAGCCCCTGGTACTGGTGGACGGCACGCAGCAGCTGCGCATCGCCCAGAGCGAGAACCTGGCGGATACCGTGGTCTGGAACCCGGGCGCTGCGAAATGCGCCACCATGGCCGATATGCCGGCCGACGGCTATTTGCACATGGTGTGCGTGGAGGCCGCCGAGGTCAACACGCCGGTGCAGCTGGAGCCCGGTGCCGAGTGGACCGGCTGGCAGCGCCTGAGCCTCGATTAACCTGTTTTTGTTGTTCTGTTGGAGTCGCCATGCTGGCCAAACGCATCATCCCTTGCCTGGACGTGACCGGTGGTCGGGTCGTCAAAGGCGTTAATTTCGTGGAGTTGCGTGACGCGGGCGACCCGGTGGAAATCGCCGCCCGCTACAACGAGCAGGGCACTGACGAATTGACCTTCCTGGACATCACCGCCACCAGCGATGGCCGTGATTTGATCCTGCACATCATTGAAGCTGTGGCTTCGCAGGTCTTCATTCCCTTGACCGTGGGCGGCGGTGTGCGCACCGTGGAAGACGTGCGCCGGCTGCTGAACTCCGGCGCCGACAAAGTCAGCTTCAATTCTGCCGCCATTGCCAATCCGGACGTGATTGACGCTGCCTCCGCCAAGTACGGTGCCCAAGCTATCGTCGTGGCCATCGACGCCAAGCGCCGAAGCGCGGAAGACGCAGCCACCCGTGGCCCCGGCTGGGATGTGTACAGCCATGGCGGCCGCAAGAACATGGGCCTGGACGCTGTGGCCTGGGCCACCGAGATGGCGCGCCGTGGCGCGGGTGAAATCCTGCTCACCAGCATGGACCGCGACGGCACCAAATCCGGTTTCGACCTGGCCCTGACCCGCGCCGTCAGCGACGCCGTCAGCGTGCCGGTTATCGCCTCTGGCGGCGTGGGCAATCTGGACCACCTGGCTGACGGCGTGAGCCTGGGCGGTGCCGATGCCGTGCTGGCCGCCAGCATCTTCCACTACGGCGAATACACCGTAGGCCAGGCCAAGGCGCGCATGGCCGAGCGGGGGATTCCAGTACGTATCGCTTAGAGTTTTAAGCCACAAAAAAGCCTCTAGCGTAGAATAAATCTGCGCTAGCGGCTATTCTTTTTGTAGCGCGGAGATTTTTACTCGACGTTCTGCACCTGCTCGCGCATCTGCTCGATCAGCACCTTCATATCCACGGAAATCTTGGTCAACTCCAGTGCGGCAGACTTGCTGCCCATGGTGTTGGCTTCGCGGTGCAGCTCCTGGATCAGGAAGTCCATGCGCTTGCCGGCTTCGCCGCCTTTTTTAAGGATGCGTTCCATCTCGTCCAGGTGCGAATGCAGGCGTGTCAGTTCTTCGGCCACGTCGATGCGGATGGCGAAGGATGTGGCCTCGGTCAGCGCGCGGTCTTGCGCGGCTTCGGGCAGGGTGGCGCCATCGGTCAGTGCCATGGCTTCTTTCCAGCGTTCCAGGAAACGCTGGCGCTGTTGCTCCACCAGCTGCGGCACCAGGGGCACAGCCTTTTGGGCCAGGGTGCGCAGCTGGGTGATGTGCCCTTTGAGCATGGTGGCGAGCCGGTCACCTTCGCGCTGACGGGCTTCTACCAGTGCTGCCAGCACGGTGTCGGACAGAGTCAGTAGGTCGTCGGCCCAGTCGTGGGCCGGGCCTTGTTCGCCGGAAGCCAGGCGGATCACGTCGGCCACGCTGAGCGGCGCTGCCTGGGGCAGCCAGGCCTTGACCGAGTCCTGCAGTGAATTTACGCGCTGCATCAAGCGCGGCGACGGGTCGGGCAGGCTGCCGCTGGCGGTGTTTTCGATGGCAGCGCGTACTTCTACCTTGCCGCGTTTGAGCTTGGCCATGACACGCTCACGCAGTGCGGGTTCATGGCTGCGCAGCTCGTCGGGCAGCTTGAAGGTCAGGTCGAGAAAGCGGCTGTTGACCGAGCGGATTTCCAGCCCCAGGCGCCGCGCGGAGCTGCTTTTGGATTCGGATTCTGGGGTGTTGGCGGCGCTGCTGTGCTGGGCACTGGCGTAGCCGGTCATGCTGTAAACTGGCATTAGATGGTACTTATCGTTGCAATGGCCCGAGAATAACTGGGTTACGTTGCAGAGCCGCTCTCCCCACCAAATTTATGTCCAAGATTAAACCTGCCACGCTACCGCCAGGCACTGTTGTAGGGGGTTACCGCATTGTCCGGCGCCTGTCCTCCGGTGGCTTTGGGGTGGTGTACCTGGCTGGTGACAACGAAGGCGGGCAGGTGGCTTTGAAGGAGTACCTGCCTTCGTCTTTGGCGACCCGTGCTGCTGGTGAGCTGCTGCCCCAGGTTCCGCCCGAAAAGCTGTCGCTCTACCGCCTGGGCCTGAAGAGCTTTTTCGAAGAAGGCCGCTCACTGGCGCAGATTTCCCACCCCTCGGTGGTCAGCGTGCTGAATTTCTTCCGCGAGAACGAAACCGTCTACATGGTGATGAACTACCTGGAGGGCGCGACCCTGCAGGACTTCATCATCACCTCGCGCGACCTGCGCAAGCAGAAGGTGTTCCGCGAATCCACCATCCGCAGCCTGTTTGATGAAATCCTGCGCGGCCTGCGCATCGTGCACCAGCACAAGATGCTGCATCTGGACATCAAGCCGGCGAATATTTTCATCACCGACGACAACAAGGCGGTGCTGATTGACTTCGGTGCGGCCCGCGAGGTGCTGAACAAGGAAGGCAACTTCATCCGCCCCATGTACACCCCCGGCTTTGCCGCCCCCGAGATGTACCGGCGCGATGCGTCCATGGGCCCGTGGACCGACATCTACGCCATTGGCGCCTGCATCTATGCCTGCATGCAGGGCTACCCGCCCAATGAGGCGCCGCAGCGCCTGGAAAAAGACCGGCTGGCCTTGGCCCTATCGCGCCTGCGCGGCGTCTACTCCGACAACCTGATCGAAGTGGTGGAGTGGTGCATGTCGGTAGACCCGCTGTCGCGTCCGCAGTCGGTGTTTGCGCTGCAAAAAGAGCTCAGCCGCGAAGGCGAGCGCCGCTACACCAAGCTGTCCGTGGCTGAAAAGCTGCGCCTGCAGTTCGACACCCTGGTGTCTGACACCAAAAAGAACGTGCGTGATGCCACCGGCATCGGCGCCACACCCAAGTGAAGTTTTCCGTATTCCAGGTCAGCCGCAAGGGCGGCCGCGCCAAAAACGAAGACCGCATGGGCTATTGCTACACCCGCGAGTCTGGTCTGTTCCTGCTGGCCGACGGCATGGGCGGCCACCCGGAGGGCGAGGTGGCAGCACAGCTGGCCTTGCAGTCCGCCTCTGCGCTGTACCAGAAGCAGGCCCAGCCTTCGCTGCCCAATGTCACCGAATTTTTGACCGCTGCCATTCTTGCTGCGCACGAGCAGATATTGCGTTACGCCGGCCGCAACGGCATGCTGGATTCGCCACGCACCACCTTTGTGGCGGCGGTGGTGCAGGGCAGTACTGCCACCTGGGTGCATTGCGGCGATTCGCGCCTGTATGTGGTGCGCGACGGCCTGTTACTCACCCGCACCCGCGACCACTCCTACGCCGAGCAAAGCCGCTCCGATGGGCGTGCGCCCCCCGGGCCAGTGAACCGCAACGTGCTCTACACCTGTCTGGGCGCCTCGGTGCGGCCGGTATTCGACATCACCGGGCCGATCGTCCTGCACCAGGGCGACAAGATCATGCTGTGCTCGGATGGCTTGTGGGATAGCTTGCCGGACGAAGACATCGTGCGCGTTCTTTGCCAGTCACCGGTGTCCGAGGCCGTGCCCGACCTGGTGGAGCAGGCGCTGCGCAAGGCTGGCCCCAGTAGTGACAACGTCACCGTGATGGCGATCGAGTGGGAGACCCCGGACCCTTTTGAGTCCACACGTGGCATTTCCACCGAATCCATACAGGATGGCGTGTTTGCGTCGTCCATCCAGGCCGGCGGACCCGGCAGCGGACTGGATGAGCTGGACGACGCGGCCATAGAACGCTCGATTGCCGAGATCAACGAAGCCATCCGCCGCTCTGCAACGAAGAGGGGCTGATCCGCATGCCGGATGTGGCGCTGGCGGTCGGCCTGGGCCTGCTCCGCTTTACCCCAACTGGAGATTTTGATGACTGAATTTGCCCGTAACGGCGGCCGCGCCGCCGACCAGCTGCGCCCGGTGCGTATCACCCGGGGCTACACCATCCACGCCGAAGGCTCGGTGCTGATCGAGTTTGGCAACACCAAGGTGCTGTGCACCGCCTCCGTCGAAGAGAAAGTACCCGGCCACAAGAAGGGCAGCGGCGAGGGCTGGGTGACCGCCGAATACGGCATGCTGCCGCGCGCCACCCATAGCCGCAGTGACCGCGAGGCTGCTCGCGGCAAGCAAACCGGCCGCACCCAGGAGATCCAGCGCCTGATAGGCCGATCCCTGCGCGCCGTATTCGACCTGAGGCTGCTGGGCGAGCGCACCATCCACCTCGACTGCGACGTGTTGCAGGCCGATGGTGGCACGCGCACCGCAGCCATCACCGGTGCGTTTGTGGCAGCGCAGGATGCGGTCAGCACCTTGCTGCAAGCCGGCAAGATCAAGGCTACGCCCATCACCCACAGCGTCGCCGCTATCTCTGTGGGCATTGTGGATGGCACGCCGCTGCTGGACCTGGAATACACCGAAGACTCGGCCTGCGACACCGACATGAATGTGGTGATGACCGGCGCCGGTCATTTCGTCGAAGTGCAGGGCACGGCCGAGGGCGTGGCCTTCACCCGCGCCGAGATGGATGCGCTGCTGGGCCTGGCCGAAAAAGGCATCGTCGAACTGATGGGTTTGCAACAACAGGCGCTATTGAATTAATAGCTTCTTGCGCAGGTAATATCTGCGCTGAAGGCATATTTTTATGAAAATCGTATTGGCATCGAATAACGCGGGCAAGCTGTTTGAACTGCAGGCCCTGTTCGCCCCGCTGGGCGTGGAACTGGTGGCGCAGGGCGCTTTGGGCATTTCCGAGGCGGCAGAGCCCTTCCACACCTTTGTTGAGAATGCTCTGGCCAAAGCCCGGCACGCCGCCGAGCACAGCGGCCTGCCCGCCGTGGCCGACGATGCCGGCCTGTGCGTCGATGCATTCGGCGGCCTGCCCGGCGTGCAGACGGCGTACTACGCCACGCAATTCGGCTACCCCAAGGGCGACGACAACAATGTGCGGGCCTTGTTGGAGCAGATGCAGGGCATAGACAACCGCCGCGCCGCACTGGTCAGCACCCTGGTGGCCGTGCGTTCGCCGCAAGACCCCGAGCCGCTGATCGCAGTGGGCCGCGCTGTCGGCGAGATCACCCGTGCGCCGCAGGGCGAGAACGGCTTTGGCTTCGACCCGGTGATGTTTCTGCCGCAGTTCGGCAAGACCTTTGCTGAGCTGAGCCCCGAGGTGAAGAACGCCAACAGCCACCGCGGCCAGTCGTCGCGCGCCATGCTGGCCTTGATGCGTGAGCGCTGGCTGCCATGAAGGACCTGCAACACTATATGCGCCCCGGCCTGCTGCAGCTGGCCGCGCTACCGCCGCTGTCGCTCTACGTGCACCTGCCCTGGTGCCTGAAGAAGTGCCCGTACTGCGACTTCAACTCGCACGCGCTGCGGGCTGACGGTGCGCAGACCCTGCATCCCGCCGCCAGTCTGGCTGCGCCCGTACCGACCAGCGAAGTGCCCGAGCAGCGCTATATCGATGCGCTGATGGCCGATTTGGAGGCCTCGCTGCCGCTGATCTGGGGTCGCACGGTGCACAGCATCTTCATCGGTGGTGGCACGCCCAGCCTGTTTTCGCCGCAGGCGATAGACCGGCTGATTGGCGACATCCGCGCCCGGCTGCGGCTGGAGCCGGACTGCGAAATCACCATGGAGGCCAACCCCGGTACCTTCGAGAAAGACCGCTTCCGCGCCTACCGTGGCGCAGGCGTGACGCGTTTGTCGGTCGGCGTGCAGAGCTTCAATGACGCGCATCTGAAGGCCCTGGGCCGCGTGCACGACAGCGCCCAGGCGCTGGCAGCGGTGCAGGAGGCGGCGCAGTCGTTTGACACCTTCAACCTCGACATCATGTACGCGCTGCCCGGCCAGACGCTACAAGATTTAGAGCGGGATATGCAGACAGCGCTTGCGCTAGGGCCCAAACACATCTCCATCTACCAGCTGACCATCGAGCCCAACACCTACTTCGCCAAGTTCCCGCCCCAGGTGCCCGAGGACGACCTGGGCTACGACATGCTGGACAAGATCACCGAGATGACCACGGCCGCCGGCATGCAGCGCTACGAAGTGTCTGCCTACGCGCTGCCGGGCCATGCCTGCGTGCACAACCAGAACTACTGGCAGTTTGGCGACTACCTGGGGATTGGCGCGGGTGCGCACAGCAAGCTCAGCTTTGCCCACCGCATCGTGCGCCAGGTGCGCTTTCGCGAGCCCAAGCTGTACATGGACAACGCCCTGGCTGGCAATGCCGTGACCCAGGACGAAGACATCGCGCGCGCCGAGCTACCCTTCGAATACATGCTGAACGCGCTGCGCCTGCGCGATGGCTTCGAGCTGCCGCAATTCACCGAGCGCACCGGCCTGCCGCTGACCCGCATCCAGAAGGGCTTGGCCGAGGGCGAGAGCAAGGGCCTGCTGCAGCGGGATGGCGTGCGTGTGTGGCCTACCGAGCGCGGCTTCGACTTCTTGAGCGATTTGCAGGCGCTGTTTCTGGCCGATACGCCTCCAGGGCGCCCTGGGTAAAGTCTTGTGTACTTGGGGTGAGTGCAGGGTAGTTTGCTAGGTGCGCCGATAAAATTGTCTAGACAATTAATCGCGCTGTGTATGTCGCCACCCCGTTGCGGATGGCGCATGCCGCCACCGTTCGAGAGCCCCGCATGCGTACCTCTACCGCTCCCTCTGCATCGAAGTTCGGCACCGTTTTACGGGTGACCAGTGGCAACTTCATGGAGATGTTCGACTTCTTCCTGTTCGGCTTTTACGCCACCTACATCGCCAAGACCTTCTTCCCCGCAGCGGATGAGTTTGCGTCGCTGATGTTCACCTTCATGACCTTTGGCGCGGGCTTTCTGATGCGGCCGCTGGGCGCCATCTTCCTGGGCGCCTATGTGGACCGCGTGGGGCGGCGGCAAGGCCTGATCGTGACCCTGGCGCTGATGGCTACCGGCACGGTGCTGATCGCCTGCGTACCGGGTTATGCCAGCATCGGCTACCTGGCCCCGGCCCTGGTGCTGACCGGGCGCTTGCTGCAGGGCTTCTCGGCGGGTGTGGAGCTGGGCGGCGTGTCGGTCTACCTGGCCGAGATGGCCACGCCGGGCCACAAGGGCTTTTACGTAAGCTGGCAGTCGGCCAGCCAGCAGGTGGCCATCATCGTCGCCGCTGCGCTGGGTTATGCGCTGAACATCTGGCTGACGCCGCTGCAGATTGGTGACTGGGGCTGGCGCGTGCCTTTCTTCGTGGGCTGCATGATCGTGCCGGTGCTGTTTGTGCTGCGCCGCTCGCTGCAGGAAACCGAGGAGTTCAAGCAGCGCAAGCACCGGCCTGACACGCGGGCCATCTTCCGCTCCATGCTGGACAACTGGGGCCTGGTGATCGCCGGCATGATGCTGGTGGCCATGACCACGGTGTCGTTCTACCTGATCACGGTTTACACCCCCACCTTTGGCAAAAGCGTGCTGCACCTGAGCACCACGGACGCGCTGGTGGTGACCCTGTGCGTGGGCATTTCCAACTTCATCTGGCTGCCGGTGATGGGCGCGCTGTCGGACCGGATTGGCCGGCGCCCGATTTTGCTGTTCTTCACGGTGCTGACCATCGTTAGTTCTTACCCGGCCATGGCCTGGCTGACGGCCGACCCCAGCTTTTCCAAGATGCTGTCGGTAGAGCTGTGGCTGTCCTTTCTGTATGCCAGCTACAACGGCGCGATGGTGGTGGCGCTGACCGAGGTGATGCCGGTAGAGGTGCGTACCGTGGGTTTTTCGCTGGCCTACAGCCTGGCGACTGCGATCTTTGGCGGCTTCACCCCGGCCATCGCTACAGGCCTGATCGAGGCCACCGGCAACAAGGCCGCGCCGGCCATGTGGATGTCGTTTGCCGCTGTGTGCGGGCTGATCGCCACCCTGGTGTTGTACCGCAAGCGCGCGGTAGCGGCGCTGGCGCACTGATCCGACTTATTCCTTTTCGCCGTGAGGCCCAGGCCCAGGCCTAGCGGCTTAGGGTAGGGGCCGTCGCACCTAGTTGCGGGCGCGGCGCAGGCTGCTTAGGCGCTCGGAGATGCTGTCCAGGTCCAGCGCGTCTTGCGAGCAGATCAGGTACTTTTCCAGATCGACTACGGCCTGGGCGCTATTGCCCAGTGCGGCATGGGCCAGTCCCCGGTCGCGGTATTCGCTCCAGGCTTCGGGCAGCAGCACGATCAGGCGGTTTTGTACGGCCAGTACGCGCACCCAGTCGCTTTGCGAGGTGTGGATGTCCTTCAGGTTGCGCAGCATGCGGGCCAGGATGTCGCGAGAGGGCGCCGCCTGCAGGTACAGGCCCAGTGGGGCTTCAAAGTCGTCCACCAGGCCGTTGTGGCGGATGAAGGGCTCCAGCCGCTCGGACAGCTCTTCGCGGCTCAGCGACTGGCCGGTGAACGGGTCCATCACCACCTGGCCCTTGGGCAGGTTGACCTTAACCATGAAGTGGCCGGGGAAGGCCACGCCGCGCACCGCCAGGCCTATGCCCTGGGCCAGCTCCATCCACAGCACGGCCAGCGAGATGGGGATGCCGCGGCGGGTCCGCAGCACCGCATTCAGGTAGCTGTTGTCGGGGTCGTAGTAGTCGTTGACGTTGCCGCCGAAGTTCAGGTCGCGGTAGAAGAACTGGTTCAGCGAGCGCAGGCGCTGCAGCGGGGCGGAGTCGGGCGGCAGGCGGCGCTTCAGCCGGGCCAGCAACTGGTCCATATCGCCCAGTACCTGTTCCATGTCCAACTCGGGGTATTCGTCTTGCGCCAGACTGGCCGCCGCCTCTAGCAAGGGCAGCTGTTCGTCGCTTTGCACCAACGAGGCAAAGTATTCAAGTGCGGTGGGTGCTTCGAAGCGGATCTGCATAACGTCTTTGTAGTGGAGCGAGGGGGCGTCGTCAAGCTACGGGACTCAATGCCGCAGAAGTTTACGTATCTTTAAGCCAGATGCCCACAATGCTACGAAATAAATAGCTGCTGATGCAAGTAGTACAAGCGCCAGAAGCCCAATTCGTTCCAATTTTTCATGCTCGTAATGGGTCCAGGGCACGGCATTCGCCGCCCACAGCAGGAAGATTGCCAGCAAGGCGCTTGACGCCAGCACCTGCAGAATGAACTTCCACCAGCCTGGCAGCGGCTGGTAGCTGCCGCGCTGGCGCAGCCCAATCAGCAGCCAGCAGGCGTTCACCATCGCGCCCAGGCCGACCGACAGGGTCAGCGCTGCGTGCTGGAATACCGGCACCAGTGCGAAGTTGAAGACCTGGGTTATCACCAGCACCGCCACCGCAATGCGGGCCGGGGTTTTCATATTGTGGCTGGCATAAAAGCCGGGGGCCAGCACCTTGATGGCCACCACGCCCAGCAGCCCCACGCCCCAGCCCATCAGCGCGCGGGCAGTCTGTTCCACATCGCTTTCGGCAAACACGCCGTAATGGAAGATAACGGCCACCAGCGGCGTAGCAAAGGTCAGTAGCGCCACCGAGCAGGGTACGGCCAGCAGCAACAGCAGGCGCAGGCCCCAGTCCAGCATGGCGGAGTATTGTTTGGGGTCGTTGGCCGCGCGGGCACCGGCCAGCTGCGGCATCAGCACCACGCCCAGGGCCACGCCCAGCATGGCGGTGGGGAATTCCATCAAGCGGTCGGCGCCGCTGATCCAGCTCACGCTGCCGGGGGCCAGGCGCGAGGCGATCTGGGTGTTGATGAAGATGGAAATCTGCGCCACGCCGACGCCCAGCAGCGCAGGTACCATCAGTTTTGCTACATTTTTAGTAGCTTCGTCCGCCCAAGCGGTGCGCACGGCAGCCCAGCTGATCCCTATGTTGGGAAACAGGCCCAGCCGTTTCAGGGCGGGAATTTGCACGCCCAGCTGCAGCAGGCCGCCCAGCATCACGCCGATGATTTGCGCGTAAATGGGTTCTATGCCGTGGCTGCGGAACCAGGGCGTGCCCCAGAAGGTTGCGGCAATCATGGCGATGTTCAGCAGCACTGGCGTGGCGGCGGGCACAGCGAAGATCCGCCAGGTATTCAGAATACCCGAGGCCATGGACACCAGCGAAATGAACAGGATGTAGGGAAACATCCAGCGCGTCATCACGGTGGCTGCCGCGTAGGCCTGCGGTTCTTGCTGCAGGCCGCCGGCCATGCCCCACACCAGCAGCGGCGCCCCTGTAACGCCCAGCACACAGGTGATGGCCAGCACCCAGGTTAGCAAGGTGGCTACGTGGTCTATCAGTTGCTTGGTGGCGCCCAGCCCATGGGTGGCCTTGCTGGCCGCCAGCACCGGCACAAAGGCCTGGCTGAACGCGCCTTCGCCAAACAGGCGGCGGAACAGGTTGGGAATGCGGAACGCCACGTAGAACGCGTCGGTCATGGCGTTGGCGCCAAAGGTGGCGGCAAACAGCTGGTCGCGGACCAGGCCGCCCACGCGGGAGGCCAGGGTCAGCAGGGAGATGGTGGATGCAGATTTGAAGAGGCTCACCCGTTGAGTGTAGCCCGCCAGCCTCGGTGTGCAGGTGCCTGCTATAATCGTGGGCTTTGCTGGCAACATCCTCTAACACCTAAGGAATCATATTATGGCAACCAAGCCTAAGAAAAAGAACCCCCGCCTGGCCTCCGGCCGCAAGCGCGTCCGCCAGGACATCAAGATCAACGCTGCGAACACCTCGCTGCGTTCCAAATACCGTACCGCTGTGAAGAACGTTGAAAAAGCCGTTCTCGCTGGCGACAAGACCAAAGCCACCGAACTGTTTGCCAAGATGCAAGCTGTGGTGGACACGGTTGCCGACAAGGGCATCTTCCACAAGAACAAGGCAGCTCGCGATAAGAGCCGCCTGAGCACCAAGGTGAAGGCGCTGGGCGCCGCACCTGTAGCCGCTTAATTTATTAAGCAAACCGCCCGGACTGCTTAGCGCGAGCTAGTTGGTCCGCCGTTTTGTGGGTGCGCTGCCAGCACAGCAAAAAACCGCCAGAGCGCAAGCTCTGGCGGTTTTTTCGTTATGGGGCCGGGTTTGTTTGATGTTGCCAGCCCCTGGTTAGGGGTGGCGGTGCCTTATTTGGACGTGGCGTCGGGGATCAGGCAGGCCTCAGCCACTTGCAGGCCGTTGTCGCGTGCGAAGTTGATGGCGAAGTCCCAGGCCATCACGTCGTAGTCGCGCAGTTCGTGGTTCAGGATCACGCACTTGATGCCGTTGATGGTGGTGGGCACGCACCAGGGGGAATAGCTGAGGTGGCTGCCGGGCTGGGCGCCACCGGGGCGAAACTGGCTCAACACGCCGGCCAGGCGCTCGGCCCAGTCACTGGGGCGGAAGGCTTTTCCGTTGCTCGTGACACCTTGGATAAAGACTTCTTTGGCAGCGTTGGAAACCATCAGGTGGGGCTTTTGAGTAGGGGTTTGGTGCATCCCAGATGGGAGTTCTGCGAGGCAGCAATGGACCGAATCATAGCGGCAATAGGCCTGTCTGCGGTGCTTTGTTGCAGCGCACAAGAATTGTATCTTATATAAGACTGAGGTCTTTTTGTGGGGGCTTGCTGGGGGCGTAAAGCATTGCAGTAATGCGCAATTGTCAAAAAACCGTGCAATCTCTGCGCCTAAAATTGCGTTTCAGCGGTTCTGTTGACCCTGAATCCCCGTTTATTTTGGAGAACTGCATGACCGCTTTCATTGAGGCTTCCTCACCCCACACCATGAACACCTATGGCCGACTGCCGATTGCGCTGTCGCATGGCCAAGGTGTGCGTGTGTGGGACGTGAACGGCAAGTCTTACCTGGATGGTCTGGGCGGCATCGCGGTCAACACCCTGGGCCACAACCACCCCAAGCTGGTGCCGGCCCTGCAGGACCAGATCGGCAAGATCATCCATAGCTGCAACTATTACCACATACCTAACCAGGAAAAACTGGCCGCTAAGTTGGTGGAACTGTCGGGCATGACCAACGTATTCTTCTGCTGCACCGGCTTGGAAGCCAACGAAGCCGCCCTGAAGCTGGCGCGCAAGTTTGGCCACGACAAGGGCATTGAACGCCCCGAGATCGTGGTCTATGAAAAAGCCTTCCACGGCCGCAGCATCGCCACGCTCAGCGCTACCGGTAACGAGAAGATCCAGAAGGGCTTTGGCCCCATGGTCGAAGGCTTCATCCGCGTTCCGCTGAACGATATTGAGGCCCTGAAGAAGGCAACCGAGGGCAACCCCAATGTGACGGCGGTGTTCTTCGAGACCATCCAGGGCGAGGGCGGCGTGAACCCGATGCGCGTCGAATACCTGCAACAGGTGCGCAAGCTCTGCGATGAGCGCGACTGGCTGCTGATGATCGACGAAGTGCAGTGCGGCATGGGCCGTACCGGCAAATGGTTTGCCCACCAGTGGGCGGGCATCAAGCCCGACGTGATGCCGCTGGCCAAGGGCTTGGGCTCGGGCGTTCCGGTGGGTGCGGTTGTCGCTGGCCCCAAGGCCGCCAACATCTTCCAGCCGGGCAACCACGGCACCACCTTTGGCGGCAACCCGCTGGCCATGCGCGCCGGGGTGGAAACCATACGCATCATGGAAGAAGAAGGCCTGCTGGAGAACGCGGCCACCGTCGGTGAGCACCTGCAAGCTGCGTTACGCCGTGAATTGGCGGGCGTGGAAGGCTTCGTGGAAGTGCGCGGTCAGGGCCTGATGATTGGCGTGCAACTGGCCCGTCCCTGTGGCGTGCTGGCCCAGCGAGCGGTAGATGCAGGCCTGCTGATCAGCGTCACGGCCGACAGCGTGATCCGTTTGGTGCCCCCTCTGATCATGACGGCCGCCGAGGCCGACGAGCTGGTCGGCATTCTGTGTCCCTTGGTCAAGCAATTTTTGGCAGAACCCGTATGAAGCATTACCTGCAATTCAGCGACGTCACCGCCGAGGAATACGCCTACCTGTTTGAGCGTGCGGCGCTGATCAAGAAGAAGTTCAAATCCTACGAAAAACACCATTCCCTGGTGGACCGTACGCTGGCCATGATTTTCGAAAAAGCCTCGACACGCACCCGCGTGAGCTTCGAGGCCGGCATGTACCAGCTGGGCGGCAGCGTGGTGCATCTGACCACCGGCGACAGCCAGCTGGGCCGCGCCGAGCCTATCGAAGACAGCGCCAAGGTCATCAGCCGCATGGTCGATCTGGTGATGATCCGCACCTTCGAGCAGACCAAGATTGAACGATTTGCCGAGCATTCGCGCGTGCCGGTCATCAACGGCCTGACCAACGAGTTCCACCCCTGCCAGATCCTGGCCGACATCTTTACCTACATCGAGCAGCGCGGCAGCATCGCCGGCAAGACGGTGGCCTGGGTGGGCGACGGCAACAACATGGCCAACACCTGGCTGCAGGCCAGCGAGATTCTGGGCTTTACCGTGCACGTCAGCACGCCCAGCGGCTACGAGGTGGACCAGTCCGTAGCCGGCCTGCGTTCCGGCGACAGCTACAAGGTCTTCAAGAACCCCATGCAGGCCTGCGCCGGTGCCGACCTGGTCACCACCGATGTGTGGACCAGCATGGGCTACGAGGCCGAGAACGAGGCGCGCAGACTAGCCTTTGCCGACTGGTGCGTGGATACCGAAATGATGCGCGCCGCCAAGCCGGACGCACTGTTCATGCACTGCCTGCCCGCCCATCGCGGCGAAGAGGTCGAGGCCGACGTCATTGACGGCCCGCAGTCGGTGGTATGGGACGAGGCCGAGAACCGCATGCACGTACAAAAGGCGCTCATGGAGTACCTGCTGCTCGGACGGGTGGCATAAGTTGCAAGCCACCTGGCCGACAGGCTGGGTGCTATTTATTTCATAGCTTCTCGCGCAGAGAATACCTGCGCCAGAGGCTATTTTTGTATATGAATAGACCTGCTGGCACAGCAGCGTTCGCGCGCCACGGCCTGCCCATGTGGCCCGGGTTTCAGAATTTACAGGCTGTTGGAAATAACCGACACCACGCGGTTTTTAGCGGTGATACCTTCGCCGCACTATGCAAAACCTCTGGGATATTTCACCCCCCGTAGCCCCTGGCAGCCCCGTGTTTCCGGGTGATACGCCGTACCAACAGCAGTGGACGGCAACCATCTCGCCGGCTTGCCCGGTCAACGTCAGCGCGCTGACGCTTTCCCCTCACGTCGGCGCCCACGCCGATGCGCCGCTGCACTACGACCCGCAGGGCCAGGCAATCGGCGCGGTCGATCTCACACCCTACCTGGGCCCGTGCCGTGTCATCCATTGCATAGGCCGTGGCCCGCTGGTGCTGTGGGAGCATCTTGCCCATGCGTTGCACGACCTGCCTCCCCGTGTACTGGTGCGTACCTACCAACATATGCCGGTGGACCACTGGGATGGCGACCTGGCCGCCTATGCACCTGACACCGTAGAGCGCCTAGCCGCTCTGGGCGTGACGCTGATCGGCATCGACACCGCCAGCATCGACCCGGCCAGCAGCAAGACCTTGGACAGCCACCAGACCATCCGCCGCCTGAACCTGCGCGTACTGGAAAACCTGGTGCTCGACGCCGTACCCGAGGGCGACTACGAACTCATCGCTCTGCCGCTGAAGCTGATGACCGCCGATGCATCCCCCGTGCGTGCCGTGCTGCGCTCACTTTGACCCCACTTTGAATTCGAGAAGGAAGAACCGTGACGACATTGCATAACTGCCTGCGCCTGGATGCGCTGGATCCTCTGGCGCCGCTGCGCGCCCATTTCAGCCTGCCGCCCGGCGTGATTTACCTGGATGGCAACTCGCTGGGCGTGCTGCCCGCAGCCACTGCCGCCCGTGTCGCCCAGGTGGTGACGCAGGAGTGGGGCACCGACCTGATCAAGTCCTGGAACAGCGCCGGCTGGTTCGACCTGCCGCAGCGCCTGGGTAACCAGATTGCGCCGCTGATTGGCGCGGGCCAGGGCGAGGTGGTCGCTACCGACAGCACCTCGGTGAACCTGTTCAAGGTGTTGACCGCCGCGCTGAACATGGCCGCTGCTGATGCGCCGCAGCGCAAGCTGGTGGTTAGCGAGCGCAGCAACTTCCCTACCGATCTGTACATCGCCGAATCGCTATGCCGCCAGCACGGCTTCACGCTGCAACTGGTCGAGCCCGAGGAGATCGCTGCCGCCTTGACCCCGCAGGTCGCGGTGCTGATGCTGACCCATGTGAACTACCGCACCGGTGCCATGCACGATATGCCATCCGTCACGCAAGCCGCCCACGACGCTGGCGCGCTGATGCTGTGGGACTTGGCGCACAGTGCGGGCGCAGTGCCGGTGAATCTGACTGGTGCCAAGGCCGACTTCGCGGTCGGCTGCGGCTACAAATACCTGAACGGCGGCCCCGGCGCGCCGGCCTTTGTGTGGGTGAATCCCGCGCATGCCGAGCGCTTCTGGCAGCCGCTGGCCGGCTGGTGGGGCCATGCCACGCCGTTTGAATTCACCCCCGACTACCGGCCGGCACCCGGCGTGACGCGCTACTTGTGTGGCACCCAGCCCATGATCAGCCTGTCGGCGCTCGAGTGCGGACTGGATGTATTTGACGCTGCCGCTCGCATCGTGCCAAACCAGAGCGCCATGCAGACCCTGCGCCAGAAGTCTTTGGCCCTGACCGATTTGTTCATTGAACTGGTCGAGCAGCGCTGCGGCGGACACGGGCTTGGTCTGGCAACTCCCCGGGAGCATGCCAAACGTGGGTCGCAGGTCTGCCTGAGCAAGGCTGAGGGCGCATACGCCATCATTCAGGCGCTGATTGCGCGCGGCGTGATTGGCGATTACCGCGCCGGTAATGGTGCGCAGCACCCCGACATCCTGCGCTTTGGCTTCACGCCGCTGTACCTGGGATATGAAGATGTGTGGAATGCGGTAGACCAACTGCAGCAGGTGCTTGAGAGCGAAGAATGGCGCCAGCCTGAGTTCAACCAGAAGCATGCGGTGACCTGAGATGGGCTGCCCCATGAATTCTGGCGAAAACATCGTGCAGGAAGAAAAGGCCCAACTGGACTTCAGCCAGTCTATGAGCTACGGCGACTACCTGCAGCTGGATGCGGTGCTGGGCGCCCAAAAGCCTTTGTCGCCGGCGCACGACGAGATGCTGTTCATCGTCCAGCACCAGACCAGCGAGCTGTGGATGAAGCTGATGCTGCACGAGCTGCATGCGGCCATGCGCTGCGTGGCGGCAGACGATCTGCACAGCGCCTTCAAGATGCTGGCACGCGTGTCCAAGATCATGGCCCAGCTGGTGCATGCCTGGGATGTGCTGGCCACCATGACGCCGCCCGATTACAGCGCCATGCGGCCCTATCTGGCCAGCTCCAGCGGCTTCCAGAGTGCGCAGTACCGCTGTATCGAGTTTGCGTTGGGCAACAAGAATGCGGCCATGCTCAAGCCGCATGCGCACCGGCCAGATTTGTTGGCGCTGGTGCAGGCGGCATACGAGGCGCCTTCGCTGTACGACGAGTCGCTGCGCCTGATGGCCCGGCGCGGAATGGCCATTCCGGCCGGCCACCTGCAGCGCGACTGGACCCAGCCCTATGTGGCCGACGCTGCCGTGGAACTGGCCTGGCTGGTGGCCTACCGCGATCCGCGCCAGCACTGGGACATCTACCAACTGGGTGAGAAGCTGACCGATCTGGAAGATGCGTTCCGCCTTTGGCGCTTCCGCCACGTCACCACGGTGGAGCGGGTGATTGGCTTCAAGCGTGGCACCGGTGGCACCGGTGGCGTGAGCTATCTGCGTAAGATGCTGGACGTGGTGTTGTTCCCCGAGATCTGGACACTGCGCACCAACTTGTAAGCTTTTTAGGCCTCTGGCGCAGGTAATAACTGCGCTAGTAGCTATGAAGTTTGTAGCAAATACGGCGCGGGCGGCGCGGGTGGTGTGTAACCGTACAGCCAGGGCTGGTCCATCAGCCGCTCTCCCCCCAGCTGCATGGCGCGGTTGCGGCCCCAGCGCACCAGGCCGGTGGCGTGGAATATTTGGCCGTTGCGCACGGCCCGGGCCTGGACCTTGGCATTGCGCTGCCAGCGCTGTTGCGCATAGTGTTGCAGCGCCTGCGGGATAGGCTGGCCCGAGCCCAGCGCGGCTGCCAGCGCGGCCGCATCTTCAATCGCCATACCCGCGCCTTGGGCCAGGTAGGGCCGCATGGGGTGTGCGGCATCGCCCAACAATGCCACCCGGCCTTGCGCGTGCTGGTGGGCATTGGCCATGGGCGGGCGGTCGCACAGCACCCACAGGCGCCAGCCGTCTATGGCTTGCACCAGGTCTTGCAGCGGCGCGCAGGCGTGCATCAGCTTGGCGCGCAGGTCGGCGGCGTTGGCGCTGTGGTCCCATTGCTCCAGGCTGTCGGCAGGCCCCGGCCAGGGACTTTGCACAATGGCCACTACATTCAGCCATTCACCCCGGCGCACGGGGTACTGCACCACGTGCAGCTTGTTGCCCAGCCAGACGGTGACCTGCTGCGAGCGCAGATGGGCTGGCAGCTGGGCCTGCGGCACCAGGGCGCGGTAAGCGAGGTGGCCGGTGGCGCGGGGCGCGCCGTCGTGCAGCAGCCACTGGCGTACGGGGCTCCACAGGCCATCGGCTCCGACCAGCACATCACCGGCATGCCCGTCGCTGGCTGAGGCTGTGGGCTCTGCCCAGCGTACCTGTACGCCGTCGGCGGTTTGCTGGAACTGCTGCAGGGTGTGTTGCGTGTGCAGCTCTGCGTCGGTGTGCTGTTGCACTGCGGTGTGCAGCACGGTGTGCAGGTCGGCACGGTGTACCGTGGCGTAAGGGGCTCCGTAGCGCTGCTGCATGGCCTGCCCTAATGGCAGTGCGCCTAGCTCCGCGCCGTCGCGTACATCGCGGGCCTGCAGTCGGTGCGGGAAAGCGACCACGCCCTGCAGAGCCGTGTCCAGTCCCCATTGGTTGAGCTGGCGTACGACGTTAGGGCCAATCTGTATGCCGGCACCGACTTCGCTAAATGTGCTGGCACG
>JAPLPK010000241.1 GCA_026400275.1 Burkholderiales bacterium
ACTATGGCTACCATCATCGGCGGTATCGCCGCCTCCCATACGCCGACGATTGGCTTCGCCTTCGACCGCAACAAGCGGGACGACCCGGTCTGGGCGCCCATCTTCGAGGCCTTTGCCCCGGTGCAGGCCTGGCTGCAGGACAAAAAGCCTGATGTACTGCTGTTCATCTACAACGACCACATCACGTCCTTCTTCTTCGACCACTACTCGGCCTTCGCGCTGGGCGTGGGGCCGGAATGGAAGGTGGCCGACGAGGGCGGCGGCGCGCGCGAGCTGCCGGCTGTGCCAGGCCACCCGGCGCTGGCCGCGCACATTGGCCAGTCGCTGGTAGCGGATGAGTTCGACATGTCTTTCTTCCAGGACAAGCCGCTGGACCACGGCTGCTTTTCGCCCCTGTCCATGCTGTGCCCGCACGAGCCTACCTGGCCGGTGCAGGTAGTGCCGCTGCAGATGGGCGTACTGCAGTTTCCCGTGCCCAGCGCACGCCGTTGTTACAAGCTGGGCCAGGCTCTGCGCGGCGCCATCGAAAGCTATCCCGAAGACCTGCGCGTGGCCATCGTGGCCACCGGCGGCCTGTCGCACCAGGTGCATGGTGAGCGCGCCGGCTTCAACAACCCGGCCTGGGACGCCCGCTTCCTGGAGATGTTTGAAAACGACCCCCAGCGCCTGACCGAGATGACCCAGGCCGAATATGCCGAGCTGGGCGGACTGGAGGGTGCCGAGGTCATCATGTGGCTGACCATGCGCGGCGCCTTGTCCAGCCAGGTGCGCAAGCTGCACCAGAGCTACTACCTGCCGTCCATGACCGGCATCGCCACCGCCATCTACGAAAACCTGGCCGCCCCCGCGCAGGCCGGCGAGATCGCCCGCCACCAGGACCATATGGCGCGCCAGTTGGATGGAGCCCAGTCGCTCAAGGGCACCTATCCCTTTGATCTGAAACGAAGTGCACAGGCCTACCGGATGAACCGCTACCTGCACGCCATGGTGCAGCCCGCGCACCGCGCCGCCTTCCTGGCCGACCCCGAGGCCAGCTTTGCCGCCGCTGATTTGTCCGAGCAGGAACGCAGCCTGCTGCGCGCCCGTGACTGGCGCGGCCTGCTGCACTACGGCGCGATCTTCTTTGTGCTGGAAAAGTTGGGTGCTGTGCTGGGCGTGTCAAACCTGCACATCTACGCTGCCATGCGCGGCGAGACGCTGGAGCAGTTCCAGCAGACCCGTAATGCACCGGGTGCGCTGTACTCGGTGGCAGGCGGTAGCGGCGCCACCCATTTCGACCCCAAGAGGCCTAGCTGAAGGTGCCAGTGGCTTGGCCCTGCTGGCTGGCCGGCGGTGCGGGCGGCACGACAGTGCGCAGGTGCGATAGAAAACTGTTCATATTTCATTAAATATGACTGTGTGGCATGCAAGTGTCGGTTAAGTGCTAACTTTTTGAAACAAAAGAGACTAAGAAGACACATTCCTACATAGTATCTTCCCCGCTGCATTTCGAATGCTCCTTCTAATTCGGCGTTCTACGCCTCTTTGATACGGGTGATACAGCATGGGTTTTCTACGGTCGGTTCGGTCTTCTTCCAGATGTTTACGGGCATTTACAACGTCTTTGTGTGTTGCAGCTGTGTTGGCTGCCTGCGGGGGCGGCAGCGGTAGCAGCAGCACGGGCGGGGGCAATGCCACAGGCACGGTTGTGTCCGGGCGGGTGCAGGACGGCAGCGCGCAGCCCGTGGCCAATGCCACCGTGGTGCTGGGCACCCAAACCGCGTCCACCGGGGCCGACGGCGCGTTCTCTTTCACCGTCGCTGACACCACGGCGACCAACGTGGTGTTGGTCAAAAAGGCGGGCTATGCCACGGCGGCGAAGGAAGCACCGGTGACGTCGGGTCGCACCACCCAAATCACAGTCGGCTTGTTTGCCGACCAGGTCAGCACCACGTTTAACGCCGCACAGGGGGCTAGTTTCAGCACGAATGGCGCCAGTGTGGTGATTCCCGCCAATGCGGTGCAGACCGCTGCGGGCACGGCCTACAGCGGCACCGTGCAGGTGGGCAGCAGCTATTACGGGCCCGACACCGTGGCGGGCGTGCAGGCCTTTCCTGCGCCGTACGAAGGGGTGAGCGCCGGTGTGCGTTCGCCGCTGATAACTGCGGGCGTGATCGAGGTCAAGCTCAGCGATGCATCTGGCAACCCGCTGCAGCTCAAGACCGGCAGCACTGCTACTTTGACCTACCCGGCCAATAGTGTGAATGCCGCCGGGTCTGCGATCCCGCTGTGGTACTACGACGAGTCGGCCAAGGTGTGGGTGGCCGAAGGCCAGGCAAGCCGCCAGTCGAACGGCAGCTACGTGGCGAACGTGAGCCACTTCACGCTGTGGAACCTGGACTACAAGGGCGAATCCGCCACCTTGCAGGGCTGCTTTGTGAATGCATCTGGTGCACCGCAGACCCAGGCTGGCATGTTTGGCCTGCGGGGCAATGGCTGGTCACGCACGCTGCCTGGCCCAACGGATGGCAACTTCACCCTGCTGCGGGTGCCTGCCAATATCCCGCTGGAGCTGTATTCACTGCAAAGCCCCGCCACGTTCAGCACGGTGGTGGTGTCCGCCCTGAGCCCTGGCGAGACGCGCCAGTTGCCTTGCAGCACAGCCACGGCAGTGGCCACGGGTGTCAGCTATGTGGTGCCGTTGCCCACCACCGTCTTTACGCCTCCGGTGGGCACCTTTGCGGGTAACTACAGCGGTAGCTACAGCGGCCAGGAGACCGGCACCTTTAGCGTCAACATCGCCACCAGCGGGGTGATTACGGGCAACACGGTGTCGGCCACCTACAGCGGGCTGGTGTCGCCGGTGACGGGTAATGTGTCGGGCAACGGCAGTCTGCTGTTGTCTGCAGGCTCATCGGGTTCTGCCACTTTCACTGGCACCATCGCGTCCAACGGCGCTCTCGGCGGCACCTGGCAGTATGTGGGCGGCAGTTCGGCAGGCAACAGCTTTACGGGCCAGCGTAACTGATATTTGCTCTTTTTTTGATAGCTGCCGGCGCAGTTGCAATGTGCGCTGGCGGCGTATGGGTCGTTGAAGTAAAGGGGGGCAGGCCAGGCTACGCGAGGGCCGACATGGCCCCCGCAGCATGCCCCTGGGTGAAGGCTTCCTCGAACACCGAGTAGCCCGCCCAGTCGCTGTGCGCAAACGCAATTCGCTCTGTTTTTTGTAGCTGCTCGCGCAGGTTAAATGTGCGCTGCAGGCCGATTTGGCTTGAAAGTGCGGGCGTGGGTATGGCCATGGCGTGGCCGTAGCGGGTGATGTCGATGCGCTTGGTTTTGCTGCGGATGTCCGGGTGGGCTGTGGCCAGCTCGGCCAGGATTTCGTCGCGCCACTGCGCCCAGGGTTTTTCCAGCAGCAGGCGCCGGCTGTCGGGCACATCGCCCAGTGCGCGGTAGTAGCTCAGCACGGTGGCGCCGGGCACGGGCTGCAGGCTTTGGTGCATGGCGTCCACATAGCCCAGGCCGGGGGCGTCGTACAGCACGTTGTCCCAGCTGGGGGCCGGGCCGGGGCGGTCAAACAGCGGCGCTTCAATGTGGATGTTCGCCACCAACCAGGGCGCGTAGGTGGTAGTTGCGGTGGCCTGGCGCAGGAAGTCCGGCGGGTTCTGCATCACGCGCGCGGCAATGAACACGGGCAGCGCCACGATGGCACGGCGCGCCTGCCAGCGCTCCAGCGCGTGGGTGGTGGTGTTGTAGGCGTCCACCTCCACACCGTGCTTGGTCGCAGCTATGCGCACCACGACCTGGCCGGTGTGCAAGCGCTCACCTAAAGGCGCGGCCAGGCGGCGTGTCAGCCAGGCGTTGCCCTCGGGCCAGGTCAGCACGCTGTCACGCTCACCGCTATCCGCACCCGGCGCATGGAAGCCGTGGCGGCTGGCGAAGTAGTGGACGCCGGCCCAGGCGGATACGGTGGCCGCCCCCGCGCCAAAGTCGTC
>JAPLPK010000153.1 GCA_026400275.1 Burkholderiales bacterium
TGCTGCTGGAGGGCCGTTTTGCGCCCAAGGATGTGATCCCTGTGGACGTGGACCCGATCCAGGCGCCGGGTCAGTTCAGCTTCGGCAAGGTGGCCGCTTGATGGGGCAGTTTGTCTGGCGGCTCTTTGTGTGGATGCTGGCGCTGGTTTTCATCGCCAGCGCTTTGCTGGTGCTGTCAGGCATTGCGTTGCTGTGGTTGCTGCGTAGCCTGTGGGCGCGGCTCACGGGGCAGCCTGTGGCGCCTATGCGCATGTACGCCACCGGATGGAAAGATGTGGCGCGCACGGTGGACCGTTTTTCGCAGCGTCCGCGCGCCACCAGCAGCACGGTCGAAGTGGCTGATATCACAGACGTCGAAGTGAAAAAGGTTTCGCCACCCTGAGTGGCCTGGCCACAGCCACGCCAAATACCTGCGCTTACTGCAGGCTGGCGTAGCGCGAGTTTTTGGTGGCGTACATGGCGTTGTCGGCGGCGGTTAGCAACTCTTCGACATTGCTTCCGTCCACCGGGTAAATCGCCAGGCCTATGCTGGTGCCGATCTGCACCATCTCACCGGTATCCAGCGTGATGGGAGTGTTCAAGGCGTCACGGACCTTGCGCGCGATGGACATCATGGTGTTGCCATCGCTCACGGCATCGAGTATCAGCACAAATTCATCGCCGCCCACGCGCGCCACCGTGTCTACACCCCGTACGGTGGACGTCAGCCGCAGGGCGACGGACTGCAGCACGGTATCGCCAGCAGCATGGCCGTAGCGGTCGTTCACCGGTTTGAAGCCATCCAGGTCCAGCATCAGCACGGCGAAGCCTTGCTGGTTGCGTTTGGCGTGCTGCATGGCCACATTCAGCCGGTCACCCAGTAGCTTGCGGTTGGCCAGGCCCGTTAGCGGGTCGTGGTGGGCCTGCAAGGCCAGTTGTTCTTCGTTCAGGCGCAACTCGTGGTTGGCCTTCTCTAATTCGCGGGTGCGTTCTTGCACCCGGCCTTCGATCTTGCGCTCGCTTTCGCGCAGGCTGTTCAGCACAGCCAGCTCGCTTTGGTAGGCGCGCGCCTGGGCTTCCGATGCCTCGCGGCGGCTGGTTTGGATGCGGTCGGCTAGCGAAAAGGACAGCGCCAGCATTTCCACCGCCGAACCTATCAGCATGGCATGGGTGATGAGCGGGTGGGAGGGCAGCAAGCCCAGGTTGTGCAAGGCGGTGACCAATACGCCCAGCAGCAGGGTGCCCCAGGCAAAGCTGAAGTGGCGGGCTCCGATGTGTTTTTGCAGCAGGCAGTGGATGCTGACACCGACCAGCACACAGGTGAAGAGGATGCCGTCGATATTGATCAACCAGGCACACAGGTGGTAGGGCAGGACGAGAACGCATGCAGCTGTCAAGGCCATCAACCCGGCCAAGCCTTGCAGCACCTTGTCCGCCACGGGTGCGCGAACGGCCGTACAAAGAAACTGGCGCGCAAACAGGGCGGCAAAAAAACCAGATACCGACATGCTGAACTGGGCTGCAATATTGCCCCACCAGGGCAGGTTGGGCCATATAAATTCTTCTCCAAAGCCCGTCAGCCCTAGTTGGCCAAAGACCATGGCGGTGGCAAAGCCTACATAGCTCAGATAAATGTTTTCGCGTAGCGATACGTAGAGCAGCAGGTTGTACATCACCAAGCCCAGCAGCAAGCCGAAGTACAGGCTGAATGCGCCGTAGCTCGCGTGGTCCGCCTGGGCCAGGGCTGCGGGGCGCCAAAGCTGTAGCGGTATCGACAGGCTACCCTCGGATGTCACCCGCAGGTACAGAGTCTGGCTGTGGCCCGGGGTCAGTTGCAGCGGAAAGACATGGTTGTGGTGCGGCAGCGGCCGTTGTGCAAACGGCATCTGGTCGCCGGATCGGAGATGTTCAGCGCCTTTTTCTTGGCTTGTATAGAAGAGGTCTATCTGGTCCAGCATAGGGGCTGCCACTTCCAGCATCCAGTGGCTGGGCGCGTTGGCTCGCAGCGGCAACTGGATGCGTAGCCAGATGGCGGAGCGGGTCAGTCCGAAATTGCTGGTGCTGCCCTGGTTGGCCAGTGGGCTGAAGCGTTGCTGGTTGTCTTGCTGCTGGATCTGCTCCAGGGTGAGCTCGCGGCTGGGATCGGCCAGCACGGAAGTCATGGGGGTGAGGTTGGAATACGTGTCGGTGAAGTCCTGCTCAGCGACGAGTGGCGTGGCGGCATACCCTAAGCGGAGTGCGCAGCATGCGAGCAAAGCGAGCAATAGCGCCAAGGGGGATGGAAATCGCATGGTTGGAAACATCCGAATGGGCAGCCTGCGATAGAAGAACGTTGGGTGTGCGGAAACAGGGCTCAAATGCCTCCATCTATTGTGGCTTGGCAGAAGTGCTGGGCGGGTAAAAGTTTGCACAAATATAGGTATGTGAAATACCGGACTGCAGCGATTCTGCCTGCCATATGGTGCTGCAAAACTCTGTTACTTCAAAATTGCGCTTCAGCTTTTATTTTGTATACATTTCCAGCGAAAAATAGCAAAAGTCGCGCATTCATGGCTGAATTTTCTGAGTTTTAAACCTGTGCGCCGACGGTTCTGGACGGACTTCTACTGCTTAAAAGTATGCTTCAGATGGCTTGCTAAAAGCCTGTATACGATCTCATGGCAACTCCACAGAAATCGTAGAAGCGTACTAAGCGTTGATGTGGCTTTGTATCCATTGAATGACTGCCAGCGCCGTGCGGAAGTCATCGCACGCGCGTGCTGGAACGTCGGGGTAGCGTTGGTTCCAGATGCGCGCCAAGGCCTGCCCTGGGCCGACCTCCAGTACGCAGCGCACCCCACGCGCATACAGGTTGTCCATGCACTCATCCCAGCGCACGGTTTGCGCAATTTGCCTGGCCAGCGCCCGCTGCGCCTGTGCGGCATCCAGTACGCGGTCTTCGGCATTGCTGAACAGCACGATGCGCGGCCGTTGCAGTGGCAGCTTGGTCAGTGTGTGGGCAAAGCTATCGGCCGCTGCGCGCATCCAGGGTGTGTGGGATGGAATGCTGACGCGTAGCAGTGTGCAGTACGCGCCCTGCTGAATAGCGGCTTCTTCTGCCCGCGCCAGTAGGGCATGCGGGCCGCCAAGCACCACACTGTCCTGCCCATTGCGGATGGCGATGGCAATGCCGGTGCCCTTGCACAGCTTGTCTATTGCGGCTGATGACAAGCCGCTGACTGCCAGCAGGCCGCCCGGCGTTTGCAGGGCGCAGCGGTCCATTGCCGCGGCTCTGTCACGGGCCAGGTCCAGCGCCGTTTCGGCACTGAAAACGCCGGCGGCGCTGAAGGCGGCCAACTCACCCACGCTATAGCCAGCCACCGCTGCGGGCGGGGGGAGCTCCGGCGCAAGCTGTTGCCAGGCGGCCAAGCCCAGGCCTGTAAGCAGGCATTGGGCTGCTGTGTTCTGTGCGGCCCAACCTAGATCTTGCAGTTGGTGGCGCCAGTCGAGCACCCCTAGCTGGGCGCAGGTGCGCTGCACCAAGGCATCCGTAGCCAGCCAGGGCAGCATCCCCGGATGCTGCATGCCCTGACCCGAGAACACCAGCGCGAAACTCATGGACAGGGTGTGCAGAGCTGTACTACCCAGCACGCGGCAGCCAAGGTGTCGGCGGCCCCGCCAGGGGAGAGATTGCGGGCCACGAAATCGTTCCCTATGGCATGCGCTGCCTCCAGTCCATCGGCGCGGGCCGCACCGCCGGCCGCCAGGAAATGGCGTGCCGACTGTTGGGCGTGGCGCAAGCCCTGCAGGCCGCCGCGGTGGGCGAGGTTGCTGTCGTCCAGCACGGCTATCACGTGGAATAGCGTGTCCAGCCGCGCTTGCTGGGTGGTCAAACCCCTTGCCAGTCCGGCAGTCAAAGCTGGAACTGCCGTTTCAAATAATACGGGGAACGCCAGCGCCGCTTCTGTCGAGGCGCTGCGCAGGCCATGTTTGCGGGCCGCGATACCCCCAGGCAGGCTGGGCATGCGCAGGGCGCGCGCGTCCAGCGCATGCCCCCAGCCATGGCGTAGGGCGTCACGCAGCTGCTCCGGGCTGGGGCGGGTATTCGTCCGTGTGAGTGCCCCCGCTGCGGCGCACAACAAGCCCAGCATGAAGATGACGCCGCGGTGGGTGTTGATGCCGCGAGTAGCTGCCAGCATGCGGGCTTCGGCCTGGATGCCGCAGCGTTCTAGCGCAGGGAAATCTGCGCCCTGGAGCCCGAGCTCAGCAATCGCTACGAAGTAGCTGCGCAGCGTAAACAGACTGCGCATAAAGGTGTGCGCGTCCATGTCGCGGTGGCTGCCGCTATCGAGGAGGGTGACCAGGCCGGGCTTGGGGCACAAGGCTAGCTCGTGGTACAGCGCTCGTGTTGCTGCCCGGCCAATGGTGGAAGGCGTGGGTGACAGCGTGTTTGACCGCGTGAGCGCGGTCCAATGTAGTGGTTGCGCGCAGGTCATTGCATTAGCTCCGCTGTGCTCGTGCTGCGCCAGAACGGCGCGTACTCCAGCGTGGCGCCGTGTAGACGTTTCACCAGCACGGCCGTGCTTTTGCCCGACCGCCAGGTGGCCCATTCGCGCCAGGCGACGGCCGCACCGGCGTCAAACACCAGCTCGCCATCCAGGCGCAGACGGGCTGCCGCGAAGCCCTGCAGCAGCGCGGCCACGGTGTCGGCATGGCGTGCGTCAGATACGGTGATGTACAGATCGATGTCGGACTCTGCGTGCACATGGTCCAGCCCGGTGAGCAGCTGCCAGCCATAGCTTCCGTACACCCGGGCGCTGGCCTGGCGAGTGCTGAGTTGCTCGCACAGCTGAAGCCACGGTGCGCGTGCGGGCATGGGCAGCAAGCCCAACACCTCGGTGGCGCGTGGAAATGCGTCGAAGTAGAGGATGGCCCTGCGTGGCACCGCCAGCGTGAAGCGCCGCTTGTCCCAGCGGGCCGGCGCCGGCAGACCGAGGGCTACGGTGTGCGCAAGTTCACCGGCGGTCTGGCGCGTGACTACCAGCGGCAGGCGTTGGGACGCCCAATGGCGGAGGCAGTCCTCTGCTTGCGCGTCCCATTGCAGTCCCAAAACCTGCTGCCAGCCGGCGTCCGTCAGCCAGGCGATCTGGTGGCGGTGCAGCGGTGTCATGCTGCATCCAGTACCCGCTGCACCACGGCGGCCGACATCTTACGGCCGCCGCGTTCGGCACCAAGGATGGCGCGCAGGTCTTGTGTTGGCGCGTGTGCCAATGCATCACGCAAAGCCGCAGGCAAATCGCCCTGCCACAAAGCCTGCACTCCGCCCATGGCCACATAGTTACCCACGCCAGGGGCGAATACGGGGTTGGACTGCGACAGCGCGGTCAGCATATCCTCCGGCAGCTTGGTAACGCGGGCCATGGCGGGGATGCGCATCACGCGGATTTCGGCATCCGGCAGCGCGTAGCAAGCGTCAGCAATCAGGCCCGAGGTGATGAAGCCGCCCGACAGCGCTTGGTCGTACACCAGGCCGATGACCCTATGCCCCTGGCGCCGCGCCAGGTCTATGGCCATACCCAGATGCGCCATCGCGCGGTTGATGCCCAGCAGCTCGTCCCGCCGGCGCAGTTGCTGGCCCTGGGTGTCGATCAGCAACAGGATGGGGCGGCCGGGGTTGTGGGCGATGGTGTCCAGCACCACCCGGGCCTGGGCCAGCGCCAGTTGAACGCCGATAGGGGCGTGGTTGGTGGTGCCAAGTACGGTCAGCGGCTGGCCATCGAAAGTTACGGTGCCTTGCAAAAAGTCACCGTCTGCGCCGATGCCATGTTCGTGCCCA
>JAPLPK010000090.1 GCA_026400275.1 Burkholderiales bacterium
GATTAAATATGCCGCTGGCGCGGGAATTATCTGCGCGAGAAGCTATTAATTTTGTAGCGAATTAGCGCTCTTGCCGCACGGGCTTAGGGCGCAGGCCCGGGGTTACGTCCAGGCTCAGCTCCTTGTCCTGGCGCAGCACGCTGAATTTGCTGCTGATGCCGGGCTTGAGCATGGCCACGCTGGTCAGCAACTCCGACACGGTGTTCACCGGCTCGTCGGCCACCATCTTGATCACGTCGCCGGGCCGGATGCCGGCGTGGGCGGCGGGGCCGTTCTGCAGCACGCCTGTGATGATCACGCCTTGTAGCGTCTTCACGCCAAAGGTCTCGGCCAGCTCGGGGGACAAATCGTTGGGCTCCACACCGATCCAGCCGCGGCGCACCTGGCCTTCGGTGACGATGCCTTCCAGCACCAGCTTGGCGGTGGACACGGGAATGGCAAAGCCAATGCCCATGCTGCCGCCGGAGCGCGAGTAGATGGCCGTGTTGATGCCCATCAGATTGCCGTTCACATCCACCAGCGCTCCGCCAGAGTTGCCGGGGTTGATGGCCGCGTCGGTCTGGATGAAGTTCTCAAAGGTGTTGATGCCCAACTGGTTGCGGCCCAGCGCGCTGACGATGCCGCTGGTGACCGTCTGGCCCACGCCAAATGGGTTGCCGATCGCCAGCACCTGGTCGCCCACCTGCAGCGCGTCTGAGCTGCCCAGCACCATCACCGGCAGCTTGTCCAGATTGATCTTGAGGATGGCCAGGTCGGTGTCCGGGTCGGTGCCTATCACCTGGGCCTGCACGTGGCGGCTGTCGGTGAGCGTGACTTCGATGGAATCCGCGCCTTCCACCACGTGGTTATTGGTCAGGATGTAGCCGCTGTCGCTGACGATCACGCCGCTGCCCAGGCCCACTTGGGCCTGGTTGCCGCGCTCGCCATAGAAGAATTTGAACCAGGGGTCGTCGCTGCGCGGGTCGCGCTCGGCCATCTTGCTGGTGTTGATGCTGACCACCGCAGGCGATGCCTTTTTCGCGGCGGCGCTGAAACTGCCCGAAGCCGGCGCGCTGGATACGCTCGCGGGGGCTTCGATCAAGGAGATGGTGGTGCCGGAAAACGGCCTTTTGCCCAGCCACTCGGGTTTGAGCGTGGTGACGACGAAATAGGCGGCCAGCAAAATGGTGGCGGTTTGGGCAAACAGGAGCCAGAGGCGCTTCATGGTGGGAAATGTGGTGGAGTGGCGCGGCGGGCAGAGTGGCCGCAAACACGGGCAAATAGGCCATTGTCTCCCAAGCTGCACGGGCGTCACAACCATAGCGGATCTACTTTATCCACCGTGAGGGGATCTTGTTCTTGGGCAATGCTGTGGGTGCGTCGTAGCTGCGAAAATGGCCTCATGAGTACCTCTCGCACCGCACTGCTGCAGGCTTTCGATGCCTTGCTACAACCCGCGCGCTTCAAGGACTACGGGCCCAACGGTCTGCAGGTCGAAGGCAAGCCCAAGATCACACGCATCGTCTCTGGCGTCACCGCCAGTCTGGCCTTGATTGAGGCGGCTGTGGCCCAGCAGGCCGATGCCATCTTTGTGCACCACGGCCTGTTTTGGCGGGGGCAGAGCGGCACGGTGACTGGCTGGATGAAGCAGCGCCTAGCCTTGCTGCTGCAGCATGACATCAACCTCTATGCCTACCATCTGCCGCTGGACGCCCACCCCACGCTGGGCAACAACGCCCAATTGGGGGCGCGCCTGGGGCTGCAGGGGGCAGGGCAGTTTGGCGATAACGAGCTCGGCTTTCTGGGTGAGCGCGCCGATGGCGGTGTTTTTGACTCGGTGCAGGCCTTGGCCCAGCATGTAGAAAAAGTATTGGATCGGCCGGTAGTGCAGATTCCTGGTGCGCAGGGAGCTATTAAAAAGATAGCATGGTGCACAGGCGGAGCACAAGGCTATTTCGAGGCTGCCATCGCCGCCGGAGCCGATGCTTTCATCACCGGCGAGATTTCCGAGCCCCAGGCCCACTACGCGCGTGAATGCGGTGTCGCCTTCATCGCCTGCGGCCACCATGCCAGCGAGCGCTACGGCGCACCTGCGGTGGCATCCCATGTGGCGGCGCAACTGGGTGTAGCCCACACCTTCATTGACATACCCAATCCCGCATGATGCAAGCCCTGCAACTTCCTATTGCCATCACCTTGGGCGACCCGGCGGGCATCGGCCCGGAGACTATCGCCAAGGCTTTCCGCGATGCGCCCGACGCCACCCAGGGATGTTTTGTGGCCGGCGATCTGGCCACCATGCGCCGCGCCTCCCAGTTGGTCAGTGGTCCGGGCCGGCCTGCCTTGCCGGTGGCGCTGATCGCGGCGCCGCAGGAGGTCTGGTCCGTACCGCCGCTCTGCATCCCTGTGCTACAAATAACAGAGCATTTCGCGCAGGTTCCATATGCGCAAGTGAGTGCTTTAGCGGGCAAGGTTGCGGCCGACTGTGTGGTCTGGGCCAGCCGTGCCGCACTGCGCGGCGAGTTGGCGGCGGTGGTGACAGCGCCTCTGCACAAGGAGGCTCTGGCGGCTGCCGGCGTGCCGTTTCCGGGGCACACCGAGTTGTTGCAGGCCGAGGCTGCAGTCTTTCTCGGCAAGCCGTTGCAGGATGTGCCGGTGCGCATGATGCTGGCCAACGACGAACTGCGTACGGTGCTGGTCAGCATCCACATGTCCTTGCGCCAGGCAATTGACGCGGTGACCTTCGATGGCGTGTTGCAAACCCTGCGCATCACCCACGAGTCTGTGGGCGCAGCACTGGGCCGTGCACCGCGCATCGGCGTGGCAGGACTCAACCCGCATGCGGGCGAAGGGGGCTTGTTCGGCAGGGAAGAGATAGACACCATCATCCCAGCGATTGCGGCAGCGCGGGCCGAGGGCATAGACGTCCACGGGCCCTATGCGCCCGACACCATCTTTATGCGCGCCCGCGCTAAAAATGGCGAGCCGGGCGAGTTTGACGTGGTGGTTGCGATGTACCACGACCAGGGGTTAATCCCCGTGAAATACCTGGGTGTCGAGCA
>JAPLPK010000030.1 GCA_026400275.1 Burkholderiales bacterium
GGCCTGTTTGCCGGTGCCATGTACGCCCTGGCGGCCATTGGCTTCGTGCTGATCTACAAGGCCTCGGGCGTATTCCACTTCGCACAAGGCGCAATGCTGCTGTTTTCAGCGCTGACCTTTGTGACGCTGCTGGAACACCAGTTCCACTTTCTGCTCGCCTTGCTATTGACCGGCGTGGTCATGGTCGCCATGGCATGCGCGGTAGAGCGGCTGGTACTGCGCCCGCTGCGCAACCGCGACCCGCTGACCCTGTTCATGGCCACCCTGGGCCTGAGCTATTTCATCGAGGGCCTGGCCCAGTTGCTGATGGGCAGCGACGTGCACATGCTGGACCTGGGCATACCCGACGTGGCCATCGACTTCCACGGCATCTCGGTCAGCCAGTACGACATTGCAGCCTCGGGCATTGCCTTTCTGCTGGTGGTCGTGTTGTCCATCGCCTTCAACAAGACGCGCATGGGCGTGTCCCTGCGGGCCGTGGCCGACGACACGCTGGCAGCCCAGTCCATAGGCATAGGTCTGCCGCGCATCTGGCGCATCGTTTGGAGCGTGGCCGGCTTTGTGGCCCTGGTGGCCGGGCTGGTGTGGGGCGGGCGGCAGGGCGTGCAGTACTCGCTGTCGCTGGTCACGCTAAAGGCTTTGCCCGTGCTGATCATCGGTGGCTTCTCCTCGATTCCGGGCGCGATTGTGGGCGGGCTGCTAGTCGGGGCCACCGAAGCCCTGGCCGACATCTACATCGGCCCGCTGGTCAACGGCAGCGTGTCCACCTGGTTTGCCTACATCCTGGCCGTGGCTTTTCTGCTGGTGCGTCCCGCCGGCCTGTTTGGCGATTTGAAAATTGAAAGAGTCTGAGCATGAGTGCCCTCCCCTCCTCCATTCCAGCAGCGCCGCTACCCACACTCTTGCAGCCTCCATCGGCACCGGCCCAGTCGCTGGTGAACGCGGGCGTGGCGGCGGCTGCACTCGCTGCCATACCGCTGCTGTTCAGCGACTACTGGCTGAACTCCATCCTCATTCCCATCGTCATTCTGGGCCTGGCCGGCATTGGGCTGAACCTGCTCATGGGCTTTGCCGGCCTGGTATCGCTGGGCTCGGCGGCCTTCATGTCCATAGGTGCGTTTGCCAGCTACAACTTGCTACTGCGCCTGCCATTGCTGCCGCTACCCGTTGTGCTGGTGCTGGCGGGTTTGATTGCCGCAGCCGCAGGCGTGTTGTTCGGCCTGCCGGCTCTGCGTATCAAGGGCTTCTACCTGGGTGCTTCGACGCTGGGCGCGCAGTTCTTCTTCGAGTGGCTGTTCACCAACTTCCACTGGTTCTCCAACGACAGCCAGTCGCTGACCATCTCGGCGCCCCGGCTGGAATGGCTGGGCTACGCCATCCAGTCCGCTGCCGACCGCTACCTGATGGTGCTGGTAGTCACAGCGCTACTCATTGGCCTGGCCTATGCGGTGCTGCGAAGCCGCGTTGGCCGCGAATGGATGGCAATACGCGACATGGACACCGCCGCTGGCGTCATCGGCATCCAGGTGGCCCGGCGCAAGCTGCAGGCCTATGCCGTCAGTTCGTTCTTCCTGGGCATTGCCGGTGCGCTGTGGGCCTTTGCCTACCTGGGCACAGCGGACTCGCACGCCTTCAACCTCGACAAGTCGTTCCAGATCCTGTTCATCGTGTTGATTGGCGGCAGCGCCACCATCTGGGGCAACTTCCTGGGCGCGGCCTTCATCGTGTTCACACCGATTTTGCTGAACCGCTTGGCCGAAGCCGGCAGCCTGTCTTTCATTGCCGACCAAGGTGCGCTGGCCAATGTGCAGCACCTGGTGTTCGGCGCGCTGATTATTTTCCTGCTCATCAAAGAGCCCGACGGGCTCTCCAGCCTGCTGCGCAAAGGTTTCGCCCGGCTGCCCTGGCGCCGCGCCACCCCATGACACCCTGCGCAGCGTGACGTCCGCTGCGCAGGCCCTACCACCGACGTTGCATCCAAAACATACCAAACGGGAGAGATTGAAATGCCATTGCTTCACACCCTGCTCAAGGCAGCAGGACTGATTGCCCTCACAGCCAGCGTGCTGGCCAGCCCGGCCCAGGCCGACGAGGGCACGGGCCAGCAGCTGTATCCGCTGTTCACCTACCGCACCGGCCCGTATGCGCCGTCCTTCATACCCTTTGGCGCGGGCAACATCGACTACCTGCGTTACATCAACGAGGTGGAAGGCGGTGTGGACGGCGTGAAGATCCTGGTGCAGGAATGCGAAACCGCCTACACCATCGAGCGCGGCATTGAATGCTACGAGCGCTACAAAAACGGCTACAAGGGTGCGCTGACCGCCGCCATCTACCCGCACTCCAGCGGCCTGGACGTGGCGCTGACCGACAAGGCCCGCATTGACAAAGTACCCGTCGTCAGCCCCGGCGGCGGCCAGAACATTGCCACCGACGGCCGCGTCTTCCCCTACCTCTACCCGCTGGTGTTTGACTACTGGAGCGAGGCGCAAATCATCGTGGACTTCATCGCCAAGCAGGCCGGCGGCTACGACAAGCTCAAAGGCACCAAGATCGCCACGCTCTACCACGACTCGGGCTACGGCCGCGACACCATCGAGCCGCTGGGCATCCTGGCCAAGAAGTACGGTTTTGAGGATATCCAGATCCCCGTGCCGCACCCGGGCGAACAACAGCAGGCGCAGTGGCAGCAGATCAAGCGCGCTGGCGCGGACTGGGTCTTTCTGCGCGGCTGGGGCGTGATGACGCCCGTCGCACTCAAGACCGCAGCGCGCGTGGGCTTCCCGGCCAACAAGATCATCGGTGACATCTGGAGCGGCTCCGAGGACGACGCCCGCCCCGCAGGCGACGCCGCCAAGGGCTACCTGGCCGTGTCGGTGTTCCCGCCCGGCGTCAACTACCCGGTGCTGGAAACGCTCAAGAAGAAGATCCTGGACGCCGGCAAGAGCGACCTGAAGGACAAGTCCAAGTTCGGCACCGTCTACTACAACTACGGCGTGGTCGAAGCCATCACCTTCGTGGAAGCGCTGCGCGTGGGCCACAAGAAGTTCGGCAACCGCCCGCTCACAGCCGAAGAGGGCCGCTGGGCGCTGGAGAACCTGAACATCGACGACAAGCGCCTGGCCGAACTGGGCGCCAAGGGACTAATCAGCCCGCTGAAGACCACGCCCGACAACCACAAGGGTGAAAGCATCGCCGCCAAGATCATCCAGTGGGACGGCAAGGGCTGGCTGACCAAGAACGACTGGATCACGGCCGACAGCACGCTGTTCGCCCCGGTCATCAAGGCCAAGGCCGCCGCCTACGCCAAGGAAAAAAGCATCGCCCTGAACAACTAGCAGTCCCCACCCGCCAGGCCCCGCGTGGGCCTGGCAAACACAAGGCAAACAAGCATGAGTGAAACCCCATCCCGCTTTCTGGAGCTGCGCCAGGTGCAGGCCGTCTATGGCGCATCCGTAGCAGTGCGCGATGTGTCGCTACAGGTGCAAGCCGGCTCTATCGTGGCCCTGCTGGGTGCCAATGGCGCAGGCAAGTCCACCACGCTGAAAGCCATCTCCAACCTCCTGGGGCCAGAACGTGGCCGCGTCAGCCAGGGCAGTATCCGCTGGAATGGCATCTCCATCGACCAGCTTTCCGCAGCGCAACTGGTGCAAGCCGGCGTGGTGCAGGTGCTGGAAGGCCGGCATGTATTTGCCCAGCTCTCGGTCGAAGAAAACCTGCTGTCTGGCGGCTTTCTGCACAAGCCTTCACGCGCGCTGTTGCAGCAGCAGCTGGAGCAGGTCTACCAGTGGTTTCCACGCCTGCGCGACAAACGCAGCACCAAGGCTGGCCTGACCTCTGGCGGTGAACAGCAAATGGTGGCCATAGGCCGCGCGCTGATGACCCAGCCTAAGCTGGTGCTACTGGACGAGCCCTCCATGGGCCTGGCGCCCATCATCGTGCAGGAGATTTTTGAAATCATCCGCCAGCTCAACAGCACGGCCGGCGTGTCCTTTCTGCTGGCCGAGCAGAACGCCAACCTGGCGCTGCGCTACGCCGACTACGCCTACATCCTGGAGTCCGGCCGCGTCGCCCTAGAGGGCCCGGCCAAAACCCTGCTGGCACGCGACGACGTGCACGAGTTCTACCTGGGCGCCGAACTGGCGCCCGCATAAGCGGGCGATGAAGTCACCCTGACCTGGGACCTGGAACGCACCCGCCTGTTCGACCCGCGCAGCGGCCTGCGCTGGATGCGCCCAGCCGCTACCGGGATACGGCGGCGCTGCAGATCTCTACATGAAAAGTGGCTGTAGCGCAGTTACTACCTGCGTAAGCAGCTATGAAAAGCATAGTCATCCACGCGTTAAAGATGGCCGAGATCGCCGCGTATGTCACAGCAGCGCGTGGCATGCAGTGCCATCGCAGCCAGCCCGGCCAAGTAGTACTACTTAGGCACAAGCGATAGTATGCAATCTGCTCAGCTCTTACATAATTTGTACACAATCCGGCGCAAAAGTGCGTTAGGTGTAAGCAAATGGGCGGACACATGAAGCAGACCAAAAGCAACAAGTGGCGTATGGCAGCCATCCTCATCGCGTGCATCGCGGCCTATGCGGCACAGGATGACGGCGCCAGCAGCATCGCCAACGGAAACACCCTGACTGCACAGTACACAGCAGCAATCCAGCGCTAGCAAGCCCAAGCGGCGCCTCTGGTGTCCGCACAAAGAACAAGCTGATTCGCTACATGCCTCAGCCCCGTCACCAAAACCGTTCGCCCTGAGCCCGTCGAAGGGCTCAAGGCCAACGGAGGGGTTAGCCTGTGTGACTGGGATCCGAGGCATCTATCCAATCAGACGAAAAGGCCTCTAGCGCAGGCGATACCTGCGCAAGCAGCTATAAAAAATATAGTACTCCGCCCGTTGGCTGCTTATGCCGCAGGCTGGCAAAATCGGTACATAGGAATACCGACACAAGCTGCCCGCACATGGCCCGCGAGAACTTCAACGATCTACATGCCTTTGTACTGGTGGCGCGCGAAGGCAGCTTTACCCGGGCCGCCGCGCAACTGCGTATCTCCCAGTCGGCGCTGAGCCACACCATCCGTGGGCTGGAAACCCGGCTGGGCATACGTCTGCTGACACGCACCACGCGCAGCGTCTCGCCCACCGAAGCCGGGCAGCGCCTGCTGCTCACCCTCAGCTCCCGCTTCGAAGAGATTGAGGCCGAACTGGCCGCGCTGAGTGAGCTGCGCGACAAGCCCGCCGGCACGGTGCGCATCACCGCCGCCCACCATGCCGCCCGCACCGTGCTATGGCCCAAGCTGGCCACGCTGTTGCCGCACTACCCGGACATCAAGGTCGAGATCGTCACCGAGTCACGCTTCGTGGACCTCGCAGCCGAGCGTTTTGACATGGGCGTACGCCTGGGCGACCAGGTCGAGAAAGACATGGTGGCGGTGCGCATCTCGTCCGACCTGCGCATGGCCATCGTCGCTACTCCGGCCTATTTTGCAGCGCGCAGCCTGCCGCAAACGCCGCACGATCTGGCCGACCACAACTGCATCAATTTGCGGCTGGCCACGTTGGGCGGTATCTATGCCTGGGAGTTCGAGAAAGACGGCCAAGCGCTCAAAGTACATGTGGAGGGCCAACTGGTATTCAGCGACAGCGTGCCCATGCTGCAAGCGGCTTTGGAAGGATTTGGCGTGGCCTGCGTGCCCGAAGATATGGTCGATGCGCACATCGCCCAGGGCCACCTGGTGCGCGTGCTGCAGGAGTGGTGCCCCTACTTCCAGGGCTACCACCTGTACTTCCCCCGGCGCCGCCAGTCGCTGCCGGCGATGGCCCTGGTGATTGACGCACTTCGCCACCAGACCGCGGGCGCAGCCGCTTAACCCATACAAGCCGCCAACTTGCGGCGACTCTCCGGCAGCACGATCAGCCAGAGCACCGCCGCCAAGGCCAGCGCCAGCATCACCGAGCCCGCAGCAAATGCTGCAGCAATCCGGTGGGCCAGCAGCGCCCGCGCATCCAGCGTGCCCTGGTCCACAGCGGCAAACACCACCACCAAAATCGCCAGCCCCAGCGAGCCGCCCAGTTGGTGGGCCGCGTTCACCAGGCCGGACGCAGCGCCCGCGTCTTCCCGGCGCACACCGGCGATGCCCGCTACCGTCAACGGGCTAAGCGTGCAGCCCTGGCCCAGGCCCAGCAGCACCATGGGCAAGGCGATGCCCGTCAGATACAACGAGTCCACCGACACGCTGCTGACCCAGACCATGCCCAGCACGGTGGTAGCCAGGCCCGCCCCCAGTACACGGCCATTGCCAAAGCGCTGGGTCAACCGGGGCACAGCCATGGCGGCGGCGAAGTTAGGAATCGTGGTCGGCAGGTATGCCAGGCCCGCCTCGAATGGGCTGAAGCCCAGCACCCCCTGCAGAAACTGCGTGGTGAAAAACCAGAAGCCCACCATCGCCCCCAGGAACAGCACCCGCGCCACATAGGCCCCGGCCCGCTCGCGGTGGGCAAACAGGCGCAGCGGCATGATGGGCTGCTGCACCCGCGATTCATGCCACACCAGCAGGGCAAGGAGCAGCAGGCCTGCAGCCAGCGACGCCACCGTCAACCCATCGCCCCAGCCCGTGCCGGCCGAACGCACCAGGCCGTACACCAGTGCGCCCATGCCCAGGGTAGAGGCCACGGCACCCAGCCCATCAAACTGACCCGATGCATGGCGCTCGGTCTCCTGGATGTAGCGCCGTGCGCCCCAGATCACCGCCAGGCCTATGGGCAGGTTGATGAAGAAGCCCACGCGCCAGGACAGCCAGTCGGCAATCACCCCGCCCAGTACCAGACCTATGCTGGCGCCCACGCCGGCGGTGGCGCCGTACAGGCTCAGGGCGCGGGTGCGCTCCGGTACCTCGGCAAAGTTGGTGGACAGCAACGCCAATGTCGAAGGCGCCAGAATCGCCGAGCCTATGCCCTGCACCGCGCGTGCACACAACAGCCATTCAGGCGACTGGGCCAGCCCTATCGCAAGGGACGCCAGTGTGAACAAGCCCATGCCCCATAGAAACATGCGGCGCCGGCCCAGGATGTCGCCGGCCCGCGCACCCAACAACAACAGGCCGCCAAAGGCCAGGGTGTAAGCGTTTTGCACCCAGCTGAGTTCGGTGGCGCTGAACTGCAGGCTTTGCTGGATCTTGGGCAGCGCGGTGATGACGATGGACACGTCCAGCAAGGTCATCAAGTAGCTCACCAGCACAATCGCCATCACCGCCGTGCGGTGTGTGGCGGCGCCCGACGTGCTTGCATGTTTCATATGCGGTCCATCCTGTACTGCGCATCGCTGACCTGCTCCAGCCAGGCTGCGGTGCTGCCGTCCAGCTCCTCCTGGATGGCGATGTGCGTCATGGCCACATGGGCTTGGGCGCCGTGCCAGTGCTCCTCGCCGGCGGCGATCCACACCACGTCGCCGGGGTGGATCTCCTCGCGCGGGCCGCCACGGCGCTGCACCCAGCCGGCGCCTGAAGTGACGATCAGGGTCTGGCCTAGTGGGTGCTGGTGCCAGGCGGTGCGGGCACCGGGCTCGAAGGTCACGCTGGCGCCCAGCGCACGTGCCGGCGGGTGGACGGGAAACAGGTAGTCCACCCGCACCGTGCCGGTGAAATAGTCGGTCGGGCCTTTGGCGGAAGCTGGTGCACCGCTGCGTTGGATGTCCATGGTGAGGGTTCCTATGTTTCGTGGGTGCAGTGGGGTTCACTGCAGACGAAAAGAACTGTATCCACGGGCGCCGCCCTTGATAAGACGGTTAAATTGGCATGGACTTATGAGATTACCTCACGAATACATCGCCGCCGAAAAATCACAACAAAAAGTGGCACTAGCGCAGTATTCACCTGCGCAAGAAGCTATGAAAATCGCAGCAAACCTATTGACGCGCCTATGCCGGGTTCCAGTCCAGCCACTGCAGCAGGGCCTGGCACACGGCATCGGACTGCCCCATGGTGCTCATATGGCCGGACTGCTCGACCACGCGCAGCTGCACCGGCGCCGCCCGAAGCAGTGTCTGCATCTGCTCATGCCGGGCCACGGGGCTCCAGGCATCTTCGCGGCCGCACAGCAGCAGCGCGGGGCAGCGGATCTGGCCCAGCAGCGCGGTGGCGTCCGGGCGGTGCAGCAGTGCCTGGATTTGCGCGGCAAACACCTCGGGCGTGCTGCGTTCGATCATGTCCAGAATCTGCGCGAACAGCGGGCTGTCCAGCCGCGATGGGTGCACCATGCCACGCGCCCAGTCACGGCCCATGGCGCGCATACCGTCCTGGCGCGCGGTCTGCAGCAGCGCCATGCGGCCTGCGCGTTCCTTGTCGCCAGCGGCGCCGGCTGCCAGGGCCTCGAAGCCGGTGTCCAGCAGAGCCAGGCGCTGGATGCGATCCGGCTGCTGCCGCAGCACCTCCAAGGCCACGCGCCCGCCCATGGAATGTCCGGCCAGTGCCAGCGGCCCCGCAGGCGCGGTCTGCAGCACGTGCTGGGCCATGGATTCGATGCTGTCCAGCGTGCCATAGCTGGCCACCATGCAGGGGCTGCGCTGTTGCAGCGCGGGCAACATGTCTTGCCAAACGCTGGCGTCACACAACAGGCCGGGAAGCAGAACGAGTGTCATGCGCAGATAGTAGCCTGACTACACTGCCCAGCATGCCTCCCTGCCCACAGCACAACGCCCAAGACCATCTGACCAGCTACTACTGGAGCGGCGACAGCCTGCGCAGCCGCAGCGTGGGTGCGCATGTGCTGACCGGCACGGTGGACCTGCCGGCGCTGCCCCTACGGCTACTGGCCGACTGCGAGCGGGAAGTCCTGCGCCAGGGCCTGGAGGCGGGCGACGTGGAGCCCCTGCCCTGGGCGCGTGCACGGGCGCGCTGGCCGGGCTACCCGGCCTGGGTACAAGCCATGTCCGAATGGCTGCGCAGCTTTGGGCTGCACAACGCACTGGCCGGTAGCGATGCCGCCCTCATGGCCTGCCTGGGCGCCCGCTACCACCATGACGCCGCCCACTATGGCAGTGCCGCTTTCTGCAACCTGTTTCTGAGCGAAGACAAAGGGCTGGACGTGCACTTTCCGCACACCAGCCAACGCATCCCGCTGCGCCGGGGTACGGCCTTGGTGTTCGACACCGGCCAGCCGCACGCCGTGGTTCGACGCGACCGCAGCACGTTCCACGCGACCGACTTTGGGCCTGGACAGGACTGCAGTCAGCTGTTCCTGACCTGGGAACTCCCCATCGAAGATGCACATGTCGCGCAAGCACTTCAATTGGTATTTGACGTAGACCCTCCTGCGGCCCAGCGCTTGGATGACGAGCAACTCTGGTGGCAAGGCGCACCGGCCCAGGTGTGCCCAGAATCCGGCCAGTGGCGCGTGGCCAGCCCCGATGGCTCGCCGACAATCGACCCCACACACAGCACTCAGCGCCCCCAGCTTCCATGACGAACCTTCCCACACAAACCCCGCGCCGAGTCGACGTGGTGGTCTACGCCGGCTTCAAGGCGATAGAGGCAATTGGTGCCATGAGCGTATTCGAATACGCCAACCTGCATCTGCTGCAAGAAGGTCGCACAGCGGGCTACGCACTGAACATCGTCTCCGTCGCCGCCGGCCCGGTGGCCTCGGACACCCATATGCTGCTGCAAGCGGCCAGCGCGGTAGATGCCAACGACCTGCCACACACCGCCATCATCGTCGGCGCACGGCAGATTGAAAAAGCGCTGGCGGCCCACAGCAGCATCGTGGACTGGGCCGCAGCGGTAGCGCCGCGCATCGAGCGCCTGGTGGCCCTGTGCTCCGGCTGCTTCTTCCTGGCAGCAGCCGGCGTGCTGGACGGCCTGCCCGCCACCACGCACTGGAGCGTGGCGACACTGCTGCAAGAGAAGTTCCCGGCGGTGCAGGTCCAGGCCGACGCGATCTACCTGCGCTCGGGCCGCTTGTGGACGTCGGCCGGCGTCACAGCCGGCATCGACCTGGCGCTGGCCCTGGTGGAGGAAGATTACGGCCGCAGCCTGGCGCTGCAGGTGGCGCGCGATCTCGTGGTGTACCTGAAGCGGCCCGGCGGGCAGTCGCAATTCAGCGTGCACCTGAACAGCCAAAGCACCAGCCACCCCGGCATACGCGAGGTGCAAGACTGGGTGCTGTCGAATCTGTCGCTGCCGCTGGACGTGGCCATGCTGGCCGACCGCGCCGCCATGAGCGAGCGCAACTTCCGCCGAGTGTTTGCCAAAGAGGTGGGCAGCAGCCCGCTGCAGTTCATCGAGTCGGCCCGGCTGGAGGCTGGCCGCCGCCTGCTGGAAGAAGGCGAGCTGCCCCTGAAAACCATTGCCGGACGCATAGGCTTTGCGTCAGAGCAGTCGCTGCGCAAGCTGTTCATCAAGCGCCTGGGCGTGGGGCCGCAGGCGTACCGCGAGCGCTTTGGCGGGGCGCGGCCCTGAAAAATCAACCCGCCTTGCGCAGCTTGGCCACCTGCGTAGCCAACACGTCCATCAGCGTGGGCGACAGGCAGTCGTAGGTCTCCAGCCCGGCGTCGTGCAGCTCCTTGCGGATGCCGGCCATCTGCTCGGGTGGTGTGCCGGTTTCGATGATGGACGAGACAAAAGCCGCGAACTCCGGCCCGGTCCAGCCGGGGTCTTTCGACAGCTCGGTGTGGATGAAGTCCAGGCCGTAGAACGCGTGGTCCTTGTTCTCGATGCGGCCAAACATGTGCACGCCACAGGCCTTGCAGGCGTGGCGCTGGATGGTGGCGCTGGGGTCCACGATGTGCAGCTTTTCAGGATGCGCGGTGACATGCACCTTGTCGCGCGACACCACGCCGACGATGGAGAACAGCGCGTTGGCCGGCTTCCAGCATTTGCTGCAGCCGCAGGCATGGTTGTGCGCCACCTGCGCATCGACCTTCACCACCACCGGATCGCTGCTGCAGTGGCAGGTCAGAGTGCCGCCGCTGAAACCCGGTGCGCCCGGCTTCTTGCTTTGGCCCAGGGCGGGGTGCAATGCGGATGTGCTCATGTTTGTCTCCTCAAAGTCGCGCGGAACGGCCGCGCACCGATAACAACGCGTCCACAGTCAATCAGTCAGTGCCTATAACCGTTCGGGCTGAGCTAGTCGAAGCCTCTATTCACCGCACCAGGCACTTCGACAAGCTCAGTGCGAACGGGGTGGGTTAGTACAGCACCACGCCGCGAATCGACTCCCCGCGCTTCATCAAGTCAAAGCCCTTGTTGATGTCCTCCAGCGGCATGGTGTGGGTGATCAGCGGGTCGATGCTGATCTTGCCTTCCATGTACCAGTCCACGATCTTGGGCACATCGGTGCGGCCGCGTGCGCCGCCAAAGGCCGAGCCTTCCCATTTGCGGCCGGTGACCAGCTGGAACGGGCGGGTGCTGATCTCGGCCCCGGCCTCGGCCACGCCGATGATGATGCTGCGGCCCCAGCCCTTGTGGGTGCATTCCAGTGCCTGGCGCATGACCTGGGTGTTGCCTATGCATTCGAAGCTGTAGTCGGCACCGCCGTCGGTCAGTTGCACGATGGCGTCCACTACGTTCGGTACGTCCTTGGGGTTGATGAAGTGGGTCATGCCGAACTGGCGGGCCATGGCCTGGCGCTCGGGGTTGATGTCCAC
>JAPLPK010000175.1 GCA_026400275.1 Burkholderiales bacterium
ATGTTTTGTCGGCACCAGAACAACATGTACAGGGGCGGCAAAATCCCGCCGGGGAGCATGGCGATGTAGCCTTGGTTGATTGCCAGCGGAACTTGGGCAAGAGCCAAGTAACCAATCGGCGCTCGTGACGAAAGCAACAAAGTCCCAGCAGGCAACAAGCCGGAGCCAATCTTGGCAAGTCCAGCATCACTCAGTTTGCGCTCCGTATCTAGTAGTAGCGGGGCGGCAATGCCGGACAAATCCTTGGGTGTAGTCCAGCAGTGGATGGCCGGTTCCCAGTACGCCGGATTTTTAGTGTCTGGTGTCGCGCCACCCACTGCATCAACCGCGTCGCCCACGGGAAGAACACGCCACCCCTTCGGCACCAACCCCAGCTCCGAGTCCTCCAAGCCATCGGGAAACAGCGCCGCCGTGGCCTCGTCCATGCCTTCGGGGGCGCGGCCTTCCATCTTGGCGCGCACGGGGTCGAAATCGACAAACCACGACTTGAACAGCGCCTGGGCGATGCCCTCCAGCGTGGCATTGGTTTCGCGCAGGAGGGTGACGCGGTCGTCGAGAGAATCCAGCGTGTGGGCAACGTGATTTTGCTCATTGATATCTGTCGGGATGACAAGTCCAAACTTTTCCAGTGAACCAATAACGATTTGAGCTTGCGCTGAGCCAGTTCGAAGCCGATGCGTGTCGCTAGCTTTCAACGCCCAATACAAAAATTTCTTGGAAACAATTTTCTCGTGGGGTGAAAGAACTATCGAAAGATTTGTAATTGAGCATTTGGGTGGCGACATCTTCACATCGCCTGTTCCGCCTTCTCCACGACAGACGATTAGCAACTGTGAGGCATCAAACTGATAAGTCGGCAAATACCCTACGACGCTATAGCCGCTAAATACCGGAAAACCGCCTTCACCAAGCTGCGACTTGGCCAAAAACTTTCCATACTTAAAAGTTGTCAATTCAGAAAGTTGATAGGTTCTCCACTCAGAACTCATACCCCAGCCCCCCCAGCTTCCTGCGGATCAACTGGTCCAGCTCCGCCCCCTTGGCCATCTGCTCGCCCAGTTTCTCGGTCAGCAACTGCATCTTGGTCGCGAAGTCCGCATCATTGTCTTCCACCTCTTCCGCGCCCACGTAGCGGCCCGGGGTGAGTACATGGCCATGCTGGGCGATCTCGGCGAGTTTGACGCTGCGGCAGTAGCCGGGTTGGTCCACGTACGCCTCGGCACCGGGTTCACCGCGCCAGGCGGCGACGGTGGCGGCGATGCGGTCAATCACCGCGTCGGTGAACTCGCTCTGCACGCGACTGATCATGCTGGCGAGTTTGCGGGCGTCAATGAACAGCACTTCGCCTTTGCGCTGCTTCTTATGCTTCACCAGGAACCACAGGCAGGCGGGGATTTGGGTGTTGAAGAACAGCTGGCCGGGCAAGGCGACCATGACTTCGACCACGTCGGCATCGACCATGGCGGCGCGGATCTCGCCCTCGCTGTTCTGGCTGCTGCTCATGCTGCCGTTGGCCAGCACGATGCCGGCGCGGCCCATGGTCTTGAGGTGGTACAGCATGTGCTGCAGCCAAGCGTAGTTGGCGTTGCCGGCGGGCGGCTCGCCGTAGGCCCAGCGCGGGTCGCCACTGAGGCTGGCATGCCACCAGTCGCTGATGTTGAAGGGCGGATTCGCCAGGATGAAGTCGGCGCGCAGGTCGCGGTGCTGGTTGCGGGTGAAGCTGTCGCCGGGCTCTTTGCCAAGGTTGAAGTCGATGCCGCGGATGGCCAGGTTCATGGCAGCCAGGCGCCAGGTGGTGGGGTTGGACTCTTGGCCATAAATGGCCACGTCGCCCGTCCTGCCTCCGTGGGCTGCTATGAATTTTTCACTTTGCACAAACATGCCGCCCGAGCCGCAGCAGGGGTCGTAGACCTTGCCGGTGTGCGGGTTGAGGATGGCGACCAGGGTTTTGACGATGCTGGCCGGGGTGTAAAACTGGCCGCCACGCTTGCCCTCGGCGCTGGCGAACATGCCCAAAAAGTATTCGTACACCTGGCCCAGGGTGTCGCGGGCCACGTCGGGCGTGTCGCCGAAGCCGATGGTTGAAACCAGATCGACCAGCTCGCCCAGCTTGCCATCGGGCAACTGGGCACGTGCATAGCGCTTGTCGAGGATGTTCTTGAGGCGCGGGTTTTCGGCCTCGATCAGAGTCAGCGCGTCGTCGATGTGCTTGCCGATTTCGGGCTGTTTGGCCGCGGCGCGCAGGGCTTCCCAACGGGCGGCCTCGGGCACCCAGAAGATGTTGGCCTCGGTGTAGTAGTCGCGGTCTTCCAGCTCGGCGGCCACGTCTTCGGCATTGGCCTGGCCGTAGAAGTATTCGTCGTCCGGGTCTACCAGGCGCAGGGCCAGGCTGGCGTGGTGGGCGGCAAAGGTGTCGGAGATGTATTTGACGAAGATCAGGCCGAGCACCAGGTGCTTGTATTCGGCGGCGTCCATGTTGGCGCGCAGCTTGTCGGCGGTGGCCCAGAGTGTTTTTTTAATGTCTTCTAGCATGCAGTAGGAAGGTAAGCAGGTAAGCAGGTTGTCCGGTCTATTCAAATTTGTAGTCGGCAGTGGCGCTCTGCCCCACGCGCAGCGCCATGTCCACGCCGTCCACCACGATGGCGTTCATGCCGAAGGCCACGGCGCCGCCGACCACCTCGTTGCGGCGGTAGGTTTGCAGCATGTCGCCCACCACGGGCGTGCTGGTGGCGGTGCCTGGGTCAATGTTCGGAATGGGGCAGCGCGGGCAGGGTTTGACTAGCGCCAAACGGGCCAGGCCCTGGAAGGTGCTGATCTGCAGCTCGTCCAGGCTGTCTTCGTCATGGGCCTCCACGCCGGCCAGCACGATGTTCGGGCGGAAGCGCTCTATGCCCACCGCAGCTTCGCCGGCGGCCAGCAGGCGCTGGTTCAGGCCTTCCATCGCAGCTTCACTGACCACTAAAACGGCAAAGCCATCACAAAACTGGTTCAGCGCCTCGGTGCCACCGGTCCACTTCAGGCTGGACAGGCGGCGGTGCTCAGGGTCGAAGCGCACCAGCCGCAGCTTGCGTGGCGCGGCCACGCGCTGGCCTGCGGCGTCGGTGTTCAAAAAATCGCTGAACCACTGGGCGGCCACATCGCCCATATCGAAGGCAGCCACGCTGTCGTCCCACACCGTCACCTGGGTGGGCTGCTCTACTTTATCTAGCGCGATGTGCAGAGCCAGCATGCCGGGAGCACGTAAAACCATCTCTAAGTTTTTTAGCTCAGGCTGGATCAACGCCATGCGCGGCAGCTCGCGCTGGGTCACAAAAATGCCCCGCTCGTCCACCACCATCCAAGCGCGGTCGAACTCCAGGCCGGTTTCGGTCAGCCTGGCCTCTTGCAGCTCCACGCCAGCACAGGATTTGACCGGGTACACAAACAGGCGGGCGATGGTGGCTTGCACATCCATAGGGCAATTCCTTGGGCAAATCCGGGCATTGTGCCCGCCTCCTACAATCCCGGCACTGGACTTGTTGCCCGCCGGGTGACCCGTTCGTACCGACTCATCAGATATGGCCCAATCCTTCGACATATGTATCCGCGGCGCTGGCATCGTTGGCCGCACTTTGGCGCTGCTGCTGGCGCGCGACCGCCTGCGCGTGGCCCTGGTAGCCGAACCGGCCGCCCCCACTGCCAGCCAGGACGTGCGGGCCTACGCGCTAAACACGGCCTCGCGCGAGCTGCTGGAATCCCTGCGCAGCTGGCCCGAGCCGCAGCACGCCACCGCCGTGCAGGCTATGCAGGTCTGGGGCGACAAGGGTGGCGAAGTGCAGTTCAGCGCCGAGCAGCAAAGCGTACCCGCCCTGGCCTGGATCGTGGACGTGCCGGCCCTGGAGGCCCGCCTGTTTGACGCCGTGCGCTACCAACCCATGATCGAGGTCGTCACCAGCCCGGTCGAGGCCAAGCTGACCGTGGTCTGCGAGGGCAAGGCCAGCGCCACCCGTGCCGAACTGGGCGTGGCATTCGACAGCATGGCCTACCACCAGCACGCCATCGCCACCCGCCTGGTGTGTGAGAAGCCACATGGCGGCACCGCCCGCCAATGGTTTGCACAGGGCGAAATACTGGCTTTTTTGCCGATGCAGGGCGATGCCGGGAACTCCGTGGCCGTAGTGTGGTCAGTGCAAGAGGAACGCGCAGCCGAGCTGCTGGCCTTGCCGCCCGAGGCGTTTGCCCAGGCACTGGAAGCCGCCAGCCACGGCACGCTGGGATCACTCACGCTAGATGGCCCGCGCAGCGCGTGGCCGTTGCACAAGGCGCAGGCGGCTCGCTGGTCAGGGCAGAAGGAACAACGCTCTTGGGTGCTGGCAGGTGACGCGGCGCACACGGTGCATCCACTGGCCGGCCAGGGCTTGAACCTGGGACTGGGAGATGTGGCTGAACTGGCGCGCATTCTGCACGGCCGCGACTACTGGCGTAGCGTGGACGACAGCAAGCTGTTGCGCCAATACGAGCGTGCACGCAAGACCGCACTGTTGGCGGTGGGCGGCGCGACGGACGGGCTGCAGCAGCTGTTTGCACGTGACGACGCGACATGGCAGGGCGTACGCAACTGGGGCATGAGGGGGTTTGAACGCAGCGGCTGGGTGAAGAGCTGGGTCGCGCGGCAGGCTATGGGTTTGGAAGGCTAGGAGTCCAGGGCGTCTCGCTCTGTTCAATTTTTACGGTTTAGGTAGATATCCATGAGATTTTTGACACTCGCAGTCGCCACGGCAGCCACCCTGGCCTGCCTGGGCGCACAGGCCCAGGAAGCCGCCATCCGTAAAAATCTGGCCGAACGCATTCCGCAGATGCCCAAGATCGACGAGGTCATTAAAAGCCCCATGCCCGGCCTGTACGAGCTGCGCGTGGGCGGCAGCGAGATCATGTACACCGATGCCGACGGCAACTTCCTGATCCAGGGCAATTTGATCGACACCAAGCTGCGCCGCAACCTGACCGAAGAGCGCATTGAAAAGCTCAGCGCGGTGAACTTTGATGACCTGCCCAGCAAAGACGCCTTCACCATCGTGCGCGGCAACGGCAAGCGCAAGATCGCCGTGTTTGAAGACCCGAACTGCGGCTACTGCAAACGCTTCGAGAAAGACCTGCAGAAGGTGGACAACGTCACCATCTCGCTCTACCTGTTCCCCATCCTGAGCCCCGACTCCACCGACAAGGCGCGCAATATCTGGTGCGCCAAGGACAAGGCCAAAGCCTGGACCGACTGGATGGTACGCAGCCAGGTGCCGCCCGCAGCAGCGGCCAACTGCGACGCCCCGGCCCTGGCGCGCAATGTAGAGTTCGGCAAAAAGTACCGCATCACCGGCACGCCCACGCTGCTGTTTGCTGATGGCTCGCGCATCCCGGGTGCCATCCCTGCCGAGCAGGTCGAAGCCCAGTTGGCCAAGATCAAGAATTAATCACCGACGCGCCGCTACCAGCGGCGTGGTGTTTTACACACAGTGGACCATTCGCTGTCGCACCTGGCTGCCAAAGCCCGGAAAATCGCGCCCATGCAAAAAAACCCCACTGAAATTCTGGTCCATCGCGTCGCCCACGTTGGCATGGCGGTCTATGTACTGCTGGCACTCCTGATCTGGCTGGTGCCAGACAACCTGCATCCGTTTATTGCCATCTCACTGGTCGGCCTGGCCGCAACCCATGCCACATTTCTGGGCGGCATCCACGGGGGTATCGGCCTGCACATGGATTCTCCCAAGCCGCGCAAGAACATTGCACTGGCCACCATTCCCGCATTTTTGAGCTGGATCGCCATCATCATGCCCGCCTACGCTGGCCTGCCCCTGCTGGGCCTGCTGCTGGCCATCTGGTGCGTGGTAGACCATAAGACCTGGCCCGAAGCCGGCCTGGCCGCCTGGCTGCCCTTGCGCCTGCACACCACCATCGCCGCCGTACTGAGCTGCTTGCTGGGCGCCGCCGGCACTTAAGCCTGGGTCAGCTCGCAGCTGGGGTATTCTTAGCCCCATGCCTACGCCCCAACCCGCATCCCACGCGCCCAGCGCCGTCTCATACCGCGTGGAGGTGGCCGACCTCCACGCCCACCTGTTCCGCGTCACGCTGACCATCGCCCAGCCCGCCGCCACGCAGCGGGTGTCGTTGCCGGTGTGGATTCCGGGCAGCTACCTGGTGCGGGAGTTTTCCAAAAACCTGCAATTGCTGCAGGCCCGTCAGGGCAAACGCGCTGTGCCACTGTTGCAACTGGACAAGAACACCTGGGAGGCCACGGCCACGCCCGCCAAGCCCCTGGTGCTGAGCTGCGAGGTGTACGCCAACGACGCCTCCGTACGCACCGCCTGGCTGGACGCCGCGCGCGGCTTCTTCAATGGCACCAGCCTGTTCCTGCGCGTGCACGGCCAGGAGGACGCTCCCCATAGCCTGGAACTGACCACCAGCCCGGCCACCGCCTCCTGGAGCGTGGCCACCGGCTTGCAGGCGGTGGCCGTGGACGCAGCCGGCTTCGGTCACTACCGCGCGGCCAGCTATGACGAACTGGTGGACTGCCCGGTGGAAATGGGCACGTTCTGGAGCGGCGAATTCAAGGCCGGTGGCGTGCCCCACCGCTTTGTGGTGGCCGGCGCACCGCCCGCCTTCGACGGCGCCCGCCTGCTGGCCGACACCAAAGCGATCTGCGAAACCGAGATCCGCTTTTGGCACGCTAACAAACAGGCCGGCAAGCCGCCCTACGCCCACTATCTGTTCATGCTGAACGCGGTGGACGACGGCTACGGCGGGCTGGAGCACCGCAACTCCACGGTACTCATCTGCAACCGCCGCGACCTGCCACGCCTGGGTGATGCGGATGCCAAAAAGCCTGCCATATCCGCAAAATCAACTGCCCCCACCAAACGCAGCGAGGGCTACACCACCTTGCTGGGCCTGATCAGCCACGAGTACTTCCACACCTGGAACGTGAAGCGCCTGCGCCCGGCCGAATTCACCCGCTACCAGTACGACGCCGAGCAATACACCCGGCTGCTGTGGTTCTTTGAAGGATTCACCAGCTATTTTGATGACCTGCTGCTGCGCCGCGCCGGCCTGCTGGACAACACGGCCTACCTCAAGCTGCTGAACAAGACCATCAACCAGGTGCAGCAAACCCCAGGACGGCTGGTGCAGTCGGTGGCCGATGCCAGCATGGACGCCTGGGTCAAGTACTACCGGCAGGATGAAAACACGCCCAACGCCACCGTCAGCTACTACACCAAGGGCGCGCTGGTCGCCCTGTGCTTCGACCTGACCCTGCGCGGCGAAGGCCAAACCACGCTGGACGATGTGATGCGCGCCCTGTGGCTGCGCTGCCAGGCCGGGCCCATGGCCGAAGCCGACTTCGCCGCCGTGCTGGCCGAGCTAGGCGGCCGCTCTTTTCATGCCGAAATCCAGGCCTGGGTGCACGGCACGGGCGAGCTGCCACTGAAAGACCTGCTGGCGGGCCACGGCGTCACCGTGCATGAAGACCCGGCCCAACTGGCCCAGCGCCTGGGCCTGCGCGTCGCCGAAAGCCAGGGCCTGCAGGTCAAGGTGGTACTGCGCGGTGGTGCGGCCGAGCAAGCCGGCTTCGCTGCCGGCGACGAATGGCTGGGCGTGGAAGTGGCCCAGGGCAAACAGACCAGCGGCTGGCGCATGTCCAAGCTGGACGACCTGCTGCTGTACGCCGGCCAGCAACGCCAGGTCACCGCCCTGGTCGCCCGCGACAAGCGGCTGCTGCGCCTGGCGCTGAACCTGCCCACCGTGGCCAGCACCAGCACCTGGCGTCTCGCAGCCGAGAACCCGCGCGCAGTCAGCGCCTGGCTGGAGCCTGCCAAAAGCTGATATTGAAGAATTTATAAGAAATAGGCCTCTAGCGCAGGTAACACCTGCGCAAGCAGCTATTTTTTAGATAGCAAATAGTTCTCTACACACCAGGAGCATGGCATGGACTACCAACTGATCACCGTACGCACCGAGGCCGACAAGGTCGGCATCATCACGCTGAACCGCCCCAAGCAGCTGAACGCCTTGAATGACCAGTTGATGGACGAGCTGGGCCACGCGCTGAAGGTGTTTGACGCAGACGCCGCCATCGGCTGCATGGTCATCACCGGCAGCGAAAAAGCCTTCGCCGCAGGCGCCGACATCACCGCCATGGCCGGCTACAGCTATGCCGATGCCTTCAAGGCCGACTTCATCACCCGCAACTGGGAAACCCTGCGCACGGTACGCAAGCCGGTGATTGCAGCTGTCAGCGGCTTTGCGCTGGGCGGTGGCTGCGAGCTGGCGATGATGTGCGACTTCATCATCGCCGCTGACAACGCCAAGTTCGGCCAGCCAGAGATCAAGCTGGGCATCATCCCCGGCGCGGGTGGCACGCAGCGCCTGCCACGCGCCGTAGGCAAATCCAAGGCCATGGACATGGCGCTGACCGGTCGCATGATGGACGCAGCCGAGGCCGAGCGCGCGGGCCTGGTCAGCCGCGTCGTGCCAGTAGACCAGCTGATGCTTGAGACCCTGGGCGCCGCGTTGATGATTTGCGACTATGGCCAGCTGGCAGTCATGGCCGCCAAGGAGTCGGTGAACCGCGCGTTCGAAAGCAGCCTGAACGACGGCATGCTGTTCGAGCGCCGCCTGTTCCACAGCCTGTTTGCCACCGCCGACCAGAAGGAAGGCATGGATGCATTCGTCAACAAACGCAAGGCTGTTTTCACGCACAAATAGGCCCTTGCAGCCGACTACGGGCTGCGCATCGGCCCTGGAAACCGAGGCGCCGATCAAAAATTTAAGGGTAATTTCAAAACCGGCAAAAAAGTGGGCTATACTCTTTTGCTGTTGGTGATATAGCTCAGTTGGTTAGAGCGCAGCATTCATAATGCTGATGTCGGTGGTTCAAATCCACCTATCACCACCAAAAATATTAAAACCCGCAGAGCGATCGCCCTGCGGGTTTTTTCGTTCCCGCTTGCCCCCACAAGCATTTGGCGGCCACGACACCAAGGAACTCCATGAAATCGCATTTCTTCCGAACCGCGCTGGTGCTGGGCCTGCTGTCGGCCATTGGCCCGTTTGCCATCGACATGTACCTGCCCGCCCTGCCCTCCATAGGCCAGACGCTAGGCGCCAGCATGACCGCCGTGCAAGCCAGCTTGATGGCTTTCTTTGTGGCGCTGGGCATCGGGCAAATTTTGTACGGCCCGGCATCGGACATGTTGGGACGCAAGGTGCCGCTGTACTTCGGCCTCAGCCTGTTCGCCGTGGGCAGCGTGGGCTGCGCCCTGGCACCCGACATCCACACCCTGGTAGTGCTGCGCTTTGTGCAGGGCCTGGGCGCATGTGCCGGCATGGTCATACCCAATGCCGTAGTGCGCGACCTGCACACCGGGCCCGAGGCGGCCCGGCTGATGTCCATGCTGATGCTGGTCTTCAGCGTGTCGCCCATCTTGGCGCCACTGGCGGGCAGCTTCCTGATCGAATGGGCCGGCTGGCGCAGCGTGTTCTGGGCTGTCACCTTGGCAGCAGGTCTGGGCCTGGTACTGCTGGCCACCAGCCTGCCCGAGACCCGCTCGCCCGCCCAGCGCACAGGCAGTAATCTGCGCAGCGCCGTGGCCGCCTACGGCCTGCTGCTGCGCGACCGCCACTACCTGGGGCTGGTGGGCATAGGCGCATTTGGCATCTCCAGCTTTTTTGCCTACCTGGCGAACTCGTCCTTTGTGCTGATCGACCATTACGGCCTGACACCGCGCCAATACAGCCTGGCCTTCTCGCTGAACGCAGCAGCCTTTATCGGTGCCGCCCAGTTCACCGGTAAGTTGGGTGCGCGCTACGGCTTGGCACCGCTGGTGAAGACCGCCGGCGCGGGCTACGCAGCCACCATGGTGCTGCTGTTGCTGCTCAACCTGATGGACATGGACCGGCTGGATGTATTCATCGGCATGCTGTTCGTGGGCTATGGATTCTTGGGGCTGATGATGCCGCTGACCGGCGTGCTGGCGCTGGAGAAGCACGGCAACATTGCCGGCACGGCATCGGCACTGATGGGCACGCTGCAGTTCGCAGCAGGCGCCTTGGTGATGGCCTTGGTTGGCCTGTTTTTGGATGGCAGCGCTAGGCCCATGGTGGTGGGCATCGCCGGCTCGGCCGTGGTCGCATTCGCACTGGCGTACACCACGCTGCGCGGCACGCACAGCAGCAGCGCGGCCGTTACATCAAACCAGTAACTGCGGGGCGCTGCGCCCGTATTTCAGCGTCTGTTCCTGGCCGTTGAAGCAGCCCCGGGCTTCGTCCCTGCCTTGCAGCACAAAGCGTGCATCCGCCTGGCCCAGCGTGGCGGCGGCCTGCTGGCTGTTCAGGCCAATTTGGCCAGCGTGCAGGCGGTTGATGATCACCCCTAGCTGGGTGTCGGCAAAGTCTTTCATCATCCAGGCGTCGCCATCGCTGTCGCCAAACACCAGAGCCGGCCCATAGCCCTTAGTGGCAACCCAGTGTTTTTGAATGCCCAGTGTCTTGCCCGGGCCCCAGTTGAAATGCCAATCTTTGCGGTACACCGGGGTGTATTTGCCGTCCAGCATCTCCAGCTTCAGGCCCAGCACATTTTCTGGCGGCACGTCGTATCCCAGACCAGGGCGGCCTGCATACGCACGCACCACGTCGTCCAGCGATGCGGTGGACACGAACACGTCGAAACCGTTGGCGCGCAAATCACGCATCAGCTCGGCCATCTCGCTATGCACGCGCATGCCATAGAAGTGCACCGGCGCAAGCTGGCCCGCCCGGCCCGGTAGCTCTGCGCTGCTGGTAATGGCCGCCTGTTGCAGCGGCAGCGGTAAATTGTGGGCCACCGAATCCAACACCATGGACTGCAGCTCGGCTGTGCTGAAGTTGCTATAAAAATAGATGATCCACTTGTAACCCACCTCCATGGGGTAGCTGTCGCACAGCGCCCCGTACATGAAGTAGAACTTGGCGCAGAAGTTCTGGTACTGCGGGGTTTCCACCAGCTCGGCCAGAGGCGTTGTGCCGCCCAAGGTTGCGCAGCGGCTGTACAGCCAACTGTAGGCCTCGTCGATATCGGCAGTCAGGTCTTGCATGTCCACCGGCTGGCCTTGCACGTTGCTGCAATCCGGGTGGAACAAACCTTCGGGTACGCCCAGGCGCAGCACGTGGGCAAACTCTGCGGGCGTCAGCTTGAAGCGCAGCTGCTCGGCCTGGTACAGCAGCAAGGCTTCTTCTGCGTCGTTCATGATGCAGGTGTTGTCCCAGTCGAATACGGCATACGGCTTCTTGGCCGGGTTATAGCTGGCAGCGCTATGGCCCAGGGTGCCAAGCACCCGGTCCAGGGCGCGCCGATTCGCAGGCGACCAGCCGGTCATGGCGATGTCCGCAACCATGCTCAGGCCGCCTCTTCGAGTACCAGCAGGTTGTCGAAGGAAAAGCCCAAATGCACAGGCGCGCCACGTTCTGGCAGCGCATGGCTGGGGTTGTTGAATACATCCAAAGAAATCACCGCGGTGTCGACGCGCGCGCGTATGCGCACCACGGCCCCCAGGAAGTTCACGTCCTCCACTGTCGCGGCCAGCGAGTTGCGGCCAGGCACAGGTGCCTCCAGCGAAATGGCCTCGGGCCGAATCGCAAGGGCACGGTTTTGACCTGTCGCGGCACCAGGCATGGGGTTGGCGGTGGTGAGCGTTTGGCCGCATACCTGCAACTGGCCAGAAGGCGCATCCGTAACCACACCGGACAACAAGTTCAGCGTGCCCACGAAAGACGCCACAAACCGCGTGCGCGGAAAGTTGTAAACCTCGGACGAAGTACCGATTTGCTCCACCCGGCCTTCGTTCAACACCACGATGCGGTCGGAGATAGACAAGGCCTCTTCCTGGTCGTGTGTGACGAAGATGGAGGTAATGCCCAGCTCGCGTTGCACCGCACGGATTTCTTCACGCAACGAGACGCGGATCTTCGCATCCAGCGCCGACAGGGGTTCGTCCAGCAGCAAGACCTGGGGCTTACCGGCCAGGGCCCGCGCCAGCGCCACGCGCTGCTGCTGGCCGCCCGACATCTGCCAGGGATAGCGCCCACCCAGGTGCCCCAGGCCGATCAGCTTGAGCATTTCTTCCACGCGTGCGTGGATTTGCTCCACCGGCATCTTGGCGACCTTGAGGCCAAAGCCTATGTTCTCGGCCACGGTCATGTTCGGGAACAGCGCGTACGACTGGAACACCATGCCGATCTTGCGCTGGCTGGTGGGCACGTGCGTGACGTCGCGCCCATCGAACTTGATGCTACCGCCCGACGCTCCTTCAAAGCCGGCAAGCATGCGCAGGATGGTGGTTTTGCCGCAACCGGAAGGGCCCAGGAAGGTGATGAACTCGCCCTTGGCGATATCCATGGTGAAGTCATGCACCGCGGTTTGGTTACCGAAGGTTTTTTTCAGGTGGGATATTTCGAGGAAAGCCATCGCGGTGTGGTGGGTAGACAGTGGGTGGACTTGGATATACGGGTTCAGGGCTTGGTGACGTTCTTGGCACTGCGGCCAAACACCTGGATCAGGCCCATCGAGGCCCAAGTCAACATAAAGGCCATCACCGCCAACGCAGAAGGTTCGTAAGCCTTGTTGGCGCCCACCAATTGCAGATAGGGACCGAAGGCAGGACGGCTCAACAGGCTGGCCATGGTGAACTCACCAATCACCACCGCGAAGGTCAGAAAAGCGCCCGACAAAATCGCCGAGCGCACATTGGGGAAAATCACCTTGAACAAAATGGTGAAGGTGCTGGCGCCTAACACCTCGGCGGCCTCCGTCAGCGTGCGCACATCGATGGCGCGCAAGCCGGTATCGATGGATCGGTACATATACGGCAACGACAAAGTCACGTAGCTACAGACCAGCAAGAAGTCTGTGGCCCGCTCGTTGCCCGTCAGGGGTATCCAGGAGCTGCTGTTGAAAATCCGCAGATAGCCGAAGACGATCACGATGGCCGGAATCACCAACGGCAGCAAGGTGATGAACTCCACCAGCGGCCGCAGCTTGGGCAGGCGCAGTTGCACCCAATAGGCCGTGGGCACTACCAGCAGCACACCCACGATGATGGTGATAACCGCCATCATGATGGAGTAGCCAAACGTGGCCTGGAATTGCGGGTCGCTAAACACCACCCGGTAGGCCTCAAAGGTGTACTCGCCGCGCAGCATGCGCAGGCTGAACTCAAATGTGGCTAGCAGCGGGATCAGAAAATAGCTGGCGCCCACGCCGATGGCGATCCAGGCTCCTAATCGCGATGTGGATTGCGATGCTGGTTTCATGTGCGCCCCTTTTCGGACTTGCTACGCAGCCAGATGTAGCCGGCATTGGACAGGCCGGTGATTACCACCATGCCCAGGGCCAGGGCATAGCCCAGATTGGGGTTGTGCAATACATCGCCACGGATTTGCGCATACAGCAAGATAGGCACGATGTTCAGCGAGCTACCTGTCAACGCATAGGCGGTTGCCACAGCACCAAACGCATTCGCAAACAGCAGCAGCATCGCGCCCATGATGCTGGGCCACAAGATCGGCAAGGCAATGTAGCGCCAGTAGTGGAAGGACGAGCCGCCCAGGCAGTCGCAGGCTTCGCGCCACTCGCGCTTCAGCCCCTCCAGTGCGGGCGATACGATCAGCACCATCAGGGGAATCTGGAAGTACAGATAGGTCAGAGTCAGGCCGGTAAAGCTGAGGATGCTGAAGCCGGTGGAGTACAGGTCAAAGCCCAGGTACTTGCGCATCAACGTGGTCACCAGGCCCACACGCCCCAGCGTCGCCAAAAACGCGAAGGCCAGAGGCACGCCCGCAAAGTTGGATGCCACGCCGGAAAAAGTCATCAGCGTAGGCCGTATCCAGGCAGGTAACTGGCCCTGCACCGCAGCCCAGGACAGCAAGAAGCCGATCAAGCCACCACCAATGGCGGATGCCGCGCTGATACGAAAGCTGATCCAGTAGGCGTTGACAACGTTGTCGTCCAACAACCCACGCAGGTTGTTCAACGTGAAATGACCGGCCGAATCTTGGAACGCGCCCACCATCAGGTAGCTAGTGGGCAAAAGCAGGAAAACTGTCGCAAAAAGCAGAAAGGGAACAACCCCCAGCCAACTCCAGCCCAGACCACCGCCCGGCCTGGGTGCAATGGCTGAAGACGCCATACTTGAAGAATTAGTCACTATGAGCCACTTGTAGCAGCGCCTCTCAGGCAAGCGAGAAAGCCAAAAGGGAACTGGCATGACCGAGACCGGTCATGCCAGCACTGTCCAAATGTCTTGGATTACTTCACAGCGGCACCGACGAGGGTGTCCCACTGCTTGGTAATGGTTTCTTTGGCAACGCCTTGCTGCTCCAGTGTCGGGAACACTGCCTTCGCATACCCGGCAGCTGCTGGCAATTTGTCCAAGCTGGCCTTAGGCAACTTTTTCTTGGCCATCAGATCGGCAAAGCGAATGGGGTGGCAGTAGCCGTCCAGCCAAGCGGCCTGGCCTTCGTCGGAGTACAGATACTCCATCCACAGCTTGGCTGCATTCGGGTGCGGTGCATACGCGCTGATGGCTTGCACGTAAACGCCCGCCACAACACCCGTCTTTGGCACCACGACCTGGACATTGGGATTGCCCTTCAACGCATCGCGGTCTGCCAGAGCGTTGTAATCCCAACGGATGATGATGGGGGTAGTGCCTTGTGCGAGCGATGCAGCCTTGCCAATCACGGGCACAAAGTTGCCGGCCTTGTTCAAATCACGGAAAAAGGTCAGGCCTGCGACGGCGGCCTTGGCAGGATCATTGGGTTCCTTGGAAATACCTGCAGCGTAGATGCCCTGAATGGCCTGGTTTGCAGCGCGCGGGTCACCTGCCAGAGCCACAGAATTCTTGTATTCAGGTTTCAGCAAGTCACTCCAGTCGGTGGGCACCTTGCTGATCAGGTCGGTGTTCACCTCGAAGGCCAGCACGCCGTAGTAGTCGCCGTACCAATAGCCGTCGGCGTCCTTGGAGTCATTCGGAATAGAAGCCCAGCTGGCGACCTTGTAGGGTTGCAGCAGGCCTGCAGCCTTGGCTTGCGGGCCGAAGGACAAACCCACGTCGATGGTGTCGGGTGCTTGCGGGCCCTTGTTGTCCTTGTTGGCCTTAATGGCCTCCAGTTCATCGCCAGAACCAGCGTCGGGGTTGAGTTCGTTGACCTTGATGCCGTACTTGGCCTTGAAGGCGTCAATCATCTTGCCGTAGCCACACCACGATCGCGCCAGCGCGATCACAGTCAACTCGCCTTCGGCCTTGGCCGCTGCAACGAGCTGGGCCGATTGGGCCGAGGCATTCTGGGCGCTACCCAGTGCCACAGCAGCGGCAGCCGACACAGCGAGGAGCTTGAACATTTGACGAGGCATATCACTTCCTTTTCGTTATCTAGCAGAGAGACAGTTGACAGTGAAAGATCAGGGGTTTTGCAGACCGGCGCGCCAAGGCAACAACATCTACAAACACCCAGCCCAGGCTGGAGACAAAAGGTCTAAACAGTTACCAAAAAATTACAACTAGACCCCCGATTGCATACTAGCGCTCCCCCTTAGCTGGCGCAATGCTAGTGACGGTTTATGACCATTCCGCGACTATTCCATGACATCGAGCAATATCCAAGCCATCTTTACGCAGCGCACCATGTCCAAGGTGGCAGCTGGGGTCACGCGGTAAAATCGCAGCTACCCAGCCTCTGGATGTACACCACGAACCGCTGCATGCCTACACCATCACGCTCCCTCTCTGCTATATTTTTTATAGCCATCAGCGCAGTCATATTCTGCGTCACAGCCATTTTTTCTTTAAATGTTGCGGCGCAGACCCGAGACTTCCCAGCCAGCGCATTGCGCGGATCGCTGCAAGTAACGCTGCCACCCCAGGTCGAAATGGACGGCAAAGCCGATCAGCTCTCGCCCGGCGCACGCATCCATGGCACCAACAATCTGCTGGTGCTGTCCGGTAGCCTGGTGGGACAAACCATGTGGGTGAACTACACCCGCGACACCAGCGGTTTGCTGTCCGAAATCTGGATACTGACCGAGGCCGAGGCCGCCCTGGAACGCAACGGCACCAAACCCAAACGCTTCTTCTTTTTCTGATTTCTCTGACACCTGGCGCCGCCAGCCCAGGCGCCAGCACGATTCCAAGCAATGCAATGGCATGCGGCCTAGAGCTACTACCGCCTGCCCAGAAAGTACCCCATGAGTAAAAAAGTCTTTATCAAAACCTTTGGCTGCCAGATGAACGAGTACGACTCGGACAAGATGGTGGACGTGCTGCATGCAGCGCAAGGCTATGAGACCACACAGAACGTGGACGAAGCCGACCTGATCCTGTTCAACACCTGCTCGGTGCGCGAGAAGGCACAAGAGAAGGTCTTCAGCGACCTGGGTCGCATCAAGCACCTGAAAAAGAAGGGTGTACAAATTGGCGTGGGCGGCTGCGTGGCCAGCCAGGAGGGCGCAGCCATCATCGCCCGCGCACCCTATGTGGACGTGGTGTTTGGCCCGCAGACCCTGCACCGTCTGCCCGAGATGCTGAACCAGCGCGCGCTGCAAAGCCGGCCTCAGGTGGACATCAGCTTCCCGGAAATCGAGAAGTTCGACCACCTGCCGCCGGCCCGCGTAGAAGGTGCATCGGCCTTTGTCAGCATCATGGAAGGCTGCTCCAAATACTGCAGCTACTGCGTGGTGCCCTACACGCGCGGCGAAGAGGTTTCACGCCCCTTCGACGACGTGCTGGTGGAAGTCGCCGGCCTGGCCGACCAGGGTGTGAAGGAAGTGACGCTTTTGGGCCAGAACGTGAACGCCTACCGGGGCAGCATGGGTAAGGATTCGAAGTCGGGGGCCGAGATTGCCGACTTCGCGCTGCTGCTGGAATACGTGTCCGACATTCCCGGCATCGAACGCATCCGCTACACCACCAGCCATCCGAACGAGTTCACCCAGCGCCTGATCGATGCCTACGACAAGCTGCCCAAGTTGGTCAGCCATTTGCACCTGCCGGTGCAGCACGGCTCCGACCGCATCCTGATGGCCATGAAGCGCGGCTATACCGCTATGGAATACAAGAGCACGGTGCGCAAGCTGCGCGCGATACGCCCTGACATGGCCATGAGTAGCGATTTCATCGTGGGCTTTCCAGGCGAGACCGAGGAAGACTTCCAGAAAATGATGAAGCTGGTGCACGACGTGGGTTATGACAACAGCTTCAGCTTTATCTTCAGCCCCCGCCCCGGCACGCCGGCGGCCAACTTGGCAGACGACACCCCGCACGAGGTGAAACTGGCACGCCTGCAGCACCTGCAGACCGTGTTGAACGACAGCGTGCGCTCCATTGCCGCCCAGCGGGTGGGTACCGTTCAGCGGATTTTGGTGGAAGGCCCTTCACGCCGCCCTGGTGCCCATGGCCTGGAGCTGATGGGCCGCACGGAATGCAACCGGGCTGTCAACTTCCAAGGGCCTGAACGCCTGATCGGCCAGATGGTGGACGTCACCATCACAGAGGCCATGTCCTTCTCGCTGCGCGGCGAAGTCCGGTTGCTGGAAACCGCGAGCTAAGACTCTAGTTCGGCGCGGGCCAGGTCCGCCGTAAGCCGCTCGGAAGCGTCGAGCGGCTCCACCTCCGAGGCCTGCGCATACAGACGCGTGGCCTCGGGCATGGACGCCTCGCCATTCAGCATCACCAAGGCATTCGCATATTCCACCAGGGCAATGGCCGAGCTCGGATGCATACGCAGTGCCTCACGCAGCAGGCGCAGGCTTTCCTCTTTGCTCACGCCATAGGTCATGCTGCCGATCAAGGGGCCAACCTTGTCAATCACCTCGGCATGGAAGGCCCCCAGGGCCACATGGGCCGCCACATGGTGCGGCTGCAAACGGATGGTGCGCTCCAAAGAATCTTTGACCTTGCCGCCCAAGCCCAGGGCCAGCGCCTTGGCCACGCTGATGCACTGGCTGTAACGCCCCAGCGCATAGGCATGCCAGTACCAGGCATTGGCGTTGCTCGGCTCGGACTCGGCCTGGGCTTGTGCACGCTTGGCCACGTCTAGGAACAGGTCCAACCGCGCCTTCTCACGCGGCTCCAGATAGGTGGCGTACATGCTGCAGGCCTTGTTGGCCACGTTCATACCCGCATTCCCCAGTGCCAGCCCGGCTTCGGTGGCTTGCTGGAATTCACCGTTGTGGAACAGCGCCCAGGCCTCCAGTAGACGGGCGTCGCCTGGCGGTGGCTCCACATCCAGCTGGTGCAGCCGCTGCCAGCTCTTGGCCAGGCTGGCCGCATCAAAAGCAAAAGCGCCCGGATAAGGAAAAGTCGTCCACGTTGTCATGGCATGTCTCCTGGGTTGGCAGCGTTGCTCGCTGGGGGAATCAGGCCGCTACGTTGGCAGCCCCGTCACTATAGGCAGAAACCAGTTTGAGCAGGTGCATGCGCTGCCCCATTTCCAGATAAGGCAGCAGCACATTGAGCACATGGTGGGCGCCGCGCAATGGCGCCAGCTGCGCGCTCTGCGGCTCCATGGCGTGGCGCGGGTCCCGCACGTATTCAAAGCTCAGCCAGTACGTCAGCACCACCACCATGCTGGTGGCGGTGGCTTCGGTCTCGCGGGCATCGATCTGCAAGGCCCCGGCCTGGGCCATGCTGTCCAGCAAGGCGCGCAAGGCCCGTGTCTTGTTCTTCAGCACCCACTGGAAATGGGTTTCCAGGTGGCGGTTATTGCTTAGCAAATCATTCAGGTCACGGTACAAAAAGCGGTATTCCCAAATCAACTCGAACAGGCTGTGCATGAAGAACCATGCGTCTTCTACATCGCGCACGCCGTCGCTGGCATTGAGCAGCTCGGTCAAACCCCGCTCATAGCGGTCGAACAATGCGTTGATCAGCTCTTCTTTGGCCGGATAGTGGTAATAGAGGTTGCCGGGGCTAATAGACAATTCGGCGGAGATCAGTGTGGTGGAGACGTTCGGCTCTCCAAACCGGTTAAACAGATCCAGCGAAACCTCCAGAATGCGTTCTGCAGTGCGGCGCGGCGCTTTTTTCGCCATGGATGTCTTCCCTGTGATGAATGCCCCACTCTACCCCAGGCCATGCGGCGATAAAACTAGGGATGGCGCTATTAGGGTCATCGGTGCACAGACCACAAAAAAGGGTGCCGCAGCACCCTTTTTCAGTCCAGGAGTAACAGCCCCTGTCTTATTCCGCAGAGCTATCGTCGGCTGCGGTTTTACGCGGGGTCGCCCGCTTGGCAGCAGGCTTGCCATCGTCGACGCGGGCCGAGAGTGCTTCCACCGCCTGGGTCAGGGCGTCCACCCGCTGCAGCAGCAAATCCACATCGCGGGCCGAGGGCACGCCCAGCTTCTTCAAAGCCTTGGCAACCCTGTCTTCAAAAATATTTTCTAGCTTGTCCCACTGTCCGGTGGCGCGCTCGGTAATGCCCTGGGCAAGGTTGGTCATCTTGCTGGCGGCTTCGGTGATTTTTTCTTCGGCCATGACCTGGGACTTGCGCTGCATGCCCAGCCCCTCTTTGACCAAGGCTTCAAACACCTTGCCGCCCTCCTCCTGCGCCTTGGCGAATGCGCCCAAACCCGCCAGCCATATCTGCTGGGCCGAATCCTTGACAGATGGATTGGCGGAAGCGCCGCCCTCCGGAGTGGTGCCGCTGTCGCCGGGCTGTTTCGTGGCCATGGAATATCCTCAAAAATAGAGATGAACGATCTCAAAAACAATGGCGCCACTGTACACACGGCCACGCATAAGGTGTAGGGACGTGATCCTAAGCGGCTAGAGGCGCAGCTCTAGCCAACACCATAAAACAGCGGCCTAAACCGCCTGGGCCAGCATCTTGTCCATGCGCCGGGCTACCTCAGACTCGATCTTGTCCTTGAAGGCACTCAGCAGAAAACCCAGCTCGGCGTCCAACACAAAGCGGTCCTCGGTAATCTGCACCGTTCCGGTCACGCCCGGACGCTGGAAGCTGATCTCGTCGCTGGACTCACCTTGCTGGTAGCTGCAGCTCATACCCAGCCGGGTTTCGGCCTGCTCGATCCATTCGCCGACAAGTTTGCGGGCATTCAACAAACCCAAAGTGTGTTCACGCTGCATATGGATATCGCTCACCAAGATACTCCTGAAAAAAGGACTGAAAACATCTGCTCCAAACCGGATGCAAGGCCGGATGCAAGGCCGGATGCAAGGCCGGATGATGCCAGTCTATTGCGCACAAGAAGGGCACAATAGTGACACCTCTTTGAAAAGGTTTTCCATGCTGTACAAATTCAAATCCAAAGCCGACGGCGATCTCATCATGCACGAAGCCAATGGACGCCAGGTACTGGAAATCATCGGTAAGACGCCAGGTGCCCACGGCATCATTTTGGTCAGCGAGTTTGCGGCAGCCGAAGCCGCGCTGAACGCTGCCGTTGCAAAAGACAACCAGGAACGCAAGGAAGCCACTGCAGAAGCCAAGGCCCATCTGGCTGACACGGTATCTTTGCAGCAGCGCGCCATGCCCTTTATCGCCATGCTGCACCGCTGCGCCAAGGAAGATGCCGACGTGACCTGGTAGCTTGCAGCGGCTGCGCCGAGCTCAATCGGCGTATACGCCTGCAGCCTTGATGATGGGGCTCCATTTGGCAATTTCGGCGGCCACAAACTTCTTGTGCTCCACCGGCTCCAGGCGTTTGTCCGCAACTACGACGGCCCCTTGATCAGCCTGCTTGCGGATGAAATCCGGGTCTTTAAGTGCAACCTTCAGCGCCGCATTCAGCCTGGCCAACACAGCTGCTGGCGTACCCTTGGGTGCGTAGAGGCCATGCCAGATCGTGACCTCAAAGTCCTTCAATCCGAGCTCCTGCAAGGTCGGCAGGTCTTTCAACAGGGGCGTGGTCAGGCGCTTGGCTGTCGTTACAGCGAATGCCTTGACCTTTTTGGCCTCGATCTGGTTGGTAGTGTTGGTGGTCTGGTCGCACATCAGATCGATCTGGCCGCCAATCAGATCGGTAATTGCCGGTGCCGCTCCCTTGTAGGGCACGGTAGTCATATCGGCTTGCAGCGCACTTTGAAACAACAAGCCGCACAGGTGTGAGGCCGAGCCCACCCCGGCATTGCCCAGATTGATACGGCCCTTGTTCTGCCCAATCCAGGCTGCCAGCTCTTTGTAATTGCTGGCAGGCATGCTGGGTTTACTCACCAGTGTCATGGGAACCTCGTCCACCAGGCCCAGGTATTCAAAATCTGCTTCCACCTTGAACGGCAGGTTGCGCACCAGGGTGGGCATGGTGGCCATGCCGATGTGGTTCAGCAGCAAGGTATAGCCGTCTGGCGTGGCGCGTGCGGCCTTGGCCGACCCGATGGAGCTACCGGCACCAGCAACGTTGTCCACCACGATGCTGATGCCGCCCAGTGGCTTGCGCAAGGCCTCGGCCAGATCTCGCGCCACCCGGTCCGTGGGGCCACCAGCTGAAAACGGCACGATGATGCTGATGGTTTTACCAGGGAAGCCGGCCGCCTGGACCGACAGCGCCAAAGAGCTAGCCGCCAGCACCGCCGCGCATTGCTTGAGCGCAAGCAATGGCCTGAGGCGGACGGCCCAGGGTCCGAAGGGCATCAGGCGTCCTCCTGTGGTTTGATCACCATCACCGGCACCTTGGCCGCATGTAGAACTTCATGCGACACCGACCCCAGCAAGGCGCTGCGCAGGCTGCCTTTGTCACGCGCGCCCATCACCACCATATCGCAGCCGTAGCGCTCCACGATGTCGATCAGGGTATGGGCCGGGTCACCACTGGCCACCTCGCACTCAAAAGGAATATCGGCCTCCCGCAACAAAGCCTCGCCGGCCTTGAGCGCATGGGCACCGGCCTGGGCACTGGCCCGCTCGATCAGCAAAGGGTCGGCGGCCATCACCATCTCGTACAACTGCGCGGGCTCTTGCACATTGGCCAGCACCACGCTGGCCTGCAAGCCCTGGCGCACCAGGCTGATCACCTGCCGCACCGCCTGCAAAGACACGTCGGAGCCATCCAGGGGCAACAGAATTTTCATGGCTTATCCTCTAGAACTTTGAAAAGTCCAGCATAGGCCCAAATCCGCCTTCAACGCCACCCCCGCCGCCAAAAGATTCCGCATGCCCGCATTGATATTGATACCCGGACTGGCCACAGACGCTGAAATATGGCGCGATCAGCTGGCCGCGCTAGCTCCGCGCTGGCGTGCCATGGTGAGTGATGTACATACACGCCACGCCCGGATCGAAGCCATGGCCCAGGCGCTATTGCAAGAACACCAGGGCCAACTGCTGCTGTGCGCCGCCTCCATGGGCGGCATGGTGGCCATGGAGGCCGCGCGCCAAGCGCCCGAACGCATCCTGGGGCTGGCCCTGCTGGGCACCAACGCCCGCCCGGAAACCGAGGCCCACCGGCGGCAACGGGAAAATGCCATCCAGATGTTCAAAGACGGGCGGGTCGCAGAATTCGTGCGCGCCAGCAGCGCCATGGCCTTTTCGCGTGAACAGGCCTGCAACAAAGCACTGGCGGCGCGCTACAGGGAGCTGGTCTTACGCGCCGACACCACACAGTGGGTAAGGCAGAACCAGGCCCTGATGGAGCGGCCCGACGCCCGCCTCCATCTGCGCCAAACCCGCTGCCCGACGCTGGTGCTGTGCGGCGCCGACGACCTGATGACGCCCCCCGAACTATCCCGCGAAATCGCTGCCCTGGTGCCGGCTGCGGAGCTGCATCTGCTGCCCCGGTGCGGCCACATGCTGACGCTGGAGCAACCCGCTGCGGTGAACCGCCTGCTGCTGGACTGGCTGGACCGCTTGCTGCCCACGCCAACGTCGCAGACGCCATACCGAACGTAAAGACTCAGGGTGCCGCCCGCTCGCGCACCTTCGCATCCAGCTGCTGCTGCACAAAGGGCGAGACGAATTTATGCACTTCGCCGCCCAGCAAAGCGATCTCGCGCACAAAGGTGCTGGAGACAAACTGAAAACCGTCGCTGGGGGTGAGGAAGACAGTTTCCACGTCTGGCATCAGGGTGCGGTTCATGCCGGCCAGCTGGAATTCATAGTCAAAGTCGGTCACCGCGCGCAGGCCGCGCACCATGGCCTTGGCGCCGCGTGCCACCACGAAGTCGCGCAGCAGGCCGGAGAAGCTTTCCACCTGCACCTGGGGATAGACCTTGACCGATTCACGCACCATCTCCATACGCTGTTCCAGGCTGAACAAGGTCTTCTTGTGGTGGCCCGCCGCCACCGCCACGATGACGCTGCCAAACAGCTGGGTAGCGCGGCGCACCACGTCCTCGTGGCCCAGGGTCATGGGGTCGAAGGTGCCGGGGTAGACGGCCACAATCGGCGGATTCATGCCGCACCCCCCGCATCTCCCGCCGCCAGCAGCTGCAGCAAATGGGCATGCACCGCGCCCGCCTTGAGGTAGCGGTGGGTACGCAGGCCATGAGGTTGCAATAACTCGTCGGTCCACTTGGCCGGCGCCTCCAGATACACAAAGCCCTGGGCCTGCACGGCCCGCGCCGCTGCCGCCAGGGCGCCGGCATACAGGTCGGACTCGAACGGCGGGTCCAGCAGCACCAGGTCCACACTGGACGGAGCCAGTTGGCGCAAAGCCGCCACGCCATCGCCGCGCTGAATCTGCGTGGCACTGGCCTGCAGCTTGATTTGCGTGGCTTTTAGCTGGGCCACCAGCGCCGGGTCTTGCTCGTAGAGATGGACGCTGGCTGCACCGCGCGACGCAGCCTCAAAGCCCAGCGCGCCGGTGCCGGCAAAGGCATCCACACAGCGCCAGCCGCCCAGGTCCTGGCCCAGCCAGTTGAACAGGGTCTCGCGCACCCGGTCGGGCGTGGGGCGCAGGCCGGGCTTGGAGGCTACCGCCAGGCGGGTGCGTTTCCACTGGCCGCCGATGATGCGCACCTCGCCGGGCTTGCCGCCCACCGGGTGCGGGTCCGAGGGGCGGGGTTTGGTCTTCTTGGCAGGGGATTTGGTGGGGCGCTGCAGGGTGCTCATGGGTTTTCTCCGACCACTACGGTGGCCATTTTTTCGGGTTGCAGTACGCGGGCGAACGCGGCCTTGATGTCGGCCTGGGTCACACGTTCAATCTGTTCTGTCCAGTGGTCCAGGTAGTCCAGTGGCAGATGGTTCCAGGCGATGTTAGCCACGTTGTCCAGCAATTTGCGGTTGCTGTCCAGGCGCAGGGCGAATCCACCCTCCAGATTGTCCTTGGCGGCCTGCAGCTCGGCAGCCGTCGGGCCCTCGGCCACGAAGCGGGCCAGCACGTCCCTCGCCACCTGCAGCGCCTGCACAGCCTGGTCGGGCCGGGTCTGCAGGCCGATGGTGAAGGCGCCGGCATGCCGACCCGGCGCAAAAGCGCTGTAGACGCTGTAGCTCAGGCCGCGCTTCTCACGCACCTCGGTGGTCAGGCGCGAGCCAAAGCCCCCGCCGCCCAGGATGTGGTTGCCCACCAGCAGCGGGAAAAAGTCAGGGTCAGAACGCGCGTATCCCGGCTGGCCCAGCAGCACCTGGGCCTGGGCCGCAGCAAAGGCAATGTGCTGCTCGCTGGCTTTTTGCAAAGGGGCCACCTCGGGCACAGCCGGCAGGGCCGGACATTGCGCCGTCTGCGGCAGGCGCTGCAGCAGGCGCGATACCAGTTGCTCCGCCTGCGCCCGTTCCACCGCCCCCACCAGGCTGACGGTGGCATAGCAGGGCAGGATGCTGCTGGCGTACAGCTTGCGCATATCGGCCACGCCGATGCGGGCCAGGGTCTCGGGCGTGAGCTCACGTCCGTACGGGTGGTCGCCGTACACGGCAGTTGAAAAAGCACGGCCGGAAATCGTCGCCGGCCGGGTATTCGCCTCTTTCAGCGACGCCAGGATGCGCGGGCGCTCGCGCTCCCACAGCGCCTCGGGAAAGGCCGGCTCGGCCAGTTGGCGGGCGGCCAGGGCCACGGCCTTGTCCAGTAGGTCAGGGTAGGTCAGGGTGCGCAGCGCAAAGCCCATGCGGTCGGCGCTGGCACTGCTGCTGAAGGATGCGCCCAGGTCGGCCCAGGCCTCGCCCAAGGCGTTTTCATCCAGCGCGGGCTGGCCAGCACTGGCCCGTATGCCGCGCCCCGCCGTGGCGGCCGTCAGGCTGGCCAGGCCGGTCTGGCCCACGGGGTCGCGGCGGCTGCCGGCGTCGAAGTCGATCTGCACGTCCAGCATGGGGATGCCGGGGCTGGGTACCAGATAGACCTGGGTGCCGCCCTGCGTCCAGTGCTGTATGGGGATGGCAGCTTGCGCAGCTTGTACATAAAAAAGGCCTCCAGCGCAGATAAATACTGCGCAAGCAGCTATCTTTTTAATAGTTTTCATCAGCGCAGATCTCCGGTGGGCAAGGCACGGGACTTTTGACGGTTCGGGTCCAGCGGCTGGGGCCGCAGCGCCGCCACGGTCAGCAGGTCGTCACCAAAATAGCGGGCGGCCACGGCCTGCACCTGGGCGCCGGTGATGGCGCGCAGGCGTTCAATCAGGCGCCGGTTGGTGTCCAGCGGCAGGCCTTGCACCCAGTGGCCACCCAATTCACGCGCCTGGTTCATCACCGAGTCCAGCTTGTAGACCTCGCTGGAGACCCACTGGGTCTTGACGCGGTTCAGCTCGGCCTCGGTCACGCCCTTTTGCGCCACCAGGGCCACCTGGGCCCGCAAGGCGGCTTCAACCTGCTCGGTGGTGTGGCCGCTGGCCGGCACGCCTTCCAGGATGAACAGCTGCGGGCCTCGCCCGATCAGCCCGCTGTAGGCGCCGGCGCTGTCGGCCACCGGGCCGCCCGGCTGGCCGTGCTCCTGCGTCAGCGCACGGTCCAGCCGGGCACCGCTGTAGCCGTCCAGCACGGCGGCCAGCACGGTCAGCGCCAGGGCGTCGTCGTTGTCATCGGCCAGGCCGGGTATCTTGAAGGCCAGGGTCACATAGGCCTGCTCGGCCGGGGCCTTGAAGTCCATGCGCTTGATGCCGGCCTGCAGCGGCTCCAGCCGGGGCTTGCGCGGCGGCACGGCGCGCGCCGGGATGCTGCCGTAGTACTTGCTGGCCAGCTGGCAGACCTGGGCCGGGTCCACGTCGCCGGCCACCACCACAGCGGCGTTTGCCGGGGTGTACCAGCGCTGGTAGAAGGCCCGGGCGTCGTCGGGCGTCATGGCGTCCAGGTCGCTCATCCAGCCCACCACGGGGCGGCGGTAGGACGAGGCCATGAAGACGGTGGCGTTCAGCGCCTCGTTCAGCAAAGCGCGTGGCGACTCCTCGGTGCGCATGCGGCGCTCTTCCTTCACCACCTCCAGCTCGCGCTTGAATTCATCGTCAGACCACTGGTTGTGGGCAAAGCGGTCGGCCTCCAGCTGCATCACCGCTTCCAGCTTGGTGGCGGGGATCTGCTGGTAGTAGCCGGTGTTGTCCTTGGCGGTAAAGGCGTTTTCACGCCCGCCCAGGGCGGCCACGCGGCGCGAGAACTCACCCGGCGGCAGGCTGGGCGTGCCCTTGAACATCATGTGCTCCAGGATGTGGGCCACACCCGAAGTGCCGTCCATCTCGTCGATGGAGCCGGCGCGCACCCACAGCATATGCACAGCCGTGGGGGCGCGGTGGTCGGGTTGGACGATGACCGCCATGCCATTCGGCAGGTCGCACCGCGTGACCGCGGGCGCTGCAGTTTGGGCGTGGGCCAGGGCACTCAGGCCGCAGCACAACAGGAGTAAATGACGTTTCATAGAATGGCTGATTCTAAGAACGCACCAAATGTTCAGCTTTTTCAAGAAAAAACCACCCCAGCCCGAAGTTGTCGCTCCCGCGCCGGAGGTGCAGCCGCCTGCGCCGCCAACGGCCGCCCTGCCCGATCCCGCCCTGCTGCCGCCAGAGCTGGCGCCCCGCTTCGAGCTGCCCGCCGAAAAGTCGGG
>JAPLPK010000225.1 GCA_026400275.1 Burkholderiales bacterium
CAGCAGGCGGGTTTGCAGGGTGACTTCGGCGGTGGCGGTCAGATGCAGGGTGCTGCCTTTGGAGCACAGCCGGCCGAAGTGGGCCGGATGCTGCGGATCGCCCCTGACGCCGGTGATCTGGTTCCCCGAGCTCTGGATGATGACGCCACAGCCCACACCGCAGTAGGGGCAGGTAGAGCGAGTTTCGTTGACCATGGCCATGTGCGCGTCAAGCTGCCGTGCTGGTGCGCTTTTTTGGCCCTGCGATGGGGCGCACCAAATCGGTGCCGTGGCTTTGCAATTCAGAGGCCATCAAATACACCGAGCCCTCTTCCAGCTTCACGCTGAACTTCGGTGTGCAGCCTTCATCGGGCGCGCTGGCCTGGCCGTCGCACAGGCCGATGGTCCAGTTGTGCAGCGGGCAGGCCACGCTGGTGCCGAACACAATGCCTTGGGAGAGCGGGCCGCCTTTGTGCGGGCAGCGGTCTAATAACGCAAACACCTCGTTTTGGCTGTTGCGGAAGATGGCGACATCGAGTCCGGTGCTGCGCTCCACGCGGCGGGAGCCCAGCACGGGGATGTCTTCAAGGGTGCAGATGCGGGTCCATTCGGTCATGCGGTTTCTCCTGAATGCTATTGTTTTGATAGCTGTTGGCGCAAGTTCTGTGTGCGCCAGAGGCTGATTGGGTGTTTATGAGGTTTTGATGGCCGCATACAGGCCGGTCACCCGGTCCATCACGGTGAGCAGGTTTTCGCTGGCCAGGTACACATCGGCCATCGGGCGTGGGCGTTGCGCGCCCTCTTGCAGGTTCTGCAAGGCATTGTCAAAAAACACCCACTGGGCGTCTGCCAGGGCCAGCTCATCTTGGATGCGCGAGGTAGCTTCCGGTGCGCTTTTGAGTAGCTGCATCGCGGCGGTAAATTCGCTGCGCGCTTTGTTGAGCTCTGCAGCAGGGCGGCCGCTGCCTCGCGGGTTGGTGCTTTGCCCACCAACAGGGTTTTGTAGTCGCTCCAGGCCCCATCGAGTTTGGCGTAGGTGGCCAGCACCTCGGCGTTGGGCGCAAAGGCTTTGAGCTCTAGCAGCTGCCGGTCGAACAGGGTGATGGACTTGTCCAGCACCAGCTGCGCGCTGGTTTTCTCCACGCTCAGCAGCATGGCCAGCCAGGCCTTGCCCATGCGCTGGCTCAGCATACGCTGACGGCCGGCTTTGTTGATGGCGTCGCTCAGGTCCGCCACCTGCGCGTTCGCAGCGGGCAGGGCCAGTGCCAAGGCACTTGCAGCGGCGGCTGTGATCAGGCTTCGGCGTTGCATGTCGGTTCCTTCCATGCTCAGGCGACGGCTACCGGCGCGAACTGGCGGGTGTCCACCTGCGCGTCCTGAAAATCGAACCACGGGTCGGGCTCGCCGTCGAGTGCGAACAGCAGCTCTTCGTTCAGGGCTTTGCGGCCTTCCGCGTCTTCCAAGATGCGCTTCTTCACATAGTCCAGGCCCACACGGCTCACGTAATGCACCGTGCGCTCGAGGTACCAGCCCTCTTTGCGGTAGAGCTGCATGAAGGCACCGGTGTACTCCAGCACTTCTTCCGAGGTCTTGAGCTTGACGAAGAAGTGCGCCACTTCGGTTTTGATACCACCGTTGCCGGCGATGTACATCTCCCAGCCGCTGTCCACACCGATGATGCCGACGTCCTTGATGCCGGCTTCGGCGCAGTTGCGCGGGCAGCCCGACACGGCGTACTTCACCTTGTGCGGTGCATACATGCGCCAATGGGCGCGCTCCAGGTCCTTGCCCATCTGGGTGCTGTCCTGCGTGCCCATGCGGCACCATTCAGAGCCCACGCAGGTCTTCACCGTGCGCAGGGCCTTGGCGTAGGCATGGCCGCTGGGCATGCCGATGTCTTTCCAGATGCCGACCAGATCCTCTTTCTTCACGCCCAGCAAGTCGATGCGCTGGCCGCCGG
>JAPLPK010000078.1 GCA_026400275.1 Burkholderiales bacterium
TCTGCGGTTTGCGCCTTGCATCCGATCCCGATCCAGAGCTCGCAGCCTCGCGGGGACTTATTCAGCGTCGCCTTAGACCTTGAATAGGTTCTCACCGCGGCGACGTAGCCGTCTGGCCTACTACCACGCCATGCAAAAAGGCCTGCAGTACCGGGTCTGCCTGCAGCTGCTCGGCGATTGCTGCGGCTTGCGCTACATCGCGCTGGGCGCCCAACTGGCTTTGCAGCTGCAGGGCTTGTGCGTGCCATTGCTGTGCTCGTTTAGCTGGCAGCACGCTGCGCAATGCATCGACGCCATAGCGCAGTCGTTTGGCCAGAATGCGCAGGCGGTGCAGGCCGTCCAGCGTAGGAGGCTCTTGTTGGGCTTGTTCCAGTTTCTTGTGCAGGCGCTGCATGCGCTTGCGGGCCCAGCCGGACAGGGGCCGGGCTGGTTTTGCCATGGGCTCCACTGGATGGGGTGGGCTTTCTAGCCATTCCACTATGGTCAGTAGGCAGGCGCCCGTGCGTGGGTCTTCCAGCAATTGCCGCGCGGCTTGGCGCTGCACGTGTGCGGCTTGTTCCAGGTCCGACATCAGTTTGAGCCAGCCAGGCGCGCGCCGTGCGTGACCCTGGGTGTATGCGGAGTGCAATGCCGGCAAGCTGCTGGCGCGGGCTACGTCCAGGTCTCTTAGCCGCCCGAGGGTGCCCATCAGGGGCTGCAATGCGGCCCAAGACGGTACAGCTTCGGTTGGAAACTGCTTTTTGCACAGCCGCCAGAAGCTGCTGAAACGGCGCCAAGCGATCCGTGCCTGGTGGACCAGCTCTGGATCTTCGCTGCGGCGCAGTGCGTCCAGGTTGGCCATCAGCTGGCCCAGCATTTCGCGCAGCAGTTGGCGAGAAGCTTCGCCAATGGGCTGTTTCTTTGACTGAGCCAGGGTTTTGGCACGTAGCGGGGCGTCGTGCGCGTTCTGGGCTAACTGGTAGCCGCGTGCGGCTTTGCTGGTTTGTGAAGGCAATACCGCTACCGTGCGGGCAATTTGTCGGGCTAGGTCGAACAGCGCTTGTGGTGGGCCGGCCAGCAGTTCCAGCTCCAGTTCGCAAATGGGGGCTTGTTGGTCCTGGACTACGGTGTTGCCACGGTCCAGGGCCACTTCGACCACGCTGCCGTCGCGTTGGCGCACGGTCCATAGCGTGCGCTCGAAAGTTGTGGCAAAGCAGGGCTGCAGCGCAGCGAACAGGCTGCCGTCCGGGTCCAATTCGGGCCAGGGCGTGTTGTTCAGTGCGGCGCGCACCAGGTTTTCATCCGGTACGGGCGTTTCCCACTCGCCGCGCTGGCTCAGGGCGGAAGTGCTGCTGCCTGCGGTTTTCAGCGTTTGCAGCCATTGCGGTGTGCCGTTGCCATCTACTTTGCGTATGCGCAAGGCAATGCGCTGCTGGCGCAGGCGCTGGTCTGGTGTGTCGTAGTAGACGTTGTGCAGTTGCAGTATTTGGGGCTTGCGCCGTGCCAGGGGCGGGGTGCGGCCCAGGCGCTGCGCCAGGCTTTCCGGGGCGGCGCAGGGCAGGGCGAGTTTGAGTTCGATTTCCATGGAGTGCTGTGGCAGTGTGGGAGCTGTATTTTGCGACTACGCCACTCCCGCCGTGCACGGCGCTGGTCAGCTAAATGACTTGACCAGCGAATCCAGCAAAACTTTGGGTGAGTGGTCGTGCCGTGTGACCGGTGGCACAGCGCGTTGCACGTTCAGCAGTTGGTATACCGCCATCTGTGCTGCTCGTACCGAATACTCCACGGTAAAGACCACGTCGTCGGGGATTTCGACAAACTGGCTTACGAAGGCCAGGTTGTGCGAACAAAGTGGTACGGGCAAGGGGCGGTCGGACTTGGCGCGTGGCATGAACATGCTGGTGATGTAGGGCATGCGGCAGGGCACGCAGTTGGCGCCGGTTAAAACCTCTGGGTCGAAGTTCAGGTGGCCGCGTAACTCTTGCAGTATCTCGGCTCCGCTGCATTCGCTCAGGGGTTTGGCGACAAAGTCGCCGATGCGGTCGGGCTGCAGTGCGTAGCCCCAGAATACCTGTTGGTCCGCAGGCTGGTTGCGAAAATGCGGCTGGTGGTAGAGCACGATAGACATCTGCCAGCGCGAGTCCTTGAAGGTCACCAGCCCTCCCGTGCCGGCGGTATTGCCTGAAAACGTCTCCATGCGGTCAAAGAATGCTGGCTGCGTGCAGGTCACCGTAAACGAGGCCCAGTAGGATTCGCTGACGCTGCTGTTGAACGCCGCTGGGTTGCCAAACTCGGGCCGGCCGCGCGCAATCTTTTCCCACAAGGCCCAGCCATGGCTATCTGCCTTGGTGAGCTGGGGCGCGGGTGCATCCATGGAGCCTGTGCTGGAAGCATCGGTCATCGACGCATTTTGAAAAAACACCAGGTCATCGGCTTCGACGGCAAGCTGCCGCACGCCTTGGGCATTGTGCAGTGTCATGCCTTGCACATGGACCTTGCCCGCAGCATCGTGCAGGTCGAGGTCGGTGACCGTCGTGCCATGCTCGAAACGCACACCTTGTTCGCGCAACCAGGCCACCAGCGGTTGCACGATAGAGTCGTTCTGGTTGTAGACGGTGCGCTTCACGCCGGCCAGCGACGCGATGCGCGGGAACTCGTTCATAAAGCGGTGCAGATAGCGCTTGAGCTCAACGGCGCTGTGCCAGGGTTGGAAGGCGAACGTGGTTTGCCACATCCACCAAAAATTGGTTTGAAAGAAGGGCGGTGAAAGCCAATCGGTGATGCGGCTTGTGCCAAGGACATCTTCCGATGTCTCGACCAGTTTGAGCAGTTCGATGCGGTCCGCGTTAGTGAAGCCCATGCTCGAAACGTCTTGCTTGAAGCGGTTGTGGTCTACCAAGCGCGCGCGAGAGTGGGCGGGGTGCGCCTGGTTGAAGCGCACGGTCTCGCTGTAGATCGATTCACCCGGGTGATCGAGCGACGGTATCGTCTTCAATAAATCCCACAGGCATTCGTAGTGGTCGGTGGTGAGCATGCGGCCGCCGCGCAGCGAGTAACCCGACTCGGGCCGGAGGGCTGCATCCAGGCTGCCACCCAGAAGCGGGGTGCTCTCGAAAATGGTGATGTGCGAGCCGGGGACTTTCGCATCGCGGACCATGAACGCGGCCCCTGCGATGGATCCAATACCGCCGCCGACAAAATATGCTTGCATACCCATGCTTCCTTTTTTGACAAGGAACCATGCTAGCCAGAGTGGCCACCAGATCCATTGACCAAGGTCAATCGATGCGGCCAGGTAGACGTCACTGGGGCTTTTGAATGCGCTTGCGTTCTCCTGCTACTCAAAGCTGGCGAACAGAATGTGGGAGATTTTCGAATTCGACAGTTGTATGGCGAAGGCCCTGATGAATGCGGGTGTCAGGACAGTGCGCGGTCCAGATGTGTGTAGCCGCCGTCTACGAAGATCCATTGTCCGGTGGTGTGGGACGACGCGTCGGACAGCAGGAAGACCGTCATGCGTGCAAGCTCTTCCGACGTAGTCATGCGGTGGCCCAGCGGAATCTTGGCCGTGATAGAGGCCAGCTTTTCAGTGGCATTGTCAAAGCTGCTGATCCAGCGCTCGTACAGCGGCGTCATCACCTCGGCGGGTATGACTGCATTCACCCGCACGCCGTCGTTCAACAATGCGGCCGCCCATTCGCGCGTCAACGATAGCTGAGCCCCTTTCGAGGCGCAGTAGCCGCTGGTATTGCCCTGGCCGGTAATCGCCGTTTTGGAGGACACGTTCACGATGGCACCCTTGGACCCCTTCAGATGCGGCACGCAGTAATGCGCCATCACGTAGTAGTGGATCAGGTTGCGTTCCAGTGAACCGACAAAAGCATCGCGCCCTGCCTCCAAACCAATGCTGTCGTTGACGCCTGCGTTGTTCACCAGGCCGTCGAGGTGGCCAAACCGTTCCAGCGTTTGGGCCACGGCGGACTTGCATGCCGCATCGTCCGATAGCTCCACCTGGAAGAAAGCATGCGGGTACTCGCTTATCTGGGCGGAAAAGTCGGCGGTCATGGGGCTTTTCCCCAGGATGACCGGAATGGCGCCCTCTTGGGCCAGCGTGAGTGAGATGGCTGCGCCTATGCCGCTGGCGCCGCCGGTCACGATGACCACTTTGTTTTTCAGATGCAAATCCATGCGCGTTCCCTATTCATTTATTGTTGAGCCGCTGCATGGCAGCGGCAGGCATTGCCCTACATCAGGCCGTGGCGCGGGCCTTGGGCTTGAATTGGTATTCTTGTAACGAGGCTGCTTTCATCTCGATGGAGAAGCCTGGCGCCTGAGGGGGCATATAGGCCGCGTTCTGGATCACGCAGGGCTCCAGGAAGTGCTCGTGCAGGTGGTCCACGTATTCGATGACGCGTCCCTCCCGGGTACCGGCAATGCACAGGTAGTCGATCATCGACAGGTGCTGCACGTATTCACACAGGCCCACGCCACCCGCATGCGGGCACACCGGTAAGTTGTACTTGGCCGCCATCAGCATCACGGCCAGGATTTCGTTCACGCCGCCGAGGCGGCAGGAGTCGATCTGCACTACATCAATGGCGCCTCGCATGATGAGCTGCTTGAAGATGACGCGGTTCTGGCACATCTCGCCGGTGGCGACCTTGACCGGGTGTACACCTTCACGGATGACGCGGTGGCCTTCGATGTCATCGGGGCTGGTCGGCTCTTCGATGAACCAGGGTTTGGCAAACGCCAGTTCGCGCACCCATTCCACGGCCTGGTTGACTTCCCAGACCTGGTTGGCGTCGATCATCAGGTGGCGGTCTGGCCCCAGCGCTTCGCGGGCAATACGCAGGCGGCGGATATCGTCGGCCTTGTCGCGACCCACCTTGAGTTTGATATGGTTGAAGCCCGCGTCGGTGGCCTCTTTGCACAGGCGGCGCAGCTTGTCATCGTCATAACCCAGCCAGCCGGCCGAGGTGGTGTAGCAGGGGTAGCCTTCACGCTCCAGCGTGGCCCAGCGCGCTTCCTTGCCCACAGCTTGCTTCTTCAGCAGCGCCAGCGCTTCTTCGGGCGTGATGCAGTCGGTGATGTAGCGGAAGTCGATGAGTTTGACAATTTCTTCCGGGCTCATGCGCGAGACCAGCTTCCAAACCGGCACGCCTTCTTGCTTGGCCCACAAGTCCCAGACCGCATTGACCACGGCACCGGTGGCCAGGTGGATGGCGCCCTTATCTGGACCAATCCAGCGCAGCTGGCTGTCGGATGTGATGTAGCGCCAGAAGCGGCCCATATCCTCGGCGACCCAGTCCATGTCCAGGCCGACCACCAAGTGGCGCATGGCTTCAATGGCGGCACAACATATCTCGTTACCCCGGCCAATGGTGAAGGTCAGGCCGTGGCCTTCCAGACCGGGTTGGTCGGTTTCCAGAATGACGTAGGCCGCAGAATAGTCCGGGTCCGGATTCATGGCATCCGAGCCATCCAGGTGTTGCGATGTAGGGAAGCGCACGTCCAGGACGCGCAAATTGGTGACTTTGCTCATGTCAGGCTTGTCCGGTGACTCGTGTTTGGGTGTCTAGGCCGTCAATGCCCAGGTAGATGGATTGCCTAGCGCGAGAGTGCTTGGGAGGGTTGCCTCCTGCACATAACTGCCAGGGGGCCCTAGAGGTTGGGAACGTAAGCGGTTCACTATGCCTCCCCGGGCAGAAAAATGGACAAGGGATGCCCCCGCATCCTCTTGCCCATAGACGAATCAATCGTAAAGAACGGCCGCGATCTTGGCGTCTTTCATATTGCTCTTGTCGTAGTAGTAGAAGCCGGTGTCGATGATCTTGGGCAGCTTCTCGCCCTTGAGTGCCTTCACGGCTGCTTCCACCGTCTTGTAGCCAATGCCTACCGGGTTTTGCGTGATGGCGCCGGCGATGGTGCCGTCATTGATCATGTCTTTTTGGGCCTTGCCCGAGTCAAAACCGATGATGATCACGCCGGTCTTCTTGGCTTCCTTCAGACCCTTACCGGCACCGATGGCCGAGCCTTCATTGGTGCCGAAGATGCCCTTCAGCTGGGGGTGGGCTTGCAGCAAGGTCTTGGCGATTTCAGCTGACTTGAGGTGGTCGCCACCGCCGTACTGGATGTCCACTACCTTGATCTTGGGGTACTTGGATTTGATCTGGTCCACAAAGCCGTCGCGGCGGTCGGTGCCGGTGGTGCTGGTCTGGTCGTGGCCAATCACGGCGACTTCACCCTCGCCGCCAATCTTTTCGGCCATCTTGTCTGCCGCCAGTGCCGCAGCGGCTTTGCTGTCGGTCTGTGCGGTGGTCAGCGCGATATCGCTGTCCACACCCGAGTCAAACGCGATGACTGGAATCTTGGCGGCCTGGGCCTTTTTCAGCAGTGGAATGGCGGCCTTGCTGTCCAGTGCGGCAAAACCAATGGCTGCTGGCTTTTTGGCCAGCGCAGCAGACAGCATATCGATTTGCTTATCCACCTGTTGCTCCGTTTCTGGGCCTTCGAAGGTGACTTTCACCTTGTAATCCTTACCGGCCTGGTCTGCGCCCTGTTTGACCGCTTGCCAGAACTGGTGCTGGAAGCCCTTGGAAATCAAGGGTATGTAGATTTCCTGGGCCGATGCGAAGCTGCTGAAGCCAGCCAATGCGAGGCCAGCGGTCAATGCGAGCAGTTTTCTCTTAGCGTTCATGGTTTGTCTCCTGGTGGAACGGTGTGGTTGTAAAAATGAA
>JAPLPK010000234.1 GCA_026400275.1 Burkholderiales bacterium
AGTAGACGGCATGCGAATCCTTTTCTCCAAAGATGGCAACCAGCACATTTGCGCCGGTGACTTCTTTCTTGCCGCTGCCGGTGGACTGCACGTGCATGATGGCGCGCTGGATCACGCGCTGGAATCCCAACGTGGGCTGGGTGTCCACATCGTCAGTGCCGGCGACCTGGGGCGTGTTGTCCTTGATGAAGTTGCTCAGCGACTTACGCAAGTCGTCAATGTTCGCGGAGCAGGCGCGCAGGACTTCGGCCGCGCTGGGGTTGTCCAGCAAAGCCAGCAGCAGGTGCTCAACCGTAATAAATTCGTGGCGTTGCTGGCGCGCTTCCACAAATGCCATGTGCAAACTGACTTCCAATTCTTGGGCAATCATGTGAATTCCTTTTTTGCCTTGCTGTTACAACACTCTGATGACGCACTCTACTTGGGATGCAATTTGACTTATTCAAGCAGCCGTTATTCCAACGGCTCGCTGACACACTGTAGCGGGTGTCCAGACTGTTTGGCAGCCTCCAAAACCTGGTCTACCTTGGTGGCAGCCACGTCCTTGGAGTACACGCCGCACACGGCTTTTCCATCCAGATGGATCTTGAGCATGATCTGGGTGGCGGTTTCGCGGTCTTTGTTGAAAAACTCCTGGATCACCACCACCACGAACTCCATGGGGGTGTAATCATCGTTGAGCAGCAGCACCTGGTACATGTGCGGCGGCTTGATCTTTTCGGTGAGACGCTCAAGCACGACCGAATCGCCGTCGTCGGATTTAGACGGCTGGTTGACGGGCGGCGGTGGCTTTTTGGGAATTTTGGTGGCCATGCTGTCATTCTATAGACGCATTCACACCGTTACCGGCAGAGGTGAATTAGCGCGCTACTTCACCGCGTTTGCGTCCACCATACGGTAATACAAACCGTAGGGGTCATCGTTCAGAACCGCAAAACGCCCTTCCACAACCACGGGTTCCATGCTGTATTTCACGGGAGTCTTGGTTTTTATCTCGACCATGCTCTCTGGCCCGCCTGGCAAACAAAAGGAGCAGGTCAGGGGCACAGAGGTCAGCAGAAAGTGTTTTTGCTTCTCCCCGGGCTCCAGCGGCATCATGAAGCCCTGAACGCGCTGCACCTTCTGGTGCAAAGCGAGCTGGGGAAGGCCGAAATTGGGCAGGATGCGGTTTTTTTCGGCCCGGGTCTTCACGGCGGTCAGTACCGACCAGGGCACCACGTCTGAGCGCTCCTGCAGGGGGGCAAACGGGCTGTTGGGACTGTGGTAGCCGGGACCAGAGCCGGCCGGCAGGTCGATAGAGCCCAGAGGCTGCGTCTGCGCCAGCGCAGAGCCCAGGGTCAATGCGCTCAGCAGGGCGATGGCGGCGAGTTTCATGGCGTGCTCCGGTGGCTTCTTTGTGGGTTGTAACTTTAATGCTCGTGCTTCATGCCGCAGAATTTGCCGATGGCGATGCCCTTGCAGGCGGCTTGCAATTCCTTGAAGCACACTTCTTCGCCCTTGCCGGCTTCGCGGCACAGTGCGGCAGCTTCGTGGGCCGCCGCCATGGCGCGGTGGCGGGCGATGTCTTCCTTGGCCTGACTCATATCTTCGGCGGAAAAGGCACTGGCGGCCGACAGGGTCAACAGCAAGGCGGTGGTGATTTTGGTCATGGCAAAGCTCCGAGTCAAAAAATTAGCGAGTGTTCAATAAGGTTGTGACATCCAGCCGGTAGGCTTCCAGCGCTGGTAAGGCGGCAGCCAAAGTGGCCACCGCGCCACCCAGCAGTGGCACCCACCATTCGGAGGGCAGCCAGATCCAGCCGGTCAGCGGTAGCGAGCGTTCGGCCTGCAGCCAGCTGCCCACCAGCTGGGCCAGCAGGTGGCCGCCCAGCAAGCCCAGCGCGGTGGCCATTGCGGCTAGCAGCAGGGCCTCGCACAGCACCAACCCAGCCACCTTGTACGGCGAAGCGCCCAGCATGCGCAGCATGGCCAGGTCGGCGCGGCGCTCGCGCACCGCATTCCACAGGGCGATGAAAACGCTCAGGCCGGCGGTCAGCAGAAGTACTGCGCCGAAGCCGCGCAGCACATCGGTACCACCCCCCACCATGCGCAGCAGACGGGTGATTTCCACCGCAGGCGCGGCGGCCTGCATTTCGGTGGTGGTATTGACGTAGCGGGGGAAGGTCACGGCGGCCAGCGGGCTTTTATAGGTGATCAGCGCCAGGGTGATCTCGCGCTCGGCCTCCATGATCTTCTGGTCTTCGTCGTCTACGGCGGTGGCTTTTTCATGCACCTTCCAGACCGATTCGGTGGCCGTCAGCACCAGCCGGTCCAGCACGCAGCCGCACGGGGCGAGTACGCCGGTCACCAAGTACGGGAAGTCGCCGTGGATATGGCCGCCGCCGCCCAGGCCGTGCGAGCCGTAGAACTTATTGCCCATGGCCAGGCCGGTGTTCTGCGCGACCTGGGCTCCCACCACGGCCTGCATGGGCTGGGTCCACATGCTGCCGGTGGCCAGCTTGGCATCGTAATGCTCGGCGTAGGCAGTGGTGGTGCCGACGACGCGAAAGCCGCGAAATGTGTCGCCCAGGCTGATGGGAATCAGCTTGGCCACGCGCTTGTCTTTTTCCAGCTCTTGCACGGCGGTGAGCGGGATGTTGCCGGGCGGCACGTCAATATGGAATACGCCGGCCAATATCAGCTGCATGGGGCTGCCCTTGGCGCCGACCACGGCGTCGATGCCGGCCAGGTCGCGGTCAAAAGAGCGGTCCATCTGCTCGCTGGTGACCCACACGAAGGTGATGGACGCCAGGCCCAGCGCCAGCAGCAACAGGTTCAGCGACGCGGCCAGGGGGCGCGACCAGAGATATTTAAAGGCTATTGCTACTATTTTCATAGCTTCTCGCGCAGTTTATGCGTACGCTGCAGGCCGATTTGACATGTAACTGCATGGGGCAAAGCGGCCGCCACCCGCGCGTCGTGCGTGGCGATAACCAGGGTGGCCTGGCAGCGGGCGGCACTGCTTTGCAGCAGGGCCAGGGCCGCCTGCGCCGCATCGTCGTCCAGGCTGGCGGTGGGCTCGTCGGCCAATATCACCTTGGGCTGCAACAGCACGGCCCGGGCTAACGCCACACGCTGGGCCTGGCCGCCAGACAGCTGGCTGGGTTTGCGCTGGGCCAGCTCGGTCAGGCCCAGCACGTCCAGTGTGGATTGCACCGCCTGAGGGTCGTCGGCCACGCCGGCAGCCCACTGCGCCATGGCCAGGTTGCCGCGCACGGTCAGTGCTTCGCTCAAATGCAAACGCTGGGGTAAAAAGCCGATAGCGCTCGCCCGCCATGCGTCAGTAGCTACTTTTTTTAGAGCATTCAAGTTCTGCCCTGCGACCTCGATGTGGCCGCCGCTGGCCCGCAACAGGCCGGCAGCCAATGCCAGCCAGGTGGATTTGCCCGCACCGGACGGTCCTTTGAGCAGCAACGTTCCGCCCTGGGGCATATCGATATCGGGAAAAACCAGCTCCGAACCTTTGGCGTAGCGGTAGGCCAGGCCCGCCGTACGGATCACGCGCTGGCCCCGGCGGCACAGTCGATACACACGCCGCGCACTGCGAAGTCCATGCTCATGTCCTGGTAGCCCAAGGCTTGGAGGGCCGCGATGGCGGACTGAGCGGCACGCTCCAGATCACTGGCATTGGCTTTCAGGGCGCCGGCCAACGGGCTGTCGCGGTGGCAGCTTTGGCATTCGAAATGGGGGATGGCGTGCACGCTGGCCGGCATGGCCTGGTAGCGGCGCACGCGGTTGGCGTCCACCCGGCACAGCAGCAGGCCCACCTGGGTCAGGCGGTCGATCAGGCGGTAAAGAGTGACGCGGTCCAGCGCTTCGCTGCTGTCGCTGGCCAGGGCCGCCTGCAGCTGCGCATGGGTGTAACTGGTGTCCGGGTGGGCCAGCAGCCAACCCAGCACCAGGCGCGCGGCACTGGTGCGGCGCAGGCCGTGGGCCGACAGCAGCGCGTCGATCGGGTCGGCAACAGAGGGGGGCAGCGATGAAGCCATGGCGTGGTGCTTTGTAAATCTTGACGAAAAAATCAATAACGCAACAAAGTTGCATTACATTAACCGCAATCTGGTTGCATTATTACCGCAACCGGGTGGCCTTATGCCACCGCATTTTGTAAAGCCATGTTCACATCTTTCCTACAAAAAACCTTCCAGCGCAGTGTGCTGGCCTGGCCCGCCTGGTTGCGCGTGCTCACCCTGTTGCCCGTGGTGGCGCTACTCTGGCTGGGCGTGGCGTGGGCCAATATGGACATTGCGCCATGGTGAATGACGTCACGCTGTACAACCTGACGGTCAGCTACCGCCAGCACCCTGCCCTGCACCACATCAGCGGGCAGTTTGCATCTGGCTCGTTGACGGCCGTGGTGGGACCGAATGGCTCGGGCAAAAGCACGCTGCTGAAAAGCATCATGGGTTTGCTGCCTCTGGGGGGGGGCCGGGTGGACTTGGCCGTGCCGCGCCAGCGCATCGCCTACCTGCCGCAGCTGGCCGAGATAGACCGGGGCTTTCCCATAGAGGTGCGCGACTGCGTGCTGCTGGGCTGCTGGCCGCGCCAGGGTGCCTGGGGCGGTCTGGATGCCGCGCAACTAGCCCGCGCCGATGCGGCGCTGCAGGCCGTGGGGCTGGATGGCTTTGGGCGGCGACCCATCAGTTCCTTGTCCAGCGGACAGTTGCAGCGCGTGCTGTTTGCCCGCATGGTGGTGCAAGACGCCCAACTGATCCTGCTGGACGAGCCCTTCAACGCCATGGACAGCAAAACCACCGCCGCCCTGCTGGGCCAGGTGCGCCAGTGGCATGGCCAGCAACGCACCGTGATTGCCGTACTGCACGACGACGCCCAGGTGCGTGAACACTTCCCGCAGACCCTGCTGCTGGCGCGTGAGCTGGTGGCCTGGGGGCCGACCGCGCAGGTGATGACCGACGCCAACCTGCGCCGCGCCCGCGCCATGGCCGAGGCTTGGGACGAAACCGCCGAAGTTTGCGCCATAGACACGTTGGACCCGATGCCCGTGCGTGCGCTATCCGCCCAGAAAGTGCCCGCATGACGGCCATGCTGCACAGCCTGTGGGACATCGCTTTTGCCCCGTTTGCCGACTTCGCCTTCATGCGCCGCGCGCTGGTGGCCACGCTGGCCTTGTCGCTCAGCGCTGCACCACTGGGCGTATTTTTGACGCTGCGCCGCATGAGCCTGCTGGGCGATGCGCTCAGCCATGCCATCCTGCCCGGCGTGGCCATTGGCTTCATGCTCTGCGGCCTGTCGCTGACGGCCATGGCACTGGGTGGTGTGGTCGCAGGCATGCTGGTGGCGGCGCTGGCCGGCTGGATCAGCCGTGCCACCGCGCTGAAGGAAGACGCCAGCCTGGCCGCCATCTACCTGGTATCGCTGGCGCTGGGCGTCACCCTGATATCGCGCAACGGCACGCAGCTGGACCTGTTGCATATCCTGTTCGGTAGCGCGCTAGGCGTGGACGGGCCCGGCCTGCAAATGGTGGCGACGGTGGCCAGCATCAGCGTGCTGGCCCTAGCCGCCGCCTACCGGGGCCTGGTGCTGGAGAGTTTTGATCCGGTCTTCCTCAGCGCGGCCGGCAAGCGGGGTTGGCTGTGGCAACAGGGATTTTTGATGCTGGTGGTGATCAACCTGGTGGCCGGCTTCCAGACCCTGGGCACTCTGATGGCCGTGGGCCTGATGATGATCCCGGCCGTATCGGCCCGGCTCTGGCACGACACCCTACCCGCCCAGTTGGTCAACGCCAGCCTGCAGGCCATGCTGGCCGGCGTGGGCGGGCTGCTGCTGTCCTACCACTTCGACACGCCCTCCGGCCCCACCATCATCGGCTGCGCCGGGGCTTTGTACGCGGCTTCGCTGCTGCTGTCGCCCGGCGGCTGGCTGCAACGCCACTGGGTGCGCGAGCACCGCGTGGCCTGACTGATTTCTTTACTCCAACCCCAAGTTCCCATGCACAACATCGTCCGCAAACTGCTCGTCCCCCTGGCTGCCGCCGTGCTCAGCACCGCCACCTATGCCGCCGACAAAATCCCCGTCGTTGCCAGCTTCAGCATCCTGGGCGACCTGGTGCGCGTGGTGGGCGGCGACCGCGTCAGTGTCAGCACCCTGGTCGGCCCGAACGAAGACGCGCACGAATTTGAGCCCAAGCCAGCGGATGCGAAAAGCATCGTCCAGTCCAAGCTCTTCGTGGTAAACGGCCTGGGCTTTGAACACTGGGCGCAAAAGCTGGCCAAGTCGGCCAGCTACAAGGGCGCCACGGTGGTTGCGTCAACCGGCGTGAAGGCCCGCACCATGGCTTCTGATGACGGCAAGGGCGTGGAAACCGACCCCCACGCCTGGCAAAACCCGGAAAACGTGGTGCTGTACGTACGCAACATCGCCGCAGGTCTGGCCAAGCTCGACCCCGAAGGCGCCGCCAGCTACAAAGCCAATAGCGAAGCCTATGTGAAAGAGCTGCAAACCCTGGACGGCTGGGCCAAAGAGCAGTTCGCCAGCCTGCCTAAAGACAAGCGCAAAGTGATCACCTC
>JAPLPK010000037.1 GCA_026400275.1 Burkholderiales bacterium
CAATTTGGCTAAGTAGGCGCTTCTTCGTCTGGAGCCTGGGTGTGCTTGATGAAAATCTGCGCCGCCCAGATGCCCACCTCGTACAGCAGGCACATGGGAATGGCCAGCGCCAGCTGGGACACCACATCGGGCGGCGTCACGACGGCAGCCACGATGAAGGCGAGCACCACGAAGTAGCCGCGAAAGCTCTTCAGCTTGTCGATGCTGACCAGACCCATGCGCGCCAGCACCACCACCACGATAGGCACCTCAAAGGCCAAACCGAAGGCCAGGAACATGGTCAGCACAAAGCTCAGATAGGCCTCGACGTCCGGCGTTGCCTTGATGCTGTGCGGCGCAAAGTTCTGGATGAACTTGAACACCTGGCCAAACACGAAGAAGTAACAAAACGCCACGCCCACAAAGAACAGCAGCGTGCTCGACACCACCAGGGGCAGCACCAGCTTCTTTTCGTGGGAATACAGGCCAGGCGCCACAAAGGCCCACACCTGCCACAGCACCACCGGCAGCGCAATCATCAGCGCAGCCATAAACATGACCTGGATAGGCACCATGAAAGGTGAAATCACCGAAGTGGCAATCAGCGTACTACCTTCTGGCATGGCCGCTACCAAGGGCGAGGCCAGCAAGTCGTACAGACGCGCCGGGCCGGGATACAGCGCCAGCCCACCGGCGGCCACCAACACGGCCAGCAAGGCCTTCACCAGGCGGTCGCGCAGCTCCATCAGGTGCTGCACAAAGGGCTGCTCAGTTCCGGCTAGTTCGTCGTCTTGCTTATTGTGTGGATCAGACATCGTGGACATTCATTGGGGCATGCCCAAACAGACAAAGAGGCCGGCTGGCCTCTGTTAATTGATTTTCTGGGGGCGGTAGCGCGCCACGCGGGCCGCACCAGAGAGCGCCTTGGTACGCACGCCGGTACGCGCCTTGAACCACTGCGGCGTGGCACCCTGCTTGAGCCGCCAGCGCTTTTGGGGGCGCTTGTATTCAGGGTATTGCGTGTAGTCGTAATCTGGCGCAGCCAGGGCGCTGGAGCCGTCGTCCGACACCTGCTTTTCAAAGTCGCTGACGTTGGTCTGGATGGACTGGTGCACATCACGCGCGGCACCCTCCATCGTTTCCTTCATTTTCTTCAGCTCGTCCAGGTCCATGGACCGGTTGACTTCGGCCTTGACGTCGGCCACATAGCGCTGCGCCTTGCCCAACAAGGTTCCCACGGTGCGCGCAACGCGCGGCAGCTTTTCTGGCCCGATAACGATCAACGCCACCGCGCCGATCAGCGCCATTTTCGAGATGCCGAGATCGATCACAGCTGTGGAATCTGCTCAGCGCTCAAGACTTGGTCTTGGCTTCCACGTCGATCGTGGTTTTTTGGGCGCCCGTGGTGCTGCCCACTTGGGCTGCCGGCTTGTCTTCTTCGGTCGTCGCGCCATCGCGCATGCCGTCCTTGAAACCCTTCACCGCGCCACCCAGGTCGCTGCCCATGTTCTTCAGCTTCTTGGTGCCGAACACCATGACCACGATCAACAGAACGATCAACCAATGCCAGATAGAAAAAGAACCCATGGAATGCTCCTAACAATGTATGTTTGATTCTAGTCGGCAGGCATGACAACAGCGGCCGGCCGCCAGGTAAATGCCTAGCCCTTCAGCCAGGGACGCGGACCGCCGATCACGTGCAAATGCAGATGGTGCACCTCCTGCCCGCCATCATCGCCGGTATTCGCAATCACCCTAAAACCGCCTTGCGGGTAGGGCCTGCAACCCTCCTGCGCTGCCAACTGTGGCGCCAACACCATCATGCGCCCAACCAGCGCCGCGTGTTCAGGCTGCAGCTGCGCCATGGACGGAATATGCAGTTTTGGCACCATCAGAAAATGTACCGGCGCCCAGGGATGGATGTCATGGAACACGAAAAGTTCTTCGTCTTCATAGACTTTCTTGGATGGAATCTGCCCCGCAATAATCTTGCAAAACAGGCAATTTGCATCGTGCTGGTGGGCTGTCACAGGCTATCTCCTACTGCTTGGCTGGCATTCATAGCCACCATGCCGCGCACGATACGGTACAAAAACCACAATGAAATCAAGCCCCAGGCAATCCAGCCGGGCAAGATGAACAAAAACCACAGCGGTGCGGTCACCACATACAGCACACCGGCCCACAACACCGTGCGGATACGCCAGGAAAAATGGCTGGCCTGCCAGGTGCCTTCGGCCTCGCCCTTCTTCACCAGATCGATCACCAGGGCCACGATCAGCAAGGCCGCGCCGGGCTGCGCGCCAGGAATGACGGCACCAATGGCCACGATCAGATGCAGTATGTAGCTGACCCAGCCCACAGTCTTCAGCTCCTGGGCTTTCTCGCTATCCACGGCACGTACATCAATGACGTCACTCATGGGCTGCTCCAGGAGTCTGAGCCTCGCGTGCCAGCACCTTACGCAGGGCTTTTTCCTCGATGCCGCTGGTGCCTTCGCGGCGCTCCAGCTCAGCAATCACGTCGGCCGGGCTCAAATCAAAATGCGCCAGAGCCACCATGGAGTGGAACCACAGGTCGGCCACTTCGTTGACGAATTTGGCCTTCAGGGCGGGGGTGGCCCCACCATGCTCGGCATCTTTTGCGGCCATCACGGCCTCGGTGGCTTCTTCACCAATCTTCTTCAAAAAGGCATCCGGCCCCTTGTGGAGCAGGCGTGCCACATAACTGGCGCTGGGGTCGCCGCCAAGTGCTGGTTTGCGGCTGTCGATCACGGCGGCCAGGCGGGCCAATGGGTCTTGGAGTTGCATAGCTTTATTTATAGATGGATTCCGGGTCTTTCAAGACCGGGTCGGTAGCTTTCCAGGCAGCCCCACCCTCGGCTCCTGTGTCCAGCACGCTGAAAAAACAGCTGTGGCGCCCTGTATGGCAGGCAATACCGGGGGTATGGCCCTGCTGCGTCACCTTGAGCAAGACCACGTCGTTATCGCAGTCCAGACGGATTTCATGCACCGTCTGGACATGGCCCGATTCTTCGCCCTTGAACCAGAGGCGGTTGCGCGAGCGACTGAAATACACGGCACGACCCAGGGCGGCGGTCTTTTCTAGTGCCTCGCGGTTCATCCAGGCGAACATCAGCACATCGCCACTGGAGGCTTCTTGTGCAATCACGGGAACCAGCCCTTGGGCGTCCCATTTCACTTCGTTTAACCAATTCATAGGCCGTATTGTCAGCGATTGCCGACAAGTTGCGACGCAGACCAACGCAGCCGCCTTGGCCCATGGGCATTAATGGCAAATATAGAATGTGCCATTTTTCAGCCGTCACCGACGCACCAGCACCATGGACTATCCTGGAAATTTAATTGTGGTTGCCGCTCCCAGCGGCGCGGGGAAATCCAGCCTGGTTAAGGCCCTGATGGAGCTGGACTCAAAGGTGCAGCCCTCGGTATCGCACACTACCCGTGCGCCGCGCGGCCAGGAAAAGCACGGCCGCGAATATTTTTTCGCCTCGCAACCCGAGTTCGACGCAATGGTCAAAGCCGATGCCTTTGTGGAATGGGCTGAGGTCCACGGTAACCGCTACGGAACGTCCAAAAAAGCTATTGAAGAACGTATGGCCCAGGGCGCGGATGTGATTCTGGAAATCGACTTCCAGGGCGCCATCCAGATCAAGCAGATTTTCGCCAATGCCGTGCTGATCTTCATCCTGCCCCCCAGCTGGGAGGAGCTACGCTCACGTCTTGAACGGCGTGGCGAAGATGCACCAGACGTCATTGAATTACGCTTGGCCAACGCCGCCGTCGAGATGGCGCAAGCGCATAAATTCGACTTCGTTATAATCAACGAGCTATTTGACCGGGCAGTTTTCGACATGAAAACCATTGTTCATGCCCAGCGGCTCAAATTTGCGGCCCAGCGCCGCGCCCGAGCCGACACCTTCAAATCCCTGAACATTGCATAGTTTTCTGGAGAAATTCATGGCCCGTATCACCGTCGAAGATTGCCTGGTGCAGATTCCGAACCGTTTTCAACTGGTTTTGGCAGCCACTTACCGCGCGCGCATGCTGAGCCAAGGCCATGCTCCTAAAATTGAGAGCAAGAACAAGCCGCTAGTCACTGCTTTGCGCGAAATTGCTGACGGAAAAATCGGCCTGGAAATGCTGAAAAAGGTCCCAAACTGATCTCTGCAGGCCTGCACCCCTCAAAAGGCACCGAAATTCGGTGCCTTTTTTATTGCCCGGCTGCGCCATATGACAGGCACGCTATATTTGCAGCATGAGTGACACGCCTTCCCCTGCCAGCAGCACAGTCCCGCACACCCATAAAGGCGGACGTGGAGCCAGCCCAGCTGCAGCCAATGCGGCAGCAGCCAGCTTTGCAGCCCTGACCGCCAGCCTGGACTACCTAGACAGCGCCAGCGTGGAGCTAGTGCGTCAGGCCTACCGCTTCGCTGACGAGGCCCATCTTGGCCAGCTGCGCAACAGCGGCGAACCGTATATCACGCACCCGATTGCAGTTGCGGCCCAATGCGCCACCTGGAAGCTGGACGCTCAAGCGTTGATGGCAGCTCTGCTGCATGACGCCATGGAAGATTGCGGCACGACCAAATCGGAACTGATCGAACGCTTTGGCGCACCGGTCGCTGAGTTGGTCGATGGCTTGACCAAACTAGACAAGCTGCAATTCAACACGCGCGAAGAAAACCAGGCAGAGTCGTTCCGAAAAATGCTACTTGCCATGGCCCGCGACGTGCGGGTCATCCTGATCAAGCTAGCCGATCGTACCCACAATATGCGCACCATGGGCGACATGCCCCGGTCGAAATGGGGTCGCATAGCCTCCGAAACCCTGGAAATCTACGCCCCCATCGCGCATCGCCTAGGACTCAACCAGACCTACCGCGAACTGCAAGACCTGTCGTTTCGCTACCTTCGCCCGTGGCGCTATGCCATTCTGGCCAAGGCCGTGACCAAGGCTCGGAACCGACGACGCGATTTGGTTCAAAAGGTGCAGCAAGAGGTGGAAAACACCTTTGCGCAAACCGGCATGCAAGTCCGGATCGCGGGGCGCGAAAAGACCCTGTATTCCATCTACCAAAAGATGGCCGACAAGCACCTGACCTTTGCCCAGGTCACGGATATTTACGGATTCCGGGTCATCGTCTCCAGTGTCACCGACTGCTATACCGCCTTAGGCGTGTTGCACCAGCTGTACAAGCCGGTACCAGGCAAATTCAAGGACCATATCGCGATTGCCAAGCTCAACGGCTACCAATCTCTACACACCACGCTAGTGGGCCCCTCCGGGGTGAACGTGGAATTCCAGATGCGCACCGAGGCCATGCACCTGGTCGCCGAATCCGGCGTGGCGGCCCATTGGCTCTACAAAACCAACGACTCCGACAGCGCCACAGCGGAGCGTCTTGGCACCAAATGGCTGCAATCCCTGCTCGACATCCAGGATGAAACCCGCGACGCGGCAGAGTTCTGGGACCACGTCAAGGTGGACCTGTTCCCCGACGCCGTGTATGTCTTCACGCCCAAAAGCCAGATCATGGCCATGCCGCGCGGCGCGACCGTGGTGGACTTTGCCTACGCCATCCACAGCAATGTGGGTGACCGCACGGTAGCGGCAAAAATCAATGGCGAGCAGGTACCACTGCGCACCGAGCTGCGCAACGGCGACATCATCGAGATCATCACCGCATCGGTCTCCGCCCCGAATCCGGCATGGCTAGGCTTTGTGCGAACCGGCAGGGCCCGATCCAAGATCCGCCACCACCTGAAAAGCATGGCGCAGACTGAGTCTGAAAGCATGGGAGAAAAACTGCTCACACAGGCCCTGCGTGCCGAAGGCCTGGAGCGGCTACCCGAGTCCACGCCAGAACAGCAACCCATCTGGGACAAACTGCTGCGCTTCACCGGCAACCGCAGCCGGATTGAATTGCTGACCGACATCAGCCTAGGCAAACGCGTTGCCAGCATCGTCGCCAAACGCTTGGTGCATCTCCTGGCGGAAAAAGGCGAGAAGCCCGACGCGTTGCTGCTGTCCCGCGAGCGCTATATGGCGCATGAAAGCGTGTCACAGGGCGCAGTCATCCTGGACGGTAGCGAGAACACATCGGTGCAGTTTGCACGCTGCTGTCGCCCCATTCCAGGAGACGCCATCGTTGGCTACCTGGGACGCGGAGAAGGTTTGGCGGTGCACACGGCCAATTGTGCCGTTGCCAAACGCCTGCAGTACAAAGACAGCGAACGGTTTATTGCAGTGGACTGGGCAGACGAGCCGGTGCGGCAGTTTGAAACCGGCATCGTGGTCACCGTCACCAGCGGAAAAGGCGTGCTGGCCAAGGTTGCGGCCGCGCTGGCCATTGCCGAAGTGGACATCACCCAGGTCGATATGGGTCAAGAAGAAGCGCATGGCGCAAACGACCTGCGCTTCGTGATCTCGGTGCGCGACCAGGCACATCTGGAGGTAGCGCTGCGCCACGTGCAGCGCACACCTTCGGTGATCCGGGCCCAGCGCATCACACCGGCGTCCTGAGGCCGCCCCGGTCTGCCGCTAGGCCGCCGCTCCTGGCGCAGGGTAGTTCACATGCAGCACCTCGATGTCCTGCATTCCAACAGGTGACTGCAAGCGCACGACATCACCCACCCGGGCTTTCAACAGCGCCCGCGCGATCGGCGATACCCAGCTGACCTGCCCCTGGGAGGTATCGGCTTCGTCTATGCCGCGTATCGTCACCGTGCGTTGCTGGCCCGAGGCGTCTTCGTACGCCACCGTGGCACCAAAAAACACCTGATCGCTACCGAAATGAACCGATGGGTCCACCACTTCCGCAATTTCAAGGCGCTTGGTTAAAAAGCGGATGCGTCGGTCAATTTCCCGCAGGCGTTTTTTACCGTACAGGTAATCGCCGTTTTCAGAGCGGTCGCCGTTGCTGGCGGCCCAATAGACCACATCCACGATCTTGGGGCGCTCGACTTCCATCAATGTATTGAATTCGGCGCGCAAGCGGGCACAGCCCTCGGGCGTCATGTAGTTCTTGCTGCCGGCAGGCAAGGCTACCGAAGGAGAAACGTCGCCGTCGTCGTCTTCCGCATCACTTTCGCGTGTAAAGGCTTTGCTCATGGATGGTGGCACCTCACAGCACAATGTAAAAAGCCCGCAATCTTACGATTGCGGGCTTATACGTTTGGTGCGGCTGGCAGGAATTGAACCCACGACCCCTTGGTTCGTAGCCAAGTACTCTATCCAACTGAGCTACAGCCGCTAAGCCTTGTATTCTACAACGAATCGACGCCTGTTTAACTAAAACCCAAAAAATAGACGTAAAAAAACCCGGAATCTTGCGATTGCGGGTTTTTACATTTTGGTGCGGCTGGCAGGAATTGAACCCACGACCCCTTGGTTCGTAGCCAAGTACTCTATCCAACTGAGCTACAGCCGCGCAGCCTTGTATTCTACAACGGAATTTTGCGCAAAAGTAAACCATGTGAGAAAAATGCGGTTGACTCCAAAATTTCTTCAGCCCGCACCCTACCCAAGCCCGCTAGCATCCAGAGCATTCAGGAGAACCGTGTGCCCAACGTCATTACCAATATTGAAGATCTGCGCGTTCTGGCGCAAAAGCGTGTCCCCCGCATGTTCTACGACTACGCCGACTCCGGCTCGTGGACCGAAAGCACTTACCGAGCGAACTCCGAGGACTTTCAAAAGATCAAGCTGCGCCAGCGGGTAGCCGTCAATATGGCCAATCGCAGCACACGGGTAAAGTTGGTGGGGCAAGACGCCGCCATGCCCGTTGCGATTGCGCCCACCGGCCTGACCGGCATGCAGCATGCCGACGGAGAAATCCTGGCGGCCCGGGCTGCAGAGAAGTTTGGCATCCCTTTCACGCTGTCCACCATGAGCATCTGCTCGCTGGAAGATATTGCCGCCCACACCAAGGCCCCGTTCTGGTTCCAACTCTACTGGATGCGCGACCGCGCTTTTATGGAGGCCCTGATGGACCGCGCCAAGGCCGCAGGCTGCTCAGCCCTGGTGCTCACACTGGACTTGCAGGTGCTGGGCCAACGCCACAAGGACTTGAAGAACGGCATGACCGCACCGCCCAAGCCGACGCTGAGAAACATCTTGAACCTCATGACCAAACCGCGCTGGTGCCTGGGCATGGCGGGCACGCGCCGCCACACGTTCGGCAATCTGGTTGGCCACGCCAAGAATGTGAGTGACATGTCGTCCCTGAGCGCCTGGACCAAGGAGCAGTTCGACCCCCAACTGGACTGGAGCGATGTGGAATGGATCAAGCAGCGCTGGGGCGGCAAACTCATCCTGAAAGGCATCATGGACCTGGAAGATGCGCAACTGGCAGTCAATAGCGGCGCTGACGCCCTGGTGGTGTCCAACCACGGCGGGCGGCAGCTGGACGGCGCCCCCAGTGCGATCGAAGCCTTGCCAGCCATTGCCGACGCAGTGGGTTCGGACATCGAAGTCTGGATGGACAGCGGCATCCGCTCGGGCCAGGACGTACTGAAGGCCTGGGCACTCGGCGCACGCGGAACGATGATAGGCCGCAGCTTTCTATATGGGCTGGGCGCGATGGGCGAGGCCGGGGTCACTAAATGCCTGGAAATCCTGCACAAGGAACTGGACGTCACCATGGCTTTTTGTGGCCATACCCAGATCGCCAACGTAGACAAAAACATTCTTCTGCCAGGTAGCTACTGAGGCCTACCGCCCTGCACCTTGGACGCATAATCAAGACGCTTTACGTGATCGTTTGCGTCTTCTTTATAAAGGATGGATTCCATGGGCACAGAAAAATTCCGCTTGGTCACGCGCAGTGACTTCGATGGCCTGGTATGCGCGGTGCTGCTGAACGAACTGGACTTGGTGGATGAAATCAAATTCGTCCATCCCAAGGACATGCAAGACGGCAAAGTGGATATCACCGCCCGCGACATCACCACCAACCTGCCCTACGTGGCCGGTGCCCATCTGGCGTTTGACCACCACCTGTCAGAAACCATACGCAACCAAAGCGGGCTGAAAAACCACATCATCGACGCCAAAGCCCCATCGGCCGCCCGCGTGGTGTATGACTATTACGGCGGTGCCAAGGCCTTCCCGAACATCACCAATGAAATGATGGATGCCGTGGACAAAGCCGACTCGGCCCAGTATGTGCGCGATGAAATCATCCACCCCACCGGCTGGGTGCTGCTCAATTACCTGATGGATGCGCGTACCGGCCTGGGGCGCTTCCGCGAATTCCGCATCAGCAACTACGCACTGATGATGGATCTGATCCAGTACTGCCGCAACCACGGCATCGACGACATCCTGAAGCTGCCAGACGTCAAGGAGCGCGTCGAGGTCTACCAGGAACACGCCACCAAGGCCAAGGCCCAGATCGAGCGCTGCGCCACTGTGCATAAAAACCTGGTGGTGCTGGACCTACGCCAGGAAGAAACCATCTGGGCGACCAACCGCTTCATGATTTACGCGCTGTTTCCGCAAACCAATATTTCCATCCACGTGATGTGGGGCGTGCAGAAACAGAACACCGTGTTTGCCACCGGCAAGTCCATCCTGGACCGCAGCAGCAAAACCAATGTGGGCGAGCTTATGCTGCAGTACGGCGGCGGCGGCCACCATGCGGCCGGCACCTGCCAGGTAGAAAACGACCGCGCCGCAGCGGTGCTGCAGGAGCTGACAAACAAAATCAACCTGGACGGTTAGGGCGACGCTGAATAAGTCCCCGCGAGGCTGCGTGCCCTGGCTCGGGATGGGATGCAAGGCGCAAACCGCAGACATAGCTTGGGCTATGGCGAGGATTTGCAACGCAGCAGACCGCCCGAGGCCAGGGATGCGCAGACCGC